>NZ_VYJH01000014.1:0-71551 GCF_008709855.1 Halospina sp. K52047b | reverse complement strand
ACTGCAGTAGATGACCTGATCCCAGCAGCGGGCCCACTTGCGGCGCCACTTGAAGGGGCGCCTGCAGACGGGGCAGGTTTTTTCGGGGAGTGGTTTGTGACCCATGGTCCAGCATACGCCCGCTTGCCGGTGCTGGACTGCTCGCGGGGTGGGTCCATACCGGGGCTTCATTGCGTATCATAGGGGGAAACGCCACAAGTACCGGGTAACCGCTTAATGACTGAATCGAAGACCAATATCGCGTTGATCGGCATGCCGGGGTCGGGCAAGAGTACGGTTGGTGTGCTCCTGGCCAAGGCCAGCGGCCGGGACTTTGTGGATACGGACCTGCTGATCCAGAGCCGCGCGGGGGCCACCCTGCAGACGATTGTGGATGAGAACGGCTATGAGGCACTGCGCGAGGTGGAGGAGCAGGTGCTGCTGTCGCTGCAGCTCTCCAACCACGTGATCGCGACCGGCGGCAGCGTGGTCTACAGCGAAGCCGGTATGGCCCATCTGAAAACCAGCAGTGTGGTGGTCTTTCTGGATGTCTCCCTGGAGACCGTGCGGAAGCGTATTGGGGACTACAGCCTGCGGGGTATTTCCAAGCGCCCGGAGCAGACCATCGAGGATCTGTTTGATGAGCGCCTGGATCTGTACCGGCGCTACGCCGACATTGCCATCACCTGTGATAGTCGCTCGATGGAGGCGGTGTGCGAGGCGGTGATGGCGGCGATTCCGAAGGCCTGAGGCGTCCGGGGTCAGCTCAGAAGGCGGCGTATCGGTGCGGGCAGCCCTGCCTCGAGGGCGCTCTGCCGGTGGAGCCACGCGCGGCTGCGGTCATCCTGGAGCGCTTGTGTGCTGATGGCGGTGAGCCGCACCGGGCGGATCCAGAGGTGGTAGTGGCTGAAGGTGTGCCGGAAGGGTTCCTGTGTTTCGGGTTCGGAGGTTTCCAGCCCGAGCGCGGTCTCGCAGTGCTCGGGCAGCTCTTCCGGCTGCAGTGCGGGATCGGCTTCCGGGAAGCTCATCAGCCCGCCCCAGATCCCACTGGGCGGGCGCTGCTCCAGCAGCATCCGGCCTTCGCCGTCCTCGATCACCAGCATCCAGACGCTTTTCTCCGGTTTTTCCTTTTTCGGCTTGCTGCCGGGGTAGGCCTCCGGGTTGTTGCGCGCATAGGCCAGGCAGCCCTCGCGTACCGGGCAGGCAGCGCAGCCCGGGCGGCGCCGGGTGCAGACCATGGCGCCGAGATCCATGATCGCCTGGGTGTAGGCCTGTATGCGTTCGTCCGGCGTATGCGCCTCGGCATGCTCCCAGAGTTCATTGGCAACCGCGGTGCGCCCGGGCCAGCCCTCCACCGCGTGGTAGCGGGCGAGTACCCGCTTGGCGTTGCCATCCAGGATGGCGGCGCGCTGGCCATGGGCCTGGGCGACGATGGCTGCGGCGGTTGAGCGGCCTATGCCGGGAAGCTGCTGAAGAGTGTCCTGTTCTTCCGGAAACGCACCACCGTACTGCTCCACAACGGTGATCGCCGCCTTATGGAGATTGCGTGCCCGGGCGTAGTAACCGAGGCCGGACCAGTAGCCCATGACCTCATCCGTGCTGGCGGCGGCCAGGTCATCCACCGTCGGGAAGCGCTCCATGAAGCGCTCGAAGTAGGGGATGACGGTGGTGACCTGGGTCTGCTGGAGCATGATCTCCGAGACCCAGACCCGGTAGGCGGAACGCTCCCGGTGCCAGGGCAGGTCCTTGCGCCCGTGCTGGTCGTACCACTGCAGCAGCTGTTCGGCGAACCAGTCTGCCATGATCAGTTGAACAGGTTCCGGATCCGGTCCCGGGTGTCCTCGTCCACGCGCTCCTTGATTTCCTCCTCGACGCGTTCACGAGCCTTCTCCTCGGCTTCTTCCTTCTTGCGGTCCACTTCCTGGCGGGCCATGGATTCGAGCACATCGCCAAAGCGGCTGCCGTCAAAACCGCAGAGTCCTGCCGGGTCATCCCCGAAGCCGCCCTTGCAACGCACAGGGATGATCACGTTCTGGATGCGTTCGTTTACGCGGCAGGCGTTGTCCCGGTGGACCTCGCCCACCACACGCAGGCCCACGCGGTAGTCGAGCATGGATTCGATCAGGTTCACCACGCCGTCGCCTTCAAGGCGCAGGCCGGCGAGGTCGGCGGTCAGGTTCTCATTTTCCAGAACGCCGCTGTTGATGGTGAAGTTGCCGCTCATGTCGTTGAAGGGGGTGCTGTCCCCCCAGTCCTCGACGCTCAGGGATTCGCCGTGTACCCGGCTGATGCCCTGGCAGGCCATGCGCGTCATGTTGACGTTCTCGATCGCGCCTTCCTCGATCCGGAAGTCGGCCTTGCCGTTCGAGTTCTCAAGCAGGGCGTTGATGCTGTTACCCCGTGAGGTGCCGCTGGCGTTCAGGTTCATGCCGCCAGAAAGCAGGTCCATTTCCGCCAGGTCCACCAGCAGCGGCTGGGTCTGTACACCGGAGAGCTGTTTGTTGAATTGCCATTTCGGGTTGTCGGTGCGGGCATCCAGTGATGCCGTCATATTGAAGCCGCCGTCATAGAGCCTGGCACTGAGCTCATCCAGTGACAGGCGCCCCTCGCTGCCCGAGACCTTTGCAAGCAGTTCGGTGAGTGTGAGGTTGCTGGCCACCAGTTCGCCGAGGCCGATCCGGATGTCCAGGTTGAGTCCGCGCAGTGTTTTCAGGGGCAGCAGTTCGCCTTCACCGCTGGAGGCAGTGCCGCCGGTATCCTGTTCACTGGCGTCTTCTGACGCGTCCTCGCCGTCTTCCGGTTTCGGCGGCAGGTAGCGGTCGAGGTTGAAGCGGTTGCCCTGGAGGTCGACCAGGATCGCCTGGTTCTCCAGTCCGTACCCGAGCTGGCCCTTGAACTCGGTTTCATCCAGCTGGACGCGGGTCTCCTGGAGCCGGACCATGCCCTCGCGGGTGGCCAGGGTGGTCTCGAAAGCAGCCTTAGAGAGCACGCCCTCATCCCGTGTCTCAATGGCTGGTTGGCCAAGCTGCTCCAGGAGTGTGGCGGGTGAGAATTCGGCCACTTTCAGATCGCCACTGACATCCGGTTGGGCACTGAACCCCTGGATGTTCAGGTTGGAGGTCACCTCCAGATTCTCCAGGCTGGCCATAAGGCCGCTGACGCTGGCGGTTTCCGCGTCCAGGTCTGCGCTGGCCGAGCCGCTCAGTCCCGCACTCACGGTTTCCCCATTGAAGGGAGCACCGGTCAGGGTGAAGTCGCCGTCGAGTCCGCTCATCGAGAACTGTTTCATGTTCTGTGCGGCATTGAGCTGCATTGCCAGGGTGCCGCCCACATCCAGTTCCGGCTCATTGAGCGAGACACTGAATCCCAGTTCCAGCGGGAAGTCCTGCCCCAGGGCAATGTCACTGGCCTCAAGGCTGGCATTGCTGAGCTGGAAGGACTGGCCGGACTGACGGTTCTCGAAGTTCACCTGCGCATTGCTGATCCGGACTTCCTGCACATTGAAGCTGATCAGCTCGCTGCCGGACTCATCGGTCAGGGTCTGTTCCGTTTCTGCGGGAGCGGCGGCTTCCTGCTTTTCCGCTTCCGGCATGATCCGTGTCCAGTTGCCGGTGCCGTCCTCAGCCATTGCGAGATTGGCGCGGAAACCGTCCAGCTGGAAGGTGTGGACCGCGGGCGTCATGGTGATCAGCGACCACAGGTCCACACTGGCCACCAGCTCATCCAGCGCCACGAATTCCTCGCCCTCCAGCGACGCCTGCACATCCGCCACGGAAAGCCCGAGGGGAATGAAGGACCACTGGATGTCGCCGTTGAGCCTGAGTTCCAGGTTGGTGTTGTCAGCGGCGGCCTGCTCGATGTGACTTTTATAGTCGTTCGGGTCGATGACCATCATGGCTGTACCCACGGCAGCGACAAGCAGGATGACCAGTGCGACAATGGCGATAAGTGCGATGCGGAGGGCTTTCATTCTGCGTTCCCTGACAGTGGCTTCAGTAGTTCAAGATAACGCATGGCTGGGGCTTGAGGAACCACTCCGTCCTCTTCTGTCTTGACCGGGCGCGGGGAATTGGAGAAGGTGCGCGCAGTTTAAACAAAGCTTCATGAACAACAACAGGAACGGAACCATGTCCATTACGGTAGCCATTGAGATCCAGCGCGAGTTCACGCTGGATGGCGATTACGATTCGGTGTTTGAACTGCTGGCCGATGTACCGCGCTCGGTGTCCTATTTCCCGAAGGTCCATGAACTGACGGATCTCGGCGACAATACCTACCGCTGGGAAATGGAAAAGGTCGGAGTGGACAAGTACAGCATCCAGACGGTCTATGCCTGCCGTTATGAGTCGGATCGTGACCGGGGCGTGATTGAGTGGACGCCGGTGCGTGGTGAGGGCAACGGCCTGGTGGGTGGCCGCTGGGATCTGCGTGATGCCGGCGACGGCCAGACCGCACTCGCCTTCCAGACCGAAGCCGAGCTGACGCTGCCGCTGCCCAGGGTCATGAAGATGGCCGTCTCACCGGTGGTCAAGCACGAGTTCAACGGCTTCGTGGACACCTACATCGACAACCTCAAGAGTGCGTTCCGCGACGCCTGAGGCACTGAAAGGCGGGGCGGTTTCGGGCTATAATGGCGGTTTTGGACGCCTGCGGATGAACGACATGGCTGATCGGATGGCGCGCGTGGAGCGCGATACCCTCGAAACACGGATCTCGGTGAGTCTGAACCTGGACGGCACCGGGCAGGCGGACTTCGACACCGGAGTGCCTTTTCTCGAGCACATGATGGAGCAGATCGCCCGGCACGGGCTGATCGATCTCAATGTCCAGGCAAGCGGGGATCTTGAGATCGACGATCACCACACAGTCGAGGACATTGGCATCACGCTGGGGCAGGCCCTGGCGAAAGCGGTGGGCGACAAGAAGGGCATCAATCGCTATGGCCATGCGTATGTCCCCCTGGATGAGGCTCTGTCGCGGGTGGTTCTGGACCTTTCCGGCCGCCCGGGGCTGACCATGGAGGTGCCTTTCACCCGTTCCCATGTGGGCCGCTTTGATGTGGATCTTTTCGAGGAGTTTTTCCGTGGCTTCGTGAACCACGCCATGGTGACGCTGCACATCGACAACCTGCGCGGTACCAACAGCCACCACCAGATCGAGACTGTGTTCAAGGCCTTCGGCCGTGCCCTGCGCATGGCGGTGGAGGAGGATGAGCGCGCGGCCGGTGCCATGCCCTCGACCAAGGGATCGCTCTGACCATGAAGGAAGTGGCGATCATCGACTATGGCATGGGCAACCTGCACTCGGTGGGCAAGGCCATCGAGCGGGTGGCGCCGGAAGTGCGGGTTTCGATCACGGACCAGTATGAACGGGTGCGCGCGGCCGACAGGGTCATACTGCCCGGCGTTGGCGCCATGCGCGACTGCATGGCCGAAATCCGCCGCCTGGGCGTGGACGAATGGGTGCGCGAGGCGGTGGAGCAGAAACCACTGCTGGGCATCTGTGTCGGCATGCAGGCGTTGATGGCCGCCAGCGAGGAGAACGAGGGGACCGAGGGGATTGGGATGCTGCCGGCCAGTGTCCGTTTCTTTGGCCATGATCTCCGCGAGGACGGGCAGCGCCTCAAAGTGCCGCATATGGGCTGGAACCAGGTGTTCCAGACGGCTGCGCCGGCACTGTGGCGTGACATTGCCGATGGCACCCGTTTCTACTTCGTGCACAGCTATTACGTGGAGGCCGAGGGCAACGCCAACCTGGCCGGTCGTTGCCATTACGGCGTCGACCTGGCCGCGGCGGTGGCGGCACCGAACCTGTTCGCGGTGCAGTTCCACCCGGAAAAGAGCCACGACGCCGGACTCCAGCTTCTTCGCAACTTCATTGATTGGGACGGTTCTCTCTGATGCTGATCATACCCGCCATCGACCTCAAGGACGGTGAATGCGTCCGCCTGCGCCAGGGGCGCATGGAGGACTCCACTGTCTTCTCCCGGGATCCGGTGGAAGTAGCCGGGCGCTGGGTGGAAGCCGGCGCTCGCCGCCTGCACCTGGTGGATCTCAATGGCGCCTTCGAGGGCAAGCCCGTCAACGACGGCATCATACGGGCGATTGCCCGTGCCTACCCGGATCTGCCGATCCAGATCGGTGGCGGCATCCGTTCGCGGGAGGTGGTCGAGGCCTATCTGGACGCGGGTGTGCAGTGGGTCATCATCGGCACCCAGGCCGTGCGCGATCCGGATTTCGTGACCGCCATGTGCCATGCGCATCCCGGCCACATCATCGTTGGGCTGGATGCGCGCGACGGCATGGTGGCCACCGAGGGCTGGGCCGAGACATCCAGCGTTGAGGCAACGACTTTGGCCCAGCGCTTCGCCAATGACGGCGTGGATGCGATCGTTTACACCGACATCGCCCGCGACGGCATGATGGAAGGCGTGAACGTGGACGCCACCCGCCGTCTTGCGGAATCCACCTCCATCCCTGTGATCGCCTCCGGCGGTGTTTCCAGCATGGTGGATGTGCGGGCGCTGGCCCAGGTGGCGGGGTCCGGCATTACCGGGGCCATAACCGGCCGGGCCATTTACGAGGGCACACTGGACCTTGCCGAGGCCCAGCGCTACTGCGATTCGGTGGCCTCGTCATGAGCCTGGCGCGCCGCATCATTCCCTGCCTGGACGTGGACAAGGGCCGCGTGGTAAAGGGCGTTAACTTCGTTGAGATCCGCGATGCCGGCGATCCGGTTGAGGTCGCACGTCGCTATAACGATGCCGGCGCCGACGAGATCACCTTCCTGGACATCACCGCCAGTCATGAAAGTCGCGACACCACCTACGAGACGGTGGAGCGCATGGCCGGCGAGGTGTTCATCCCGCTGACCGTTGGCGGTGGCGTGCGCCACGTGGGCCATATCCGCAACCTGCTCAATGCGGGGGCGGACAAGGTCAGTATCAACACCGCGGCCGTGCACAACCCGGAATTCGTGCGCGAGGCCGCCGAGCGTTTCGGCTCCCAGTGCATCGTGGTGGCCATTGATGCCAAGCGCGTGAGCGGTGAGGGCGAGGAGCCACGCTACGAGATCTTCACCCATGGTGGCCGCAACGCCACGGGGCTGAATGCGGTTGAATGGGCCAAGCGGATGGCTGACTACGGTGCCGGTGAGATTCTGCTGACCAGCATGGACCGGGACGGTACGAAAAGCGGTTTTGATCTGGGCCTGACCCGCGCGATCAGTGATGCGGTGCCCGTGCCGGTGATCGCCTCAGGCGGGGTAGGAAACCTGCAGCATCTGGTGGACGGCGTGCTGGAAGGCGGTGCCGATGCCGTGCTCGCAGCCTCCATCTTCCACTTCGGTGAGTACACCATCGCCGAGGCCAAGGACTACATGCGCGATCACGGCATCGTTATGCGTTAGAGCGCCTCTGTAACCTGCAACTGGTTACTCCTGCTTCTGGACCAGTCGTGGGTCTGGAAGATCAGGGAACAGGGGTCGGTTATTATGGCGCATGGACCAGACCGTGCTGACCGTGGCAATGGCGTAGCCATGCCGGTCCAGCTCCGGAAGCACCGCCTCCAGGTAATCCAGCGTTTCCTCATACGGGTGGGCGATCCCGATGGCCGTGCCATCCTTCCGTGCTTTCCTGAGCAGCTGCCGGAACTGCCGGTGGATACTGGCCTGATCCCGCTCGTTGTCCAGGAAGACATCCCGGCTCATGACGGGCACATCCTTTGACAGTGCCGTGGTTTCCGCCACCGTCGCTGCCGTGGTGCGGCTGTCGATGAACAGCAGATCACGCCCCGCCAGCTCATCCATCACCCAGCCCATGGGCTCCTTAACCTCTGTGAGCAGGCTGCCCATGTGGTTGTTGACGCCGGTAGCGCCAGGTACCGAAGCCAGAGCGCTGTGCAGCGTGCTCTGGACTTCCCGCTGGGACATGTCTGCCGCCAGCCCGCCCGGCCCAAGCCCAATGCGGGCCTTATTGGCCATGGGCGCATGGAGTATGACTTCTTTACCGTCATCGGCCGCTGCTCTGGCCTGTTCCCGGGTATAGGGGCGGTGTGGCAGGAAGGCCAGCGTCAGGGGCTGATCCATCGCCAGCAGGCGTGCCCCGGCCTCCTGATTGAGCCCGAGGTCATCAATGATGATGGCAATGGTCGGGGGCGGGCCCTGGCCGGACGCGCTGCCGGGGCCCAGGAGCACCAGTGCGCTGAGTGCAAGGCTGAGGGCGAAGCGCATGCGTGTGTCAGTCCGCCTCGCCATTGGCCCCCTCGGACTTCGTTCCGGCGGCTTTGTCCTTCTCCGGGGTGAGGATCCGCATGCCCTTGAGCAGGTTCAGTGCCGAGCGCAGCTGGTAGTCCTTGCGCTGTGCCTCTTCTTCGCTTTCATCGGTGCCGGTGTCATCCGACTTTTCCTCGGCCTTCTGGCCGTTCTCAAGGTGACCGGGCAGGTCCGCCTCGCTGAACCGGCGTGCGGATTCCACATCACGCAGTTCCGCCGGCCGTACCTCGATGTCCGGCTCGATGCCCTTGGCCTGGATGGAGCGACCATCCGGGGTATAGTAGCGCGCCGTGGTGAGCTTGATGCCGTGGCTGTCGCCCAGCGGCATGACCGTCTGGACCGAGCCCTTGCCGAAGGACTTGGTGCCCATGATAACCGCGCGGCGCTGGTCCTGGAGCGCGCCGGCAAGGATTTCCGAGGCCGATGCGGAGCCGGAATTGATCAGCGCCACAATGGGCACGTTCTCGGCGATGCCGCCGGGGCTGGCATCGAAGCTCAGCTGGCTGCTCTCAATGCGGCCCTTGGTGTAGACGATCCGGCCTTCATTGATCAGCGAGTCCGCCACGTCCACGGCTGCCTCAAGCACCCCGCCAGGGTTGTTCCGGAGGTCGAGCACCACGCCGTCCAGCTCGTTACCGTGCTTGTTCACCAGCTCCTCATAGGCGGTTCTGAACTCCTGGCCGGTGTTTTGCTGGAACTGGCTGATGCGGATGTAGCCGTAGCCGGGTTCGAGCATGCGTGAGCGAACACTGTCCACCTCGATGATGGCCCGCTCAATGGTCACCTCAATGGGGCTGCTTTCGCCGTCACGCCCGATCGTAAGGTCGATCGTGGTCCCGGGCTCGCCACGCATTTCCTTGACCGCTTCCTCCAGGCTCATGCCCTTCACCGGGGTGCCGTCGATCTCGATGATCAGGTCCCCTGCCTGGACGCCGGCCTCCTGTGCGGGCGTGCCGTCGATCGGTGAGATGACCCGGACAAAGCCATCCTCCATACCGACCTCGATGCCGAGCCCTCCGAATTCCCCGGAAGTGCTCTCCTCCAGCTGGGAGAAAGCCTCGGGCTCCAGATAGGCGGAGTGGGGATCAAGCCCAGAGAGCATGCCGTCAATGGCCTTGTTGAGGAGCTCCTTGTCACTGACCTCTTCAACATAGCCGCGCTTGATGCGCTCAAACACCTCTGTGAACTTGCGCAGTTCGTCCAGTGGCAGCTGTTTCTCAGGGTCTGCCAGCTGCACTTCCAGCTCGTTGGTCTGACCGTTCACTGGCGGCTGGTTATCAATGTTACGCGTGGGGTCATTGTCCTCCCCTTCCATGGGCTCGGCCGCGACGCCGGGGAGGGCGGTCAGCGTCAGCACCAGGCTGAGAGCGAGGGTGGTGACGGGGTTCCGGGAGCTGTGTCGCATGGGCGCTGCGTTCCTGTTCAGTGCTTTTCGAGCCAGGCTTCGGGATTTTCCGGCTGGCCGTTATGGCGTATCTCAAAGTAAAGACCGGATTGGGAACGCCCGCCACTGTTACCGGTGCGGGCGATGGTCTCGCCGGCCTGTACCCATTCGCCGGCCGAATGGCTCAGGGTATCGTTGTTTCCGTACAGGCTCATGAAGCCGTCGCCATGATCTATGATGATCATGAGCCCGAACCCGCGCAACCAGTTGGCAAAGACAACGCGCCCGTAGTGGACGGCTGTCACGGGCGTGCCCTTGTCCGCGCGGATGCGGATGCCATTGGCCTGCATGCCACTGTCACCGACGGCATCACCGAAGTGGTTGCTGACGGTTCCATCCAGTGGCCATGGCAGTCTAGCACGCAGTTCGGAAAATGGCCGGATGTCCTCGGGGGCTTCGATGCCAGAGATGGACGCTGCCATTTCCTCGATGAGCGCCTCAAGACGCTCCCGGTCCTCCCGCAGCGAAGCCAGCCGGCTTTCGCGTTCACTGATGCGCTGGCGCAGTTCCGCCAGGCGCTGCTCGCGCTCGTTGCGGCGCTGTTGCAGTTCATCGCGCTGCTCGCGGGCCTGTTCGCGCTTGACGGCCAGCTGCTCGCGTGTTGCCTGCATCTCCTGCCGGTTGCGTTCAAGGGCTTCCATGGTATCCGCCAGTTCCGCCAACTGCTGACGGGTATGATTGCCCAGGCGCTGGTGCCATTCCAGCAGTCGGGCCGCCTGCCCGGGATCCTTCTGGGAGAGGAACAGCCGCAGGGCGGGCTGCTCCCCCTGGCGCCAGGCGGAGCGCACAACTTCTCTCAGTGTTTCCCGACCGCGCTCCGCCTCGGCTTCCAGCTTCCGGTTGCGCTGCTCCAGTCCGGCGAGCTCCTCATCCAGCCCGGTGATGTCTGAATTGATCCGGTTGAGGCGTTGCTGGCTGCGTGCCACGGCCTCCTCGGCCTCCCGCAGACGGGTCAGGGTGGCATCCTCGTTGGCGCGGGCATCCTCGAGCCAGTGGGAAACGGACTCAATGGCCTGCTTTACGTCATCCAGGCGCTCGCGGGCAGCCTGCTCATCCTCCTGTGCCGGAGCCGCGAGCGCCGTCCCGAGCAGCATCGCCAGAACGACGCGGCGCATGTCAGGCCCCGGGCTGGATCAGCGTCTGGCCGGTCATTTCCGCAGGCTGCTGCTGATCCATAAGGCTCAGCAGCGACGGGGCGATGTCGCAGAGCGCGCCCCCGTCGCGCAGGCTGAGCTTGCGGTCACCCACATACACCAGCGGCACCGGTACGGTGGTATGAGCGGTGTGCGGCTGGCCGGTTACGGGGTCGCGCATCTGTTCGCAGTTGCCGTGGTCGGCGGTGACCAGGGCCTGGCCACCATTGGCCTTCAGGGCTTCCAGAACCCGCCCGACGCTTTCGTCCACCGCCTCGACGGCTTTGCTGGCCGCTTCAATGCTGCCGGTGTGCCCGACCATGTCGCCGTTGGCGTAGTTGCAGATCACCAGGTCGTATTGGCCGCTGTTGATGGCTTCAACCAGGCGATCCGTGACTTCCGGAGCGCTCATCTCCGGCTGCATGTCGTACGTGGCCACTTTGGGGGAAGGAACCAGGATGCGGTCCTCGCCCGGGAAGGGCTCCTCGCGGCCGCCGTTGAAGAAAAAGGTGACGTGGGCGTATTTCTCCGTCTCCGCGATGCGCAGCTGCTTCAGTCCCTGATTGCTGGCGTATTCGCCCAGCATGTTGGGCAGGGATTCAGGCGGGTAGGCGCAGCTGGTGTCGAGATTGGCTTCGTATTCCGTCAGCATCACGAAATCGGAAAGGCGCGGTTCACTGCGGCGGCTGAATCCGGTGAAATCCTGGTCCACGAAGGCGTGCGCCAGCTGGCGGGCGCGGTCGGCGCGGAAATTCATGAACAGCACGGCGTCGCCGTCATCGATGGTGACCGGGTTTTCGCCTTCCGCCGCAATCACGCTGGCCGACACGAACTCGTCGTCCTCGCCCCGTGCGTAGGCGGCTTCCAGTGCCTCCACGCCAGAGCCCGCGCGGTAATCGGCCTCGCCCAGGGTCAGCAGGTTGTAGGCCTTTTCGATGCGGTCCCAGTTGTTGTCCCGGTCCATGGCGAAGTAGCGGCCGACGACCGAGGCCACGTGGCCGACGCCCGCTTCGCGCAGCAGACGGTCCGCCTTTTCCAGGGATTCGCGGGCGCTGCGCGGCGGTGTATCACGCCCGTCCAGAAAGGCATGGATATAGACGTAACGCGCGCCCTGTTCCATGGCCATGCGGCAGGCGGCGAACAGGTGCTCTTCGTGGCTGTGTACGCCGCCGGGCGACAGCAGGCCGATCACGTGAACGGCGCCGTCCGCCGCGATGGCGCTGCGGATGGCACCGCCGAGCACCGGGTTTTCCGCCAGTGTGCCGTTCTCGATGTCACGGCTGATGCGGGTCAGGCTCTGGTAGACCACGCGGCCGGCGCCAAGGTTCATATGGCCGACCTCGGAGTTGCCCATCTGGCCTTCGGGAAGTCCCACGGCCAGGCCGCTGGTGTTGAGCAGCGTACGCGGGCATTCCGCCCAGAGCCGGTCCCAGACCGGGGTTTGGGCGAGGCTGACGGCGTTGTCGTCGGTGGGCTCACGCTGGCCCCAGCCGTCCATGATGATGAGCGCGGTTGTCTGAGGTCTGTCACTCATGGGTTCGGGTTCCGGGTTGCCTCGAAAGGGCCTGATTCTAACCTGATTCCGGGTGCCCCGGCCATTGGCGCACCTGTCGTCGCTGCCGGGCCCTGTGTATAATCGCGGCTGAACGAACAGGGCCATGTGGCCCGGACACAGGTGTGGCGCAGAATGATCCAACAGCTATTTGAGTTTGTCATCAATCACTGGATGCTGGTCAGTGCCTTCTTTGTGCTGCTGCTGGCGCTTTTCTGGGTGGAAAGCAGCCGTGCCGGGCGCAAGGTGGGGCCACAGGAAGCGGTTCTCATGCTCAACCGGGATGAGGCCGTAGTGGTGGATGTGCGGGAAAAGAAAGAATTTTCCGAGGGCCATATCCGTGGCGCCGAGCACATTCCCATGGCGAAGCTTAAGGAAAGTGGGAACCAGCTCCGGAAACACCAGGACAAACTGATTATCCTCGTGGATAAGGCGGGCCAGCATTCGGGTATGGCCGTGAAGGAGGTCCCCAACCCTGAGGAGCTCCAGCTGGCACGGCTGACCGGTGGCATGATGGAGTGGCGCAACGCCAATCTGCCGGTCACCAACAAGTAAGAATGCGCCGGTGACGCGGCGGGCCGGGGTTGCCGGCCCGTGCAGTAACAATAGACAGGAATAACGCAATGGCCGAGAACAACGACACACAGGCTGGCGCCGCGGGCGGCCAGCAGGGCGACGAGAACCAGCCGCAGTTCGCGCTCCAGCGCGTCTACATCAAGGACAGCTCCTTCGAGGCGCCCAACACGCCGACCATTTTCCAGGAGCAGTGGAAGCCCGAGGTCACCATGGACCTCAACACCAGCCATACTGACCTGGGAGAAGGCCAGTACGAGGTGGTGCTTCAGCTGACGCTGACAGCGAAGATCGGTGATAAGACTGCCTACATCGTGGAAGTACAGCAGGCAGGGATCTTCGTGGTGCGCAATTTTGATGACAGCCGCCAGGGCCAGATGCTGGGCGCCTACTGCCCCAACGTGCTCTTTCCCTATGCCCGCGAATCCGTGGATACGCTGGTGACCAAGGGCAGCTTCCCGCCCCTGATGCTGGCGCCGGTCAACTTCGACGCCATCTATCAGCAGGCGCTGGAGCGCCGCCGCCAGGAACAGGCCGGCGAGGCGGAGCAGCAGAACCACTGATCACCGCTCAGCGGCAGAGCCCGTCCTCCAGCCCACGGCGGCAGTAGTGGCGGGCTTCCACCCTTTCGACCTCCCAGCATCCGGCGGTTTCCGTCAGCCGGAGGCGGTGGTCGACCCCCGCCACGGCATCATCCCGGAATCCCCAGCGCTGCAGAAGACCGGTCACGCTGCCATCCGCCTCCTGGCGGGTGCGCATATCAATCGTCAGCCGCTCACCGCGATCCGGCCCGATCAGGTCACGGGAGTGCGCCCAGCTTTCCACCGCAGCCTGGGCATCCTTGCAGGCGTTAAGGGGTTCCTGCGGCGTAAGCTCAGGGATGTGGCGCCAGTTCGAGAGGCCTGGCTCATAACCATGTTCGCCAGCCTGTTCGCGATAGTTGGCCCACTCCGGCTGTTCATAGAACTCACTGCCGCCGCCCGGGAAAGCTGCTTCATCGGAGCAGCCACTGAGGGCAATGAGGGCGAATGCGAGTGCGGGAAGCCGGGGCATGGAAGGGGTTCTATTACCATTGGGTGATGTCATGAATCGCATCATGCCCGAATGTGACTCAGTCCGCAAAACGCTCATCCGCGCTTTTCAGGCGGATCCGCCCATACCAGGCGCGGGTGGTGCCTCCGTGGTTATCACAATCGGTCATGATGGCCAGGGCGGTCAGATGCTCCGGTACCTCTCCGTGGTGGCGCCGGAAGTCGGCCCGCAGGTCCCGGGTGACGGTCTGCCATTGGGCACCGTCTTCCGGCGGGCCCGAAGCCACCGCCACCATCCGTGCCCGGGACTGGAAGGGGTTCTGCCAGCTGCTGCCGACCGGTTCGCTGCTGGCCCAGACGTAATTGAGCGCCCGTGTCTTCCAGCGCAGCCAGGTGGGCTCGTGCACGGCGTAGATGCGGGCGGGAAAATCGTCGCCTTCGCGGGTCCGCTCGTCGATATCGCTGTAGACGGCGTCCACCCGCCAGCGCCACTCAATGATGGGCGTCTCGCTGAGATCAATTGGTTCCTCCAGGTAAAGCCCCGAGGCGGAGCCGCCCCTGCAGGTAGCGCGGACGGCCTGGCGCCCATCAATGGTGACCAGTTCGTAGTCCGTTTCGCCGGTGAAGCTGTGGTGTTCCCACCCGGCGATGGCTTCGGGCGGGAAGACGCGTTCGGCCAGGCCGGGGCTGCTCAGGGCGCACATGCCCAAAAGGATCAGTGCCCGGCCAGGCGCCCGGTTATCAGAACAGCGGAACATGCCGTACCAGTGGCCCTCTGTTGCCTATGGGGTTGATCGATCCGGGTTTGCCCGGATCCACCCAGTGAACCCGGTTAATCAGATCCCGGTTGGAGCCGACCCTCAGTTCGGTTTCCCCGGCAAGGTTTTCGTTCGCACCGACTTCCACGGAAGTCAGGAGTCGTTGCCGCCCAAAGCCGGGCCCCATGAATACGGCGGTGGCAGCGGAATTCCACTCGTTCATGCGTCCCAGTTCAATCTTGGGAAGAATCGCCTTTCCCTGCTCAGTGGCCAGTGGTGAGCTGGGATCGATAAGGGCTTTGAGCTCTGCCATGTCGCTGTCGCCGCCCCGGTAGAACAGGTCCGTAATCGGAGCCGAGGCCAGAGCCTGGGGCTGGACGTTGTCTGAGACGGCTTCTGCCTGGTCAATAGATGAGCCGATCCACTGGGCATTGGCCAGGATGAACGCGTTCGCGTCATTACTGGTGGCGGGGTTGTAGCCGATGGCAAAGGGATCCCTGAGGCGGCCATCTGCCCGTGTGCCCCTGGCGGCGGTGAAGTAGAACCAGCCGTCAGCGGTGCCCCTCACCCGTGTTTCCACATAGGGGGCCCGTACCAGCGTGCTCGCGCCGGAGCCACCAGCGCCCACAACCCGGATTTCCCGCCGCGGACTGTCGCTGTCCGCTTTCAGGAGGCCCCATATCACATGGGTAGCTGAGCGGCTGACAAAATAGGGGCGGCCGGGGCCATCCACTGAATCAATAATCCGGTAGCCGTCTGCATCCGCCCTGACCAGGGCATTGCCAATCCCGAAAAAGACGGCGTTGCTTCCCGGTGCGATCCAGCCTGCGTTCGGAATCCGGGGCAGTGTTTTGAGTTCGGGACCACCGCTGTTTGGGAGGTCGCTGATACTGTTGGCAGTGCGGTCGTAGTAAGTCAGCTGGTAGTTGCGATCGGTGTCGCTGGTGGGAGCATCGGTGTACGCGAGGATGGCCCCTTCGGTTCCTATGCGCCCGATCATGTGGAGTTCTGTGAAGGGGGCGCCTGTATTTGCCGTATCGATGCCCTGACGGGAGGTGGAGAGGTCTAGCGCGTCGTATCTTGCAGGGGTGCCGTCACTTTCCAGAGTGAGCCACTGAGGCTCATGCGCAGCGCTGTTATTGAGTCCGGCAACCACGGTGACCCCCGCAGGGAATGATTGCGGGGTCGTGCCTGCATCATCACCAAGCCGTACCTGTTTCCACTCCGTCACACTCGAGCGCTCCGGGCAGTCGTTGGTGTTTCTCTGACTGTGGTAGGCGACACTGGTGTTGTCCATGGCATCCAGGTCATAGGCCCATCCGCCAAGGCAGGTCTCCGCAGTGTTCTGCTGGTTGGAGACGCGCTTTACGGACTCGGCAATCTCCCCGTAAGTGTGGGCCAGCGCAAAACCCGTGTCGGTTCGGTAGAAAACGGCGCGGGGCGCGAGTCTCTCATCGGCCTCCACGAGCGTGGGCACGGTCTGTACCGGGAGTTCGGCGAGCAGGCTGGAGTCGATCTCATCGGAACCGTTGTTGTCCTTAGGGGTAGCAAACAATCCCTTTTCCTGACTGCCTTTGCCCTGGGCCCAGAACCGGGATTCGGTGTAAACCGTCGGGCTGGTCGGGCTCTGGTTGTCCTCGCGTATTGGGGTCTCCGGGATGGGGCTGTCACCAGGAAGGGTAATCTGATCTCCGATACCTGAGCCGCCACTGCTGCCGTCTGAGCAGCCCGTGAGCAGGAGAGACAGAAGACAGAGCGAGAGCGTTGCGGGTAATACGCGTTTGGATGGCATTGTTCTGCCCCCTGGTTTTGTGACGCCGTTCACATTGAGTATACGCCTGAAATTTCAGATATGACCACCGAGCCAGGCCCAGGCAATGCCGAGGTACTCGTGGATCGCGCGTTCGCTCATCTCCAGGGCACCTGCCGAGGGTAACCAGAAAGCGGGATCGGACTTGAGGGCGGTGCCTGCCGCGCGCCGGGCGGTGGGTGCGGGGATGGGGTTCAGGCCCACCTTACGGTTGAGCATCATGGCCCGGGGCATGTGCGAGGCTGAAGTGACCAGCAGGAACGGGGCCTCTCCGACCGCCTCGCGCATGAATTCAGCCTCCTGGCGGGTGTTCAGAGGGTTGGGGTGGATGCGCAGGCGGTCCGGGTCCGCGCCCATCGCGATGGCTGCCCGACTCATGACCGTAGCGCTGGGAGCGTCCCCGAAGACACTGCCACCGGACAGGATCAGGGTGCTTTCCGGCAGGGCATTCTGCAGGCGCAGCCCTTCCGCCAGACGGAGGCTGGCGACACCACTGAGGCGGGTCGTGGGGGGTGCATCCGCATCCTCCGAGGCGCTGGAGCCCAGCACCAGAATCCAGCGGACATTGCTGAAAGCCTGCGGCTGGGTGATGGGCTCGTAGCGGGATTCCAGCGGCAGGATCAGCCAGCGGGCCAGGGGTTCGACGGAGAACACCAGGAACAGTATGCCGGCCATGCAGGCCGCGGTGACGGCCAGCCGGGTCCGTTTGAGGAGTCGCAGGCCCCACGCCACCAGCAGGATGAGACCGACCAGGGGCAGGGGGCTGAGCAGGGCGGCGATGATTTTGGTCAGCAGCATGCAGGAAGGGTACCCGATACGGTCGTGGGCGGGAAATATTTGACAGTGGGTGCGGGCAGATCAGAATTGGGGGCATGTCGCAACGCCCGGAACGCCTGACCAGCCTCGATGTACTGCGTGGATTCGCCATACTGGGCATCCTCGTGATCAACGTCCGGGCCTTTGCTGAAGTATCGACCGCCCAGCTCAACCCCGGGGTCATGGGCAGCTTTGAGGGGGCGGAGTTCTGGGTCTGGTTCGTTTCCCACCTGCTGTTCGAGTACAGCTTCATGCCGCTGCTGGCCGCGCTGTTTGGCGCGGGGGTGGTGATCCAGGGGGAGCGGCTCGCCGCTGAAGGGTTTCAGGTGGACCGGGTTCTGCGGCGGCGCATGGGGGCGCTGGCACTCATTGGGCTGGGGCACCTGGTCCTCATCTGGTACGGCGACATTCTGCTGCTTTACGCCGTGGTGGGGCTGGTTGCGGCGCGTTTCCGGAACCTGCCGCCGGCCCGGCTTCTGGGCTGGGCGTTGGTGTTCTATCTGGTGCCTTTCGGCTTTGCCCTGCTGATGACCGGCATCCTCAACTGGATGCCTGCCGAAGAGTATGAGGCCTTCAGGCAGCAGTTCTGGAGTGCGGATTCCGCACTGGTCGAGCAGGAGATCGAGGCCTACCGGGGCGGCTGGCCAGCCCAGTTCGAGCATCGGCTCATGGTACTGTTCGAGAGCTGGCCGAGCATGCTGCTGACCGAATCGGGCTGGCGTGTGCTGGCGCTCATGCTGGTGGGGATGGCGCTTTACCGGGGTGGTTTCTTTTCCGGTCACTGGCCGGAGTCGCCCTACCGGCGGCTGGGGCTGCTTGGGTTCGGCATCGGCATTCCACTGTGCCAGTGGGGGGTACTCTACAACATGACCCATGAGTGGGGCATGGCGGAATCGCTCTATGCCGGCCGTCAGTTCAATATCTGGGGCGGTCCCCTGGTGGCGCTGGGTTGGGCCTCCGCAGTGATGCTGGCGCTCCAGCGGGGCCTGTTCAGGGGGCTTCTGGAACGCCTGAGGGCACTCGGCAGGCTGGCGCTCAGTGCCTATCTGCTCTGCTCGGTCCTGGGCACAGCGTTTTTCTACACGGGCGGACGCTTTGAGGCCACGCCGCGTCTGGTCCAGTTGCAGTTCATCCTTGCGGTCTGGCTGATGCTGCTGGTGATCGCGCCATTGTGGCTGCGGCGCTGGCGTGCCGGGCCCGCTGAATGGCTGTGGCGGCGTTTTGCCTACCGCGAGGATCGGGGGTAACCGGCGTTACCCGTGGAAGCTCCAGATCTGTGGAATCAGGGTGATGACAGTGGTGGCTACCAGCAGACTCAGCGGAATGCCCATGCGCATGTAGTCCGTAAAGCGGTAGCGGCCCGGCCCGTAGACCATTAGGTTGGTCTGGTAACCCAGCGGCGTGATGAAGCTGGCGCTGGCGGCGAACATCACCGCGATGGCGAAGGGCAGGAAGTTGACCCCGAGCTGCTCGGAGATCGCCAGGGCGATGGGGAACATGAGCACAGCGGCGGCATTGTTGGTGATGACCTCGGTGAACAGGGCGGTCAGCAGGTAGATGATGGCCAGGGCCATCCAGGGGGACATCTCACTGTTGCCCAGAAGGCTGCCCGCCACCCACTGGGCCGCACCGGTCTGGTCCATGGCGTTGCCCAGGGCGAAGGATGAGGCGATGATCACCAGTACCGGCAGGTCCAGGCTGCGCCGCGCTCGCGAGGCACTGGTGCAGCCGAACAGGATCATGGCGCCGCCGGCCAGGAAAGCGGCCTCCATGATGCTGAGCAGGCCACTGGCACTGAGGGCCACCATGCCCGCAAGGATCCCCAGGGCGGCGGGGGCACGGCTGAAGTCTGGTGGCGTGGAGTCATTGAGAGCGCTCACCAGCAGGAAGTCGCGCCGGAAGCGGTACTGCTCCACGAATTCATGGCTGGCTTCGAGCAGCAGGGTGTCGCCCATGCGCAGGCGGATGTCGCCCAGCTTCCCGGAGACCCGCTTGCCCTCGCGCGAGACCGAGAGGATGGCGGCATTGAAGCGCGAGCGGAAACGGCTTTCGCGCACAGTCTGGCCCAGCCCGGCAAATTCCTGGCCGAGGACGACTTCCACCAGGCAGCGCTGATGGTTCGCCAGCTCCAGTTTCTGGACATTGGCGTTGGCCGGTATCAGCCCCTGTATGCGGCGCAGTTCGCTGGCGCACTCCGGGGCTCCCACGAAATAGAGCCGGTCCCCGCCCTGCAGATCCCGGTCCGGCTCCACCGGTGAGATCAGGTGGCCGTCGCGTTCGATCTCTGTGAGATAGCCGTAGTTCAGCGCGCGCAGGCCAGCCTCGGCAACGGTTCTCCCCGTCAGTGGGCCCTTTCTGTCCACTTCGACTTCCACGCCGTATTCGCGCACGGCGTCCAGGTCCTCGGTGACGCCGCCGCGGTCCGGCAGCATGTGGTTGGCGAAGAGGACCAGAAAGGTACCGCCGATCAGCAGCAGGGGCAGCCCTACCCAGGCGAGTTCAAACAGGCCCAGCTGGATGTCGAGGCGGGACTGGAGAAGGCCGTCCACCACCAGGTTGGTGCTGGTGCCGATCAGCGTGCAGGTGCCGCCCAGAATGGCGGCGTAACTCAACGGCAGCAGCAGCCGGGAGGCGGGAATGCCCAGCCGTTGGGCCCAGTCCTGAACGGCCGGGATGAACATGGCCACTACGGCGGTGTTGTTCATGAAGGCGCTCATCAGGCCGGTTGGCGCCACCAGCCGTGCCTGGGCCCGCCATGTGCCCTTCGGGTGGCCGAGCAGGTGGCGGGCCAGCCACTGGATGGCACCAGTCTCCTTGAGCCCGGCGGCGACCACGTAGAGGGTGGCAATGGTGATCACGCCCGGGTTGGAGAAACCGGCCAGCGCCTCTGAGGGGGACAGGATGCCCAGGATCAGCATGACGGCCATCGCCGTCATCAGCACCAGGTCCGCGGAGAGCCGGGTGAAGATCAGGGTCCCCAGAACCGTGACCAGCGTGGCCAGGGTGAACGCCGCTTCCCAGTCCATGGCCGTCAGGCGTCACCCCCGGGCTTGAGCAGGTCGCGCTCCTTCAGGTAGCAGAGCAGATTCTCCACGCAGGCGTCGACGCTCAGGTTGGAGGTGTCCAGCGTGATCTCCGGATGCGCCGGCGCTTCATAGGGGGAGTCGATCCCGGTGAAGTCATGGATCTCGCCACCGCGCGCCTTGCGGTACAGGCCCTTGGGGTCGCGTTCCTCGCAGGTGGCCAGCGGGGTATCCATGAAGACCTCGATGAACTCACCCGCCGGGAACATGTTGCGCACCAGCCGCCGGTCGCTGGCGAAGGGCGAGATGAAGGCGCTGAGCACGATAAGCCCGGCATCCGCAAACAGTTTGCTGACCTCACCGATGCGGCGGATGTTCTCCACCCGGTCCTCATTGGAGAAACCCAGATCCCGGTTCAGGCCATGGCGGACGTTGTCACCGTCCAGCAGGAAGGTGTGGTAGCCCTCATGGTAGAGCGCTACGTCCAGCGCGTTGGCGATGGTGGACTTGCCGGAACCGGAAAGGCCGGTGAACCACAGCAGGCAGGGGTGCTGGTGCTTGATGCTGGCGCGCTCGGTGCGCGAGATCTTGTGGTCGTGCCAGACAATGTGGTCGCTCACGTTGGATCCTTCCTCAAAAGCTGCCGGAAATCGAAAAGTGTTTATTGTCATCCAGCCTCCATGACCGGTGCAATGCCGCATCAGGGTCGAATCGGCCCGCCATCTGGTAGACTGGCTTCCAAAACAGGCAAACAGGAGCATACAACCATGCGTGATGTTGTCATCGCCGCTGCCCGGCGTACCGCCGTGGGCACTTTCGGGGGCGGCCTCGCCGGCCAGAGCGCGGCCCAGCTCGGCGCCACCGTTATCCGCCAGCTGCTGAGTGAGACCGGTATTTCATCGGAGCAGGTGGATGAGGTGATCCTCGGCCAGGTGCTGACCGCCGGTGTCGGCCAGAACCCGGCGCGCCAGGCGGCGATTGGGGGTGGCCTCACCGAGGCCGTGCCGGCCATGACCATCAACAAGGTCTGTGGTTCCGGCCTTAAGTCCCTGCACCTGGCGACCCAGGCGATCCGCTGCGGCGACTCCGACCTGATCATTGCCGGCGGCCAGGAGAGCATGAGCCAGGCACCGCACGTGCTGCCCAACAGCCGTAATGGCCAGAAGATGGGCCACTGGCAGCTGATCGACTCCATGATCCAGGACGGGCTCTGGGATGCCTTCAACGACTACCACATGGGCGTGACCGCCGAGAACATTGCCCGCGAGTACAGTATTACCCGCCAGGCGCAGGACGAGTTCGCCGCCGCCTCCCAGCAGAAGGCGGAGGCTGCCATCAACGCCGGGCGCTTCAGTGATGAGATCGTCCCCGTGAGCATTCCCCAGCGCAAGGGCGATCCCAAGGTGGTGGACACCGACGAGAACCCGCGCCCGGGCGTGACCGCCGAGGGGCTGTCCGGACTCAAGCCGGCCTTCCAGAAGGACGGCGGCGTTACCCCGGGCAATGCCTCGGCGTTGAACGATGGGGCTGCCGCCGTGGTGGTCTGTTCCGCTGAAAAGGCCCAGGAGCTGGGCCTGGAGCCGCTGGCCACCATCCGGGGCTATGCCAATGCCGGCGTGGCGCCGGAAATCATGGGTACCGGGCCCATTCCGGCGACCCGCCGCGCACTGGAGCGTGCGGGCTGGGGCATTGACCAGCTGGAGCTGGTGGAGGCCAATGAGGCGTTCGCCGCCCAAGCCATTGCCGTGAACCGGGATCTTGGCTGGGATACGGACAGGGTGAACGTCAACGGCGGTGCCATTGCGCTGGGCCACCCGATCGGAGCCTCCGGCTGCCGGATCCTGGTGACCCTGCTGCACGAGATGGGCCGGCGTGAGGCCCAGCGTGGCCTGGCGACACTGTGCATCGGTGGCGGCATGGGCGTGGCACTGGCCGTTGAGCGCTGAATGCTCAATATTGCGCTCTATGAGCCGGAGATACCGCCCAATACGGGCAACATCATGCGGCTGGCGGCCAGTACCGGCTGCCGTCTCCACCTGATCCAGCCGCTGGGCTTCCAGCTGGATGATCGGCGCATGAAGCGGGCTGGGCTCGATTACCGGGAGTACGCCAGTGTGTCCGTGCACGAGGACTACAGGGCTTTCCTTGAGGCAGAGCCCATCCGGTCGGGCCGGCTTTTCGGGATCTCCACGAAAGGCACCAATGGTCACCATCAGGCAGCCTACCAGCCTGGGGATACCCTGATGTTCGGTCCAGAGACGCGCGGTCTGCCGGAGGACGTTCTGGCCGGGCTGCCTAAGGGGCAGGTGCTGCGCCTGCCGATGGTGCCGGAACGGCGCAGCCTGAACCTCTCCAACGCGGCGGCCGTAGTGGTCTATGAAGCCTGGCGTCAGCTCGGCTTTGAGGGGGGTGTCTGATGGATGTCTACGAGGTGGGCGGCGCGGTGCGCGACTGGCTTCTTGGCCAGGCGGTGAAGGACCGGGACTGGGTAGTGGTCGGCGCCACGCCCGAGCAGATGCTGGCGGCTGGTTACAAGCAGGTGGGGGCGGACTTTCCCGTCTTCCTCCATCCCGAGACCCGGGAGGAATACGCGCTGGCCCGCACCGAGCGCAAGAGCGGCCACGGCTACCATGGCTTCGAGGTGCACAGTGCCCCGGATGTCACGCTTGAGGAAGACCTGAAGCGCCGGGATCTGACGGTCAACGCCATGGCCCGTGATGCTGAGGGGCATCTGGTGGATCCCTTCGGGGGTGAACAGGATCTTGCTGACCGGGTGCTGCGCCATGTCTCTCCGGCCTTTGCCGAGGACCCGCTGCGCATCCTGCGTACTGCCCGGTTCGCCGCGCGTCTCGCCCCCATGGGGTTCGAGGTGGCGGAGGAGACCATGACCCTGATGCGCTCCATGGTGGTCGAAGGTGAGGTCGACCACCTGGTCCCGGAACGGGTCTGGCAGGAAACACGGCGGGCTCTTCACGAAGCGCGCCCCCGGGTCTTCTTTGAGGTCCTGGAAGCCTGCGGTGCCCTGGCTGTGGTGATGCCGGAGATTGCGTCGCCGCTCGAGGTGCGCGAAGGGGGCCTGTCAGCTCTGGCGCGGGCGGTGGCTATCAGTGATGCCACCGAAGTACGTTTCGGCGCCCTTAGCTCGAAGCTCGAGGCGGATACCGCCGATGCCTTCAGTGAACGGCTGCGGGTTCCCAACAGCTGTCGGGATATTGCCGTGAGTTCGGCGGCACTGCCGCGCTGGCCGAGACCGCTGAGTGCGGACTGGGTGGAGAAACTCATCGAAAAGGCGGATGCCTGGCGGCGCCCGGAGCGCTTCGAGCAGCTGCTGATGGTGATGGAAGCCTGTGGGCTGGATGCTCAGGCGGCGGCCCGGGTGCGTGAAGCCCGCTCCCGGGCCGCGGGCGTGGAACCCCGCGCCCTGATGAAAGAGGGTTACCAGGGGAAGGCGCTGGGCGAGGCTATTGCGGCCCGCCGGCGACAGGCGATTGAACAGGTGGTCGAGGGAGAAGCGGACGATGCATGAGCACGGTGGCGTGGCTCTGGTGACCGGGGCGGCAAGACGGCTGGGCGCGGGCACCGCAAGGGCCCTGCATGCGAGGGGATACCGGGTGGTGGTGCATTACCGCAGCCGGAACCGTGATGCGGAAACGCTGGTGGCCGAGCTGAATGCTGCGCGTGCCGGCTCGGCCGTGGCATTGCAGGCGGATCTGCGGGACCCGGAGGCGGTCCAGACGCTGGCCCGTGAGACACGGGAATACTGGTCCCGGCTGGATGTGCTGGTGAATAATGCGTCCGAGTTTTTCCCCACGCCCGTGGGAGAGCTGAGCATGGAGCAGTGGGGCCGCCTGGTCGACACCAACCTGCGCGCCCCTGTGCTGCTGGTTGAGGCGCTCGCTGGGGAGCTGAAGCTGCAGCGTGGCTGCATCATCAACCTGATTGACGTCCATGCCGAGCGCCCGCTGGCGGATCATCCGGTTTACTGCGCCACGAAAGCCGCCCTGGCGTCGCTGACGCGCTCCTGGGCCAGGGATATGGCGCCGCAGGTGCGGGCCAACGGGGTGGCACCGGGGGCAATCCTGTGGCCGGAAGGCGAGGGCGGTGGCGCCATGCCGGAGGAGGAGCAGCAGGCGATCCTGCATCAGGTGCCGCTGCACCGCACCGGCGAGGTGGATGATATTGCCGGTGCCGTGGCCTGGCTGGCCTGCGATGCGCCCTATGTGACCGGGCAGGTGCTGAATGTGGATGGCGGGCGCAGCGTGACCGGCTAGATAACAGCGGTGTCTAGCCGGGGCGGACCTGATCCAGGTTCATGGACACCCGGTGCTGTTTCTGCAGGAAATCGATCAGCACCATCGCCCGGGTTTCCCCGTCGTATTCCTGGAAGACGGCGTTCAGGCCCCGGAAGGGCCCTTCCAGAATCTCGAGCTTGTCCCCTTTGTGGATGCCCCCGGCCTCGGCTGCGGATTCCAGACCCTCCCGGATCCCCTGGATGACCTCATCGGCAATGGGTGCCGGCCGGTTACCGAAGCTCACAACCCGCACCACGCCGCGGGTGGAGCGGAGCTTGTGCCAGACCGGATCGGTCAGCTCCAGGTTGATGAACAGGTACCCCCGGAACAGGGGCTCCCGCCGCATCCGGCGCTTACCCTGCTGGATGGTTTCCACGTCAATCTCTGGGAAGAAACACTCGATCCCCTGGTTCTCCAGGTTCGCCAGCGCGCGAGCCGCCTGGGCCGGTTTATGCTGTAAGGCGTACCATGCCATGCGCAGAAATCCTTTCCTTTACCACTGTGGGGCCATTCTAGTGCGCAATACCCGGCGAGGTTAAGCAGGACGTTGATAAAAGTCCTTTTACAGGTGCTGGGATGGGCTTATGGTGGTTCGTATCCACCGCAAGGGTGCGGTATACGGATAAAAGGAGGTGACCATCATGAGTGTTCTTCTGTTGCTGCTCGCAGGGCTGGTTCTGCTCTATCTCGGGGCGAACTGGTGGCTCGGTACCGCTGGGCTTGTTATTGCTACGGGCATCGGGTTCTGGCTGGACAGCTGGCACTGGCTGAGCGTGTTCATCGGAACTGTGCTGCTTCTGGGCACACTGGTGGTCATCATCCCATCACCACTGCGGCGCAGCCTCATCAGCAGCCCGCTTCTGGGCATGATCCGGGGTATGCTGCCCACGCTATCCGATACAGAACAGCAGGCTCTCAATGCCGGCAGCGTGGACTGGGACGGCCAGCTGTTCTCCGGCCGGCCGGACTGGAACCACCTTCTGGATCTGCCTCACCCCAAGCTCACCGAAGAAGAACGGGCCTTCATCGACGGCCCGGTGGATGAGCTCTGCGCCATGCTGGACGACTGGTCCATCACCAATGAGCGTTACGACCTGCCGGAGGAGGCCTGGAAGTTCATCCGGGAAAAGGGCTTCTTCGGCCTGGTGATCGACAAGGAGCACGGTGGGCTCGGGTTCTCGAATACCGCGCACTCCGAGGTGGTCATGAAGATCGCCTCCCGGGGCGTCTCGGCCGCGGTTACCGTCATGGTCCCCAACTCCCTGGGCCCGGGTGAGCTGATCACCTATTACGGCACGGACGAGCAGAAGCAGTACTACCTGCCGCGCCTGGCAAAGGGCGACGAGGTGCCCTGCTTTGCCCTGACATCACCAGTGGCCGGTTCGGATGCCGGTGCCATTCCGGACCGGGGCGTGATCTGCCGGGGCTACTGGAACGGCCAGGAAGTGCTCGGCATGAAGGTCACCTGGAACAAGCGTTACATTACCCTGGCGCCGGTGGCCACGCTGATCGGTCTGGCGATCAAGGTCTATGATCCGGACCACCTGCTGGGCGAGGAACACGACCTGGGCGTGACCACGGTGATGGTGCCGGCGGACACGGAGGGCGTGAACCACGGAGCCCGCCATCTGCCCATGAATACCGTCTTCATGAACGGGCCGACCTGGGGCGAGGATGTGTTCATCCCGCTGGATCAGGTCATCGGCGGGCGCGGGATGATCGGCCAGGGCTGGCGCATGCTGCTGGAGTGCCTGTCCATCGGGCGTTCCATCTCACTGCCGGCACTGGGCACCAGCGGCGGCAAGATGGCCTGCCTGACCACCGGCTCCTACGCCTCCGTGCGCGAGCAGTTTGGCCGCTCCATCAGCGACTTCGAGGGGGTTCAGGAAGCGCTGGAGCCCATGGCCGGTTACACCTGGATGATGGACAGCGCCAGGGTTTTCACCTCCGGCATGCTGGATCGCGGCGTGAAGCCCTCTGTGCCGTCCGCGCTGCTCAAGTACCGCAACACGGACCTGATGCGCAAGGTCGTGACCAACGCCATGGATGTCGTGGCCGGGCGTGGCGTCATCAAGGGGCCGCGTAACTTCCTGGCCCGGATCTATCAGGCGATTCCCATTGCCATAACCGTAGAGGGTGCCAACATCCTGACCCGCAGCCTGATGGTCTTCGGCCAGGGCGCCATCCGTTGCCACCCCTATATCGTCCAGGAGATCGAGGCAGCCGGCATGGAGGATGCCGGCAAGGCGGTGCAGACGTTCGACGGCGTCTTCTTCGCCCACATCGCCCATACCAGCCGGAACGTGCTGCGTTCCCTGGTTCTGGGACTGACCGGTGGCCTGGTGCAGCCGACGCCCGGCCAAGGGGGATTGCGGCGTTACTATCAACAGCTGTCGCGGTTCGCATCCGCTTTCTCGGTGCTGACCGACGTGGGCCTGTTGACCCTCGGTGGCAGCCTCAAGGGGCGCCAGCGGTTTACCGGGCGTATGACGGACGCTCTGGTCGGGCTCTATTACGCTTCCGCCTCCATCAAGCAGTGGCATGAGGAAGGCTATAACGAGGAGATGCGTGATGTGGTCGAGTGGAGTCTGCAGCGCTCGCTCTACGATATCCAGACAGCACTCTATGCAGCCGTGACCAACTTCCCGGTCAAGCCCCTGCGCTGGCCGCTGAAGGTGCTGGTGTTCCCGCTGGGCGTGCGCCTGCGCCAGCCGGATGACGAGCTGGGGCAGCGCGTGGCGCTGAGCATTGTGAAGGAGGGCGGCGCCAAGGAGCGGATTCCGCGCGGGGTCTATCACACCGAGAACCCGGAAGACCCGGTCGGTCGCATCCTGCATGCCCTGCGCCTGGCCCGTGAAACCGAGCCGGCCCGCAAGCGCATCAACGATGCCATCCGCAAGTCGGACCCGGACGAACTCCAGGACATTGAGATGCTGCTTGGTCACCAGCGAGAGGAACTGCTTGACTGGGCCCAGGAGCGGGATCTGCTGGACGACTCCGAACGCCAGAAGGTGTCCGAGGCCATGGCCGCAATGTACGACACGATCCGTGTGGATGCGTTCTCCAAGGAGAGCATTGAGGCACTGGCACAGGACTCCATTGGGCGCCTGGAGCTGGTGGAGCGGCCTAAAGCGGAGGATGAACCGACCAACTGATGGTGTTCGGGGCGCCTGCGGGGAGCGTTCCCGCAGGGGCAGCCCCGCGGTGGTCCTGCAATGCGACCATCGTCTAATACTCTCCCGAGTGCGGGATCGTTAGTTTTCCGGCAACAACTGTATCGCTCACCCGGAAAACCCCGAGGACCGCACCATGACATCGATCTTTGATCAATCCCTGCCACAGACCGGAGCCAATCACAGCCCGCTTTCACCCGTCGATTTCATTGCACGCAGTGCGGATGTGTACCCTGACAGCACTGCGGTTATCCACGGCCCCATCCAGCGTGACTGGCAGGAGACCTACAGCCGCTGCCGACGCCTGGCCTCTGCTCTTCAGGGGCGTGGTATTGGTCGTGGTGAGACGGTGGCCGCGATGCTGCCGAATATTCCGGAGATGCTGGAAGCCCACTTCGGGGTGCCCATGATTGGGGCGGTTCTGAACACGCTCAACATCCGCCTCGATGCTGATGCGATTGCCTATATGCTGGAGCATGGTGAGGCGAAGGTGCTCCTGGTGGACAGGGAGTTCACGCCAGTGATCCGGGAGGCGGTTGCTAAGCTTGAAAAACCGCCCCTTCTGGTGGACGTGAATGACCCGGAACTCGGCGGAGGCGACCCGGTTACCGAGCTGAACTATGAGGTGTTGCTTGCCGAGGGCGATCCGGACTTTGAATGGTCACTGCCGGAGGATGAGTGGGATGCGATATCCCTGAACTACACCTCCGGGACCACGGGTAACCCCAAGGGGGTGGTCTACCATCACCGTGGTGCTTTCCAGAATGCGTTGGGTAACCAGGCTGTATGGTCCATGGGCGAGCGCCCGGTCTATCTGTGGACACTGCCGATGTTCCACTGCAACGGCTGGTGTTTTCCATGGACGGTAACCGCATTGGGCGGTACCCATGTGTGCCTGCGCCGTGTGGAGGCTGAAAAGATACTGCAGTTGATCAGCGACCACGGGGTAACGCACATGTGCGGGGCGCCGATCATTCTGAACACGCTCCTCAACCTCCCGGAAGAAGCGCGCGAGAGTCTGAGTCACCGGGTTCAGGCCATGACCGCCGGCGCCGCACCCCCGGCCAGTGTGATTGGTGCTGTCGAGGCAATGGGCATCGACATCACGCATGTTTATGGCCTCACGGAAGTGTACGGCCCGGTCACAGTCTGTGCCTGGAAGCCGGAGTGGGATGATCTGCCGCTGGAAAAGCGCGCCGCACTGAAAGCCCGGCAGGGGGTTCGTTACCCAACGCTTCAGGGGCTGATGGTTGCTGACACCGAGACCATGGAGCCGGTCGCCCGGGACGGTGAGACGGTGGGGGAGATCTGCCTGCGCGGTAACACCGTGATGAAGGGCTATCTGAAAAACCCGAGTGCAACGGAAGAGGCCTTCCGCGGGGGGTGGTATCACACCGGCGACCTTGCCGTATGGCACGAGGACGGCTATATCGAGATCAAGGACCGTCTCAAGGACATCATCATATCGGGAGGCGAGAACATCTCCACCATCGAAGTCGAGGGTGTCATCTACAGCCACCCGGATGTCCTGGAAGCAGCGGTTGTGGCTCGCCCGGACGAGAAGTGGGGCGAAATACCCTGCGCCTTTGTCACTCTCAAGCCGGAGGCCGGTGAAGTGAGCGAGGAGGCCATCATCAGCTACTGCCGCGAGCACCTGGCCCGATTCAAGGCCCCGAAGAAAGTGATCTTTGAGGAGCTTCCCAAGACCTCCACCGGAAAGGTGCAGAAGTTTGTGCTGCGCCAGCAGGCGAAAGAGGCCTGAAGCGGGTATTCGTGAGGATTCCTCTTCAGTCCTAGATAACGTCGGGGTGTGGTTTCTCCATGGCGATGTAGAGCCCGGAGCCGATAATGATCGCAGCGCCGACAAAGGTCAGCGCGTCGGGCCATTCCTGGAAAAGCCACCACCCGAAGAACACTGCCCCCAGTATCTCCAGATACTGGACCGGCGCCAGGATACTGGCGCTGGCATGGGTGAATGCCAGGGCAATAAGCACATGGGCAAACGCGGCCAGCGCACCCAGCAGAATAAGCAGGCCCCATTCATGGGCTGTTGGCCACTGCACCCCGGTCAGGGCCGGGGTCAGCGTCTGCCCGATTCCCATCAGCATGAGCATTAGCACCGACGCGGTTAGGCTGATCATCAGCTGCAGCCGGACCGACTTCTGAAGACCGTTGGCGGCCTCTGCCCAGTGGCTGGGATCGGCACTCTCCCGCAGTGCGCGCGTTGATGTCAGGTAGGCCGCGTAGGCGGTGGCCGCGAGCAGTGGCAGAACCGTGGCCCAGCCGTAGGCCTCGATGTTGGGACGGATTACGACCAGTGCGCCGAGCAACCCGACAGTGACCGCAATCCAGCGCCGAGGAGAAACCCTCTCTTTCAGGAACCACTTTGAGAACAGGACCAGAATCAGTGGCTCGACAAAGAAAATGGCGATATTGTTCGCCAGCGGCAGATAGCTCAACCCCCAGAACAGGAACAGAACAGCGGAAGCAACCAGGCCGCCAAGCCACCAGTCCCTGAGCTTGAGTCCCTGAAGCCGGACATTCCTGTGGCGCCACCACAGCCACAGAGGCAGGAGCAGCAGGCACTGGATCATGAAACGCGTCGTGGTGACCTGACCGATTGAGAGCGTCTGCCCAAGGACTTTGGCGATGGCATCAGAGGCGGGAATGGTCAGGACCGCGACGCTCATCCAGAACAGACCGCGCCATTGGGAAGTATCTGTCGGGTTCATGGATGCGTTCCTACAATTCGCAAGCTCCCTGCTTCATGGAACTAAAAGCGGCGATAGAGGTTCAGATTGGGTCTGAATAAATGGTGGGCCTGGCTGGACTCGAACCAGCGACCAAAGAATTATGAGTTCTCTGCTCTGACCAACTGAGCTACAGGCCCGGAAAGGGGAGGTGAGGGCGCCATTCTAGCCGGAGCAGCTGGCGCCCGCCACCCGGGTCAGCCTTCGTCGATGAAGCTGCGCAGGTGATCGGAGCGGGAGGGGTGACGCAGCTTGCGCAGCGCCTTGGCTTCGATCTGGCGGATGCGCTCGCGGGTCACATCGAACTGCTTACCGACTTCCTCGAGGGTGTGGTCGGTGTTCATCTCGATGCCGAAGCGCATGCGCAGCACCTTGGCCTCGCGCGCGGTCAGCCCGGAGAGCACACCCTTGGTCGCTTCGCTCAGGCCTTCAGCCGTGGCCGAGTCCACCGGCGACAGTGCCAGGATGTCCTCGATGAAGTCGCCCAGGTGTGAGTCCTCATCGTCGCCGATGGGGGTCTCCATGGAGATCGGTTCCTTGGCGATCTTGAGCACCTTGCGGATCTTGTCCTCGGGCATGTCCATGCGCTCACCAAGCTCTTCCGGGGTCGGTTCGCGGCCCATCTCCTGCAGCATCTGGCGGGAAACGCGGTTGAGCTTGTTGATGGTCTCGATCATGTGGACCGGGATACGGATGGTCCGCGCCTGGTCCGCGATGGAGCGGGTGATCGCCTGCCGGATCCACCAGGTGGCGTAAGTCGAGAACTTGTAGCCGCGGCGGTATTCGAACTTGTCCACCGCCTTCATCAGGCCGATGTTACCTTCCTGGATCAGGTCCAGGAACTGCAGGCCGCGGTTGGTGTACTTCTTCGCAATCGAGATCACCAGGCGCAGGTTGGCCTCCACCATTTCCTTCTTGGCACGGCGGGCCTTGGCCTCGCCGATGGAAACGCGGCGGTTGATCTCCTTGATGTCGCTGACATCCAGGCCCACGCCTTCCTCGACGTTGGCGATCTTCTTCTGCAGGCGCACGATGTCGTTGGCGCGCTCACCAATGGCCTTGGCGTACTTGCGATCGCTGCTGCCCAGCTCCTCGGCCCAGTTGAGGTTGGTCTCGTTACCCGGGAACTGCTTGATGAACTCACGGCGCGGCATGCCGCATTCCTGCACGCAGATGGCCATAACGCTGCGTTCGTGCTGGCGCACCATGTCGTTGGTGGAGCGTACGACGTTGACCATCTCGTCAAAATGGCGATTGCTCAGCTTGAAGGGCGCGAAGACCCTGCCGAGCTCTTCCAGTGCCTTCTGGGCTTCCTCGCTGGAGCGGCCATGTTTGGTCACGGCGTCCATAGCGGTGTTCAGGCGGTCCCGCAGCATATCGAAACGCTGGCGGGTTTCCTCCGGATCCGGGCCGCCGTCGGAGCTTTCCTCGGCCTCGTCCTCTTCGTCTTCCTCTGCCTCTCCTTCGGCGCTTGCCGTGGCTTCCGAGGCGGGCTCCGGAGTCTCGGCCGCAGGGAACTGGGGTTCCTCGCCTTCGGGGTCGAGGTAGCCGGAGACCAGGTCGCTGATGCGGCCTTCGTTCTCGACAATATTGTCGTAGTTGTTGATGACGGCGGCGACGGTGCCCGGGAAGTGGGCAACGGCGGCCATCACATCGCGGATGCCTTCCTCGATGCGCTTGGCGATGACGATCTCGCCCTCACGGGTGAGCAGTTCCACGGAGCCCATCTCGCGCATGTACATGCGGACCGGGTCGGTGGTGCGCCCGGCGTCACTCTCCACGGCTGCCAGTGCGGCGGCGGCTTCGGCGGCGGCGGCTTCGTCCGCGGAGGAATCACCATCGGTGATCAGCAGGTCATCGGCGTCCGGGGCTTCTTCGGTCACCTGGATGCCCATGTCATTGATCATCTGGATGATGTCTTCCACCTGATCCGGATCAGCGATATCCTCCGGCAGGTGGTCATTGACTTCGGCGTAGGTCAGGTATCCCTGCTCCTTGCCACGAGCAATGAGATCCTTGAGTCGCGATTTCTGGGAGTTGGCTGACATAGTCACCCTTTGGGCTCGGTATTGTCTGGGGCAAGATGAATCGAGCATTATAGCCACGAGTCATCCATTCTGCCAGTCAGTGGATTCCGCTATCGGCTGTCACTTCGGCCACCAGCTGCCCGGCTAATCTGGGGACGACACCTCTGGATTTCAATGTTCGGTGTCAGTGTGTATCCCGCAGGCGGTTCTCGCGCAGGCGCTGGAGCTCCTGGCGTTCGTCTTCGGTGAGCTCACTGGGCTTGCGTCCGGCCAGTATCTCGCTGGCCTGTCGGGCCTGTTGGCGTGAGCGTGCCCGCCCGAGCATATGCCGGGCATCCGCAAGCAGTGGTTCGTGTTCCGGGAAATGCTCAATACGGTTGAACAGGCCCGCGAAGCGCTCCCGGGCCGGGGCGGAGAAAGCCATTTCCGCCAGCAGGGTACTGCGCGTCTCGATCCCGCTCTCGAGGATCCATTGCGCGAATGACTGGGCGCAAGGGTAGTGACTGGCTGCCTGCGGTACGGCCGTCACCTCGGTGGCCAGCGGTGGCTCGTAATAGAGCGCCAGAGCCAGGAGGGTATCACGGTCCAGCGCCATGGCCGGCTGGCTGGCGTGTTGCGGCTGGCCATGGTGGGGTTGGTCGGAACTGTTGCCACGCCTGTCGCCGCGACCACCGGGTGGGCGGCGGGTGAGGCGCTGGAGTTCTTCCCAGAGCGCATCCCGGATGGCGGACCGGGGCATGCGCCGGAGCATGGGCTCCACGCGGCTGCGCAGCTCGCCCCGGTGTTCGGCCTGGCTCAGGTCCAGGCCTTCACCCTGGCGCTCGAACAGCATGCGCGACAGGGGCGTGGCGGCTTCCATGCGCCGCGTAAACGCCTCTCCCCCTTCAGTACGCACCAGTGAATCCGGGTCCTCGCCTTCCGGCAGCATCAGGAACTGGATGTGCATGCCGTCCTCAAGCATGCCCAGAAGGTTTTCCATGGCCCTGTCCGCAGCGCGATGGCCGGCGGTGTCGCCGTCAAAACAGAAGATCAGATGGTGTGAGGCGCGGAGCAGGGTCTGGAGGCTCTCTTCGTTGGTGGCGGTGCCGGAGGCGGCCACGGCATTGTTGATGCCCATCTGCGCCAGGGCGATGACGTCCATGTAGCCTTCCACAACCAGCAGTGAATCCAGCTGGCGCGAGGCCTGGCGGGCCTCGTAGAGCCCGTAGATCTCACGGCTCTTGTGGTAGACCTCGGATTCCGGCGAATTGATGTACTTGGCCTTGTCATCGCCCAGAGTGCGCCCGCCGAAGGCAACCGTGCGGCCCCTCGTGTTGCGGATGGGGAACATCAGCCGGTTGCGGAATAGATCCCGGACCTGGCCGTTACGCTCGTTCAGGGCCTTGACCGTGAGCAGGGCGCTGCGGGTTTCACCATTCACGCGTTTGGCGAGGGCGTCGCCTTCCGGTGGCGCGAACCCCAGGGCGAAGCGCTCAATCATGTCTTCGCTGACACCGCGATTGGCCAGGTAGTCCCGGGCCAGGCTGCTCCATGGATGCTCCCGGAGTGCATTGCGGTAGAAACGGGTGGCTTCCTCAAGGGCACCGGTCAGGCTCTGGCTGCGCTTCATGGTTTCACGGGTCGCCTGGTCATAGGGCACTTCAAGACCCAGGTGGGCGGCCAGTGCCTCGACGGCTTCAGTGAAGCTCTGGTTCTCGTATTCCTGCAGGAACGCGATGGCGTCGCCATGGGCACCACAGCCGAAACAGTGGTAGAAACCCTTGTCCGGGCGGACGTTGAACGAGGGAGTGCGTTCGTCGTGGAACGGGCAACAGGCTTTGTAGTTGCCGCCGGATTTCTTCAGCGGGATGCGCTGGCCAATGATTTCAGCCAGATCGACCCGGTCGCGCAGGGTCTCAATGAAGGTCTGGGGGATCATGCCGGCCATGGTTCCGGGCCCCAAAGCAGGAACGCCCGCGCGAGGCGGGCGTCCGGGTGATCAGTAATAGCGTTCGAAACGCTTCTGTTCACGCTGCAGTTTCTTGAGATGACGCTTCACCGCTGCGGCTCGCTTGCGCTTGCGCACCTCGGTGGGCTTCTCATAGTGCTCACGACGACGCACTTCCGAAAGAACCCCCGCTTTTTCACAGGAGCGCTTGAAGCGGCGAAGCGCCACGTCAAACGGTTCGTTATCTCTCACTTTCACAGCGGGCATGCGAAATCACCTACCTTAAAATCCGTTGTCAGATTGATGCTCTAAAGGCACTGCCTTTTCAGGATCCGCAAGTCTACGCATTCGATCCGCTACTGTAAAGAGAGGGTGTGGCTTTCCGCTCTGGTACACTATGCCCCGTTCTTCAGGAAGCGGTGATCATGCGCGTACTCGGTATAGAAACCTCCTGCGACGAAACCGGCATTGCCCTCTACGACGGCGACGATGGCCTGATTGCCCACGCCCTGCACAGCCAGGTGGCGGCGCATGCCGCCTACGGTGGCGTGGTGCCGGAATTGGCGTCCCGCGATCACATCCGTCGGTTGCTGTCGCTGTGTGAGCGCGTCCTTGATGAGGCCGGCTGTGGCCGGGAGGGCATTGATGCCATTGCCTACACGGCGGGCCCGGGGCTGATCGGTGCGCTGCTGGTGGGCAGCACTTTTGCGCATGGCCTGGCTCGCGGGCTGGATGTGCCGGTGCTTGGCGTCCATCACATGGAGGGGCACCTGCTGGCCCCCATGCTGGAGGAGCGGGCGCCGGCGTTCCCCTTTATAGCCCTGCTGGTCTCCGGTGGGCATACCCAGCTTGTGAAGGTCGAGGCGCTCGGGCGTTACGAGCTTCTGGGCGAGTCAGTGGACGATGCAGCCGGCGAGGCGTTCGACAAGGCGGCGCGCATGCTGGGGCTGGGCTACCCGGGTGGGCCGGCAGTGGCAAAGATGGCGCTTTCGGGGACGCCGGGGCGCTTCCGCTTTCCGCGGCCGATGACCAGCAAGCCCGGCCTGGATTTCAGTTTCAGTGGCCTCAAGACCTACACCCGCAACACGCTGCGTGACGAAGCGGGCCCGGACGGTGCGGATGAGACCCTGCGTGCGGATGTAGCCCTGGCTTTCGAGCAGGCCGTGGTGGATACGCTGGCGATCAAATGTCGCCGGGCTATGGAGCAGACTGGAGTGCGGCGTCTGGTGGTGGCGGGTGGTGTCGGAGCCAACCGGGCGCTGCGGGAGCGGCTGACAGCGCTTGAGAAAAGCCATCAGGCGGAACTGTTCTTCCCGCGCCTGGACTTCTGCACGGACAACGGTGCGATGATCGCCTACGCCGGCCATGAGCGGCTGGTTGCGGGGCAGCGGGATGGCACTGAGATGCTGGCCGTTCCGCGTTGGCCTCTGACCGAACTGCCCGGGCTGGAGGAGGTCCGCCTCGAGGGGCTGCGCCAGACGGCATGATCCTCAGAGGTGGTGTTCGCTGCCCTGTGCCAGGCGGACCAGGTTGTCCCGGTGACGGACGAACAGCACCAGGGCAATGATGAGGAAGAGCCCGGTATGGGGAGGGTTGAGCAGGAACGCGATAATCGGACCGCTGCCGGCGGCGATGATGGACGCCAGTGAGGCGATGCGCCACTGCCGGAAGACAAGCAGCCAGATGAGCGCCATGGCGAGAATGGTGCCGGCGGCCAGCGCCAGCCCTGTCCCCAGGGTGGTGGCAACGCCCTTGCCGCCCCGGAAGCGCGAAAACGCCGGCAGCATGTGCCCGGCTATAGCGGCCAGGGCAACCGCCGCTTGGGTAGCGGGGCTGACGTCCAGGTACTGGGCCAGGGTAACCGGCGCCCAGCCCTTGAGGGCGTCGCCCAGCAGCGTGAGCCCGGCCGGCCCGGGGCCGGCAATCCGGTACACATTGGTGGCGCCGGGGTTTCGGGAGCCATAGAGGTGGGGCGGCGGTGCATTGAGCAGCTGGCAGACCAGGGGCGCGAACAGGATCGAGCCACTGAGGTAGCCCAGTGCACAGAGCAAGAGTGCGAACAGCAGTTCCATCGAAGGCCCTGAACCGTAATCGGGTCTTCAGGATAATGGATCAACCCGGGAGTTGGAATGGATAGCGTTTTCATTGAGCGGCTGGCCGTTGACGCTGTGATCGGCGTCCTGGACTGGGAGCGGGCGGTGACCCAGCGTCTGCTTGTGGATCTGGACCTCCGCTGGGATAATCGCGCTCCGGCCGCCGGGGACGACCTGACACTGGCACTGGACTATGCAGCGGTGTCTGAAGCCGTGGCGCAGTGCCTCAGGGAAGGGCGGTTCCGCCTGCTTGAAACGGCGGCGGAGCGGCTCGCGGCCATGCTTGCGGATGATTTCGGCGTCGGCTATCGGCGTATTGTGCTGCGCAAGCCCGGCGCCGTTCCCGGGGCTGAGGCCGTGGGCGTGGTGGTGGAACGGGGAGAAGGTGAATGAATCGGGTCTACATCAGTATCGGCTCCAACCAGAACACCGTGGTGAACGTCCGCGCCGCGCTGGATGCCCTTTCAGCCCGCTTCGGCGAGCTGGCCATCTCCTCTGTCTATGAGAGCGAGGCAGTGGGCTTTGAGGGTGAGAACTTCCTGAACCTCGTGGTTGCCCTGAACACCGACGAACCCGTGGGGCCGCTGGCGGAATGGCTCAAGCAGGTCGAGGATGACAATGGCCGGGAGCGCAACCGGCCCCGCTTCAGCTCCCGGACCCTGGATCTGGATGTGCTTACCTATGGCGCTCTGGTGGGTACCATTGATGGCGTGGAGCTTCCCCGCTCCGAAATCCTGAGTAACGCCTTTGTGCTGCAGCCCCTGGCCGAGATTGCGCCGGATGAACGGCATCCGGTCAGCGGGGAGCGCTACGCGGACCTGTGGCAGTCCTACGAGCGAGACCAGCGCCTCTGGCCCATCGAGTTCCACTGGCAGGGCCGGCGGATCTCACCGCGAACCTGAACCGCTGCCCTGTGCGGCCCGGAAACGGGCAATCTGGCCGGCAGTAGCGCTGTCGAACGTCATGTCGGTCTCTGGCTCACCGTTCAGGGCGGGCAGGATCTGCCCACCGATTTCCTTCCCCAGTTCAACCCCCCACTGATCAAACGGATTGATACGCCAGATGGCTGCCTGGACAAAGGTCCGGTGTTCGTACAGTGCAATCAGTGCGCCCAGCGTGGCCGGTTCCAGCCGCTCCATGGTGAGCAGGTTACTGGGGCGGTTGCCGGGGATGGCCCGGTGGGGTGCCAGGCGCTGGGCCTCGTCTTCCGCCATACCTTCCGCGATCATCACTGCGCGCACTTCCTGTTCCGTGCGCCCGAGCATGAGGGCCCGGGCCTGGGCCAGGCAGTTGGCCGCCAGCATGGCGTGATGGCCATCCACGGGGTTGTGGCTGGTCAGTGGCAGGATGAAATCCACCGGCACCAGCCGCGTGCCCTGGTGCAGCAGCTGGTGGTAGGCATGCTGGCCGTTGACCCCGGGGCCGCCCCAGATGACGGGGCCGGTGTGGTGGCTGACCGGGCTGCCGTCCAGGCATACGCTCTTGCCGTTGCTCTCCATGTCCAGCTGCTGGAGGTGCTCCGGAAGGTGGCGCAGGTAGTGGTCGTAGGGGATAACGGCCTGGGATTCCGCGCCGAAGCCGTGCATATACCACAGCCCCATCAGTCCCATGAGCATGGGCATGTTCTGTTCCGGTGGCGCCTGCTGGAAGTGTTGATCCATGGCATGGGCGCCGGCCAGCAGCTCCCGGAATCGCGGCATGCCCACGGCCAGGGCAACCGGCAGGCCAATGGCCGACCACAGGGAATAGCGCCCGCCGACCCAGTCCCACATGGGGAAGATGCTGTCCCCGGCGATGCCGAAATCCCGGGCACGGTCCGCATTGGCGGTAACGGCGGCGAAATGGTGCTGGACGGTGGTTTCGGTGCCACCGCCGTCCAGAAACCATTGGCGTGCCACGCGGGCGTTGGCCAGGGTTTCCTGGGTGGTGAAAGACTTGGACTGGACCAGGAACAGGGTGGTCGCGGGGTTGAGTCCGGCCAGGGCCTCCCGGATGTCGCTGCCGTCCACATTGGCGACGTAGTGGCAGCGTGGATGTTCGGACTGGAAGGGCGTCAGGGCTTCTGTTGCCGTCAGCGGCCCCAGATAGGAGCCGCCGATGCCGATGCTGACCACGTCCGTGATGGTGTCGCCGTTCATGCCTCGCCACTCGCCGCCGCGGACGGCGTTGGTGAAGACCTCCATGCGCTCCAGGGTCGCCTGGATGGCGGGCATGATGTTCTCTCCGTCCACCTGGACCGGCTGGTCCTGTGGTTGACGCAGTGCGGTGTGAAGGGCGGGCCGCTTTTCCGTGGTGTTGAGTTGTTCGCCACGGAACAGCGCGTTCACCCGTTCCGGCAGACCACGCCCCCGGGCCAGGTCTGCCAGCAGACCGAGGGTCTGGTCGGTTACGCGGTTGCGGGAGTAATCCAGGGTGAGGCCGGCGGCCTCGAGCGTCATGCGTGGGTAGCGCTGAGCGTCCTGTTGGAAGAGATCCTTCAGGGGCAGGCCTTCCAGCTGTGCCCGGTGATTCATCAGCGCGGACCACTCGGGCGTTTCCGTGAGTGGTGGCAGGGATTGTTGCTCGGTCACTGGCTCGTCTCCCTGAGCGATTCAGTTGTTATCGAGGGTCAGGCTGAGGTTGTCGATCAGCCGTGTCTGCCCCAGCCAGGCGGCAGCGAGAATGGTGATCCGGGTGTCCTCGTGGTTTGCCGGCTCCAGAGTGTCGGTGTTGACGATGTTGAAGTAGTCCGGATGAAAGCCTTCGCTGTCGAGCGTCCGGATGGCCTCATCCGAGAGGGTGCTGTAATCGCGGCGACCCTCCTGGATGGCGTTCCGCGCCCAGCACAGCATCTGGTACAGGCGCACTGCCCGCTCACGATCACGTTCACTGAGGTAGTTGTTGCGTGAACTCATGGCCAGCCCGTCTGGTTCACGGTAGGTGGGCGCGCCCATAATCTCGATGGGCAGGCACAGGTCGCGCGTGAGCTTGCGGATGACGGCCAGCTGCTGGAAGTCCTTCTCACCGAAAACCGCCAGATCCGGCTGGACCATGTTGAACAGCAGTGTGACCACGGTCGCGACGCCGGTGAAGTGCCCGGGGCGACTGGCCCCGCAGTGCAGCTCCGTGATCACCGGCACGGTGATGTGGGTGTGGTACTCGATGCCGTTGGGGTAGACCTCGCGCACGCTGGGGGCGAACACCAGGTCGTTGCCCCGGGACTCAAGCTTTTCCTGGTCCTCCGCGAGCGTGCGCGGGTAGCTGTCGAGATCCTCGTTGGGCCCGAACTGCAGCGGGTTCACGAAGATGCTGGTGACCACAATGTCCGCCTGCTGGCGGGCTTCCTCGACCAGGGCCAGATGGCCGGGGTGCAGGTTGCCCATGGTGGGCACCAGCGCGATGCGTGCCCCGGCGTCCCGGTGGGCTCTGAGTTCGGATCTGAGATCGGAGACGGTATGGACGGTTTTCATCCGCTGAAACTGTGTTTGCTGTCGGGGAATTCGCCGTTCTTGACGGCCTGATCGTAGGCGCGTACGGCGCCCTCCACGGAGCCGCCCTCCTGCAGGAAGTCTTTCACGAACCGGGGCTTATGGCCACGGCTGATGCCGAGAATGTCCTGCAGGACCAGTACCTGGCCATCGGTATCGGGGCCGGCACCAATGCCGATCACCGGCACGCCCACCTCGCGGGTGATGCGGGTTCCCAGTGAGGACGTGACGCACTCAAGCAGAATCACGTCCGCCCCGGCCTCAACCAGGCGGCGGGCATGGGCGACCATGCGTTCAGCCGCTTCAGCCCCTTTGCCCTGGACGCGGTAACCGCCCAGCTTGTTGATGAACTGGGGCGTCAGGCCGAGGTGGGCACAGACGGGCACGCCGCGCTCGGTCAGCTGCTGCACGCTTTCGGCCATCCAGTCCGTGCCCTCGATCTTCACCATCTGGGCCCCGGCCTGCATAAGGCGGGCGGCGTTGTGCAGGCATTGCCCGGTGGTGGCGTAGCTCATGAAGGGCAGGTCCGTCATAACCAGCGATTCGGGCTGGGCTCTGGCAACGCATTCGGTGTGGTAGACCATGTCCTCCATGCTCACGGGCACAGTACTCTCGCGGCCCTGGAGCACCATGCCCAGCGAATCGCCCACCAGCTGCACGTCAATGCCGCAGTCGCTGAGCAGGCCCGCAAAGGTGGCGTCATAGGCGGTCAGGCAGCTGAACTTCTGCCCTTTCTCGCGGTAGTCCCGCAGCGACTGGATGGTGGTGCTCATGAGCGGCTCCCGATTCCGTTTGGATCCTGCCAAGGGTAAAGCGGGCTCTGTGTTCAGGCAAGCGTGACGGGCGTCAGGCCGTTATCCGGGCATTCGCGGAGCAGGTCGTCGATGCGTCGCCCATCGGGCAGGCTCAGGTCCGGGTCCAGGTCCAGCAGTGGGCGCAGCACGAAATCCCGGTTGGGAATTTCCGGGTGGGGGACGGTGAGCTCGGGCTGCGTGATGATCTCGCGGCCATAGAGCAGCAGGTCGAGGTCCAGCACCCTGGGGCCCCATACGCGGGTGCGGGTCCGGCCCTGCGCGTCCTCGATGCGCAGCAGCTGCTTCAGCAGTGTGGTGGCGTCCAGGTCGGTGTCGAGCCTGGCCGCCATGTTGAGGAAGTCCGGCTGGTCTGATGGGCCAACGGGGCTGCTGCGGTAGATGGGCGACGCATCCGCCAGGGTGGTCTCCGGCAGCTGGTGAAGTGCTTCCAGAGCCAGGTGCAGCTGCTGCAGGGGACTGTCCAGGTTGCTGCCAAGGCCGATCCAGGCGGTCACGCTCATGAGTTGTTCCGTGCGGGCTTGCGGCGCTTACGGCCGCTGCGTTTCTTGCCCCCGCCTCCCAGGGCGCGGAGCATTTCACGGCGCCGGTCGGCATCGGCATCCTGGTATTCCGTCCACCAGGCGCCCAGGCCCTGGGTGTCCTCGCCGGCGGCCTCGCGCACCAGCAGGAAGTCATAGGCAGCCCGGAAGCGGGGGTGCTCCAGCAGTCGGTCCGCGCGCTTGCCGCTGCGCTTGTCCAGCCGCAGCTGCAGCTCCCAGATCTCGCGCATCGGGGTACTGAAGCGCTTGGGGATGGCGGTGGCCTGGGTCTGGTTCTGGATGGTCTCGCCGGCCGCCTGCTGCAGTGCCTGGTAGGGCGGCTGGTCGGTTTCCGCCTCCTCCTGGCGCCAGGCCTGCTGCAGAGCCGGCCAGAGCAGTGCCGCATACAGGAAATAGGGGGTTATGGGCTTGTTCTGGCGTACCCGGCGATCGGTGCTGGCCAGTGCTTCCCGGATCACGCCGTCCGGTTCGCCCTCGGCGATGGCCCTGGCGGATTCCGGGAACAGGGGTGCGAACAGGTCAAAGCGCTTCAGCATGCCGTAGGTGGTCTCACCCTGGCCGGCGGTGAAGAGCTTGAGCACTTCCTCGAACAGCCGGGCCGGCGGGATGTCCTCCAGCAGGTAACTCATCTCACGGATCGGCTGGGCGGTATCCTCGGCGATGGTGAAGTCCAGCTTGGCGGCGAAACGCACCGCCCGGAGCATGCGCACCGGGTCTTCCTGGTAGCGTATGACCGGGTCACCGATCAGCCGCAGCTGGCGGTTGTGCAGGTCCTTCACGCCGCCGGCGTAGTCGTGGACGGTGAAATCCCGGATGTCGTAATAGAGCGCGTTGACCGTGAAGTCGCGCCGGAGCGCGTCCTCTTCGCGGGTGCCGTAGACGTTGTCGCGCAGCAGCCGGCCCTGGTCGTTCACATCCATGTGCGGGTCGTTATCCGCGTCCTTGGGCGAGCCGCGGAAGGTGGTCACTTCAATGACCTCGCGCCCGAAGAGCACATGGACCAGCTTGAAGCGCCGGCCGATCAGGCGCGAGTTGCGGAACAGCTCGTGCACCTGCTCGGGGGTGGCGCTGGTCGCGATGTCGAAGTCCTTGGGGTGACCGTCAAGGAGCAGGTCACGCACACCGCCACCGACCAGATAGGCTTCGTGCCCGGAGCGGTTCAGCCGGTGCAGCACCTTCTTCGCGGACTCGCTGATGTTCTGGCGTGAGATGTTGTGTTCGTCGCGCGAAATGATGCGGGGTTCATGGGGAGCGGTCCCGTTCTGCCCGCCGAGCTGGCTCAGCCAGTTCTGTACCCGTTCCAGAAAACGTCTCGCCATGGAGTCTCTTGCTGATTCTGTCTGACCCGAAAGCGCGAGTGTAACGATTCAAGCGGGCTGGCGCGAGTCCGGAGGGCGGAATCAAAACGGGGCCGCCCGAAGGCAGCCCCGAAACAGGAATCAGTCTGACAGTGTTTTTGTTGTTATTCGGCGTGCATTGTTGTTCTTGTTATCGGCGCTCGACTGTTTTCGACGAACGGAACGTTTTTGCAACAGAGAGCGGAATGGCCGCTAAAAAGCTCGGCTGCCAAAACACTCAGTTCGAAGGGCATTCATTATTGTTTTTGAGCCCTTGGGGCAGCTTGTTCTTGTTGTTGGGCTGCTGCCTTGTGAGTGCGCGTTCTTGTTTTTGTTGGGCGCTTTTTCTTGTTTGAGGCTGAAGTAAGCAGATGCCGTGCCAGAATTTTAACCCCTTTTTAAGACAGGGAGTTACGAAGGGGAAAGGTCTGAACAGGGATTAATGTGAAGGCGTGAACTGTTACTCACATTTTGTGTTCTACGGAGCAGCGTTTCGGACGGTAACAGTGGGTAACAGTGGCGCGCAGTCCGTCAGTGGCTGGCACTGGAACCCGGTGCGCCGGATTTCTTGCGGGGAATGCCCAGGCGCTGACGCCGTTCCCAGAGGGATTTACGGCTGATTCCCAGTTTCTGGGCCAGTTCGGTTTCGCTCATCCGGTCCTGGTTCTCCAACACGAAGTGCTGGAAGTAGTCTTCGAGGGACAGGTCCGAGGGCGCGTCCTCCTCACGGCCATGGGGCTCGGCGGGCTGGTCGGCGCCCACCAGCCCGGTGGAGATGGCGGGTTCCTCGTCTTCCGCATCCAGGTCCAGAAGCTCCGGGGTGATGACTTCGCCATCCGCCAGGATCACGGCGCGCTCGATGGCGTTCTCCATCTCGCGGACGTTTCCGGGCCAGCGGTAACGCTTGATCAGCTGCATGGCTTCCGGCGAGAAGGTGTAACCGCGGTGGGTCATGCGGCCGCCGATCTGCTCCAGGAAGCGTTTCGCCAGCCCCAGGATGTCGTCTTCCCGGTCGCGCAGTGGCGGCAACCGGATCTGCATGACGTTAAGGCGGTAGAACAGGTCTTCCCGGAATTCACCGGTGCGCGTCATGGCCTTGAGGTTGCGGTGGGTGGCGGCCACCATCCGGACGTCCACCTTCCGACTCTGGGTTGAGCCAACGCGCCGGATCTCGCCCTCCTGAAGCACTCTTAGAAGCCTGGCCTGGGCCTCGGCGGGCAATTCACCGATTTCATCGAGGAAGAGGGTGCCGCCGTCCGCGGCCTCGATCAGGCCCGTACGGGCGGAGACGGCACCGGTGAAGGCGCCTTTCTCGTGGCCGAAGAGCTCGGATTCGATCAGGGCCTCGGGAATGGCGGCGCAGTTGACCGAGATGAGCTTCCAGGGCGCCCGGCGGTTAAGGTTGTGCAGGGCCTGGGCGGCGAGCTCCTTACCGGTGCCGGATTCGCCGATGATCAGCACGGTGGTGTCCGTGGGCGCGACCTTGCGGAGCAGGTGGAAAACACGCTGCATGGCCGGGCAGTCGCCATACATGAAGTGCGAGGGATCGGTGTTCGAGCCATTGCCCTTCTCTGGGCCGGGCGTGTTCTCCGGTTCGGAATGCTGTGCCAGGATCCGCCCCACGCATTCGAGCATTTCACCATGATCGAAAGGTTTGGCGATGTAATCCACAGCGCCGAGTTTCATGGCATCCACGGCTGAGCGCAGGCTGGCATAGCTGGTCATGATGAGCACGGGCACGTCCGGTGCCCGGTGGATCAGGTCGGTGCCCGGCTCGCCCGGCAGACGCAGGTCCGTGATGATCAGCTGGAAGTGGTTCAGGTCGAACCGCGCCGTTGCGTCGGCAATGGAGTCCGCCCCCTCGGCCTCATAGCCGTTGTGGGTCAGCAGTTTTTCCAGGGCCGAGCGGATGACCGCTTCGTCCTCAACAATGAGTATGCGACTCATGATGGCTGATCCGTTGTCTCGTTCGTCGGGTGGGCTTCGGGAAAACGCAGCACGAACCGGGTTCCACGTCCCGTCTCCGCACTGGCCGGGCTCTCGACACTGATGGTGCCATGATGTTCCTCCACGATGCTGTAGACAAGGGAAAGCCCGAGTCCGGTGCCGCGATCCGGCCCCTTGGTGGTGTAGAAGGGGTCGAAGATGTGATCCAGATCGCTGCTGGCTATGCCGTCGCCTTCATCGGTGACGCTCACCTCCACGCTGGCTGCCACCCGGCGGGCGTCTATCGGGATCTCCGTGCCTTCGGGCGCCGCGTCGCGGGCGTTGGAGAGCAGATTGACGAAGACCTGGACCAGACGCTGTTCGTCACCGTCGATCATCAGCCCGGTGTCGCAGTGGTTGCGGTAGGGGCTCGGGGATTCGCGGTCCGCCAGTGACAGCAGGTGGATGGCTTCATCCACGCAGCGCCGTATGCGTACCGGTGCATGGGGGTTGCTTACGCCGTCCTGGCCGGCGCGTGCGAAGTTCATCAGCGACTGCTGGATGCTGGATATCCGGTTGGTCTGGCTCAGGATCTCATCGGCGGTCTCCAGTACGCCGGGCGCCTCGGTTTCCAGCTTCAGGTTCTGGGCCAGGCAGGCGATCCCTGTTACCGGATTACCCACTTCATGGGCCACGCCTGCGGCCAGTCGCCCAACGGAGGCCAGGCGTTCGCTGTGGATCAGCTCCTCTTCCAGCCGCCGTGTCTCGGTCTGGTCCTCCACCAGGATCACGGTACCGCCCTCGGGGTGGCCGGGACCGGCAATGTCACTCTGGTGCAGGTTGAACCAGTGCGGCTGGCCACCCAGCTCGACCTGCCGGCGGTTCTGGTGCTGGGCCTCGCTGTGATGGAAGCTGCCGAGCAGTTCCCGCCAGGGGTCCGGCAACGCTCCCAGGGTGGCGCCTACGGTGCGGTCCGCCGCAATACCGGTGAGTGTCTCCATGGCATGGTTCCACATCAGGATCTCATGGTCGCTGCCCAGTGAGCAGGCAGCAATGGGGAGGTTCTGCAGGATCTGGCGGTAATGGCGGCGCAGGCTGTCCAGCTCGGCGGCGAGGCCGGTCAGCCGGCTCTTGTAGTCCTCCAGGGCCACTTCCACGAACTGGATGTCGTGCTGCGGTTCCTGGGAACCGCTCTGGGGCTTGAAGCCGAGATGGCGCTGAACAATGTCCTGGGCGATGGCCGGCCCGAGCAGCCCTGAGAGGTTGACTTCGAGCTGGTCGCGCAGCCGGCGCAGCGGGTAGGGCCTGCTCTCTGAGGCCGGCAGGTCGAGCTGATCCAGGGCCCGCTCCACTTCCCGGGTAGCCACCTCGTTGCCCAGTGGCACCGTGAGCTGGGACTTGAATTCGTCGGAGGAGGTGGCTTCCAGCTCCCGCCGTGGCGGGCGTGCCATGGCCCCGATGCTGCAGGATTCCGCGGCGCGGGCCTCGCCGTTGCTGGTACCGGTGAGCATGGAGGTCAGCGCGAACACCAGGACATTGATGCTCAACGCCATGAAGGTGGGCACGTGCCAGCTGTCGATGTCCGAGGGCTGCATCAGGTGGAGACCCAGCCAGTCTCCGGGGGCAATGCCGGTGGTGAACGGCAGTACCAGCCCCGCGAACCAGACCAGCATGCCCGCGATGATGCCGCTGATCACGCCCTTGCGGTTGCCCTCGGGCCAGTAGATGACGGCCAGCACCCCCGGCAGGAGCTGGAGCACCCCGGTCAGGGCGATCAGGCCCAGGCTGTCCAGCGCGAGATGGCGGCCTATCAGGGCGTGGAAGAGCAGGGCCGCCAGGATGATCGCCAGGATCAGGAGGCGGCGCACGCTCTGGAGCCAAGTGTAGATGCTGCGGTTTTCCGGTGGTGAGCGCAGCGGAAGCACCAGGTGGTTGAGAAGCATGCCGGACAGCGCCAGGGTCAGCACGATCGTCAGCGCGCTGGCGGCGGACAGGCCGGCCAGGTAGGCGAGTGTGGCCAGCAGCGGTGACTCCAGCACCACGCCCAGGCTGACGGCGAACAGGTCCGGGCTGCCAGCGACCTCGAGGGCGCGGGCGCTCCAGAGGACGATGGGAACCGGCAGGGCCAGGAGCAGCAGGTAGAGGGGCAGCCCCCAGCTGGCGCGCGCCAGGGCACGGGGGCTCGGGTTCTGGGTGAAGGTCATGTGGAACATGTGCGGCATGACCAGGGCGGCCGCAAAGGAAATCAGCAGCAGGGCGCGCCAGTTGCCGTCACTGAGGCGGCGCTCCAGGGCGCTGACCTGGTGGCTCTGGCCCTGGAGCCAGGTCTCCAGTCCCGCCGGACCGTTGAAAACGCTGAACAGCAGGATGACCGCGATGCTGCCCAGGGCAAGCAGTTTGACCAGTGCCTCGAAGGCCATGGCCATGACCAGCCCTTCATTGCGCTCCACGCCCTGGCTGCGGCGGGCACCGAAGAGTGCGGTGAACACGGCTGCCAGAACCGCGAAGAGGGTGGCGCTGAACCAGCGGCTGGCATCGGGGGCCAGTGTCTGGATGGCGCCGGCCATGGCCTGCATCTGCAGGCTGAGCAGTGAGAGGATGGCGATGCCGGAGCACAGTGTTACCAGCGTACCCGCCCACTGGGAGCGGTACCGGAAGGTGAACAGGTCCGCCAGCGAGCTGAGCTGGTAGCCGCGCGCCAGCCTGAGGATCGGGTGCAGCAGCACTGGCCCCAACAGAAAGGCGCCGCAGAGCCCCAGGTAGTAGGCCAGGTACCCGTATCCGAAGCTGTAGGCCATGCCCACAGCCCCGAAGACCGCCCAGGCTCCGGCATAAACGCCCAGGCTCAGCACGTACACCAGTGGGTGATGGGTCCAGTGCCGGGGCAGCCAGTTGCGGTCCGTGGCGTGTGCAATGGCGAACAGAATCGCCAGGTAGAGGGCACTGATCAGCAGCAGCGTTGGCACACTAAAGCTCATCGCCGTCCCTCCGGTGATCGAGCCAGAAGGCGAGGGCGATCAGGGCGAGCCAGACCCCGAACGGCTGGTACCACGCGCTGCCGGGATCGACCCACCAGTCCATGATGTCGGGCGAGAAAATGTAGATGGCCAGTACCAGCAGGAAGACCAGACGATAGATGTACATGGTCATGCCCTCCGGAGCCTGTCCGGGTCCCAGTGGCTGATGGCCCACGCCAGCTGGTCTTCCACGGGCCTCTCATTGAGGTTCCCGGGTGGGCGGTGCGCCAGGGCGGTGAGTGCCTGGCTGATGTTCCGCGGTGCCATGGTGTCATCGATGGCGGATGCGCCCGCCTGTTTGCTCAGCTTCTGACCCCGCTCGTTACAGACCACCGGAAAGTGCAGGTAGGTTGGCGGTGTCTCTTCCAGAGCTTCGTAAAGGCAGAGGTGGGCTGGGGTGAGCTCGGCCAGGTCCTGCCCCCGGACCACCTGGTTGATGCCTTGGGCAATGTCATCCACCACCACGGCAAGGTGATAGGCGTAGAAGCCTTCCTTGCGCCGCAGTACCGCATCGTCCTTTTCCCGCACCAGCCTCAGGGGCTGGTCGCCCAGCACACGGTCATACCAGTGCCCGTCATGCGCCTCTACCGGAAAGCGCAGAGCAAAGGGCTCCGGCTGGTTCCAGTCCGGCCGCTCGCGGCACCGCCTGGGGTGCTGGCCCCCATGGGCATTGAGTTCACTGCGGGAGCAGGGGCAGGGGTAGAGTTTGCCGGCCTCCCGGAGCCGGATCAGGGCAGCGTCATAGGCCTCGCTGCGCTGGGACTGGTACCAGGGGGACTCATCAGGGACCAGCTGGTGGGCCGTGAGGGTATCCAGAATGCGCTGTGCGGCGCCGGGGGCCTCGCGCAGCGGGTCAATGTCCTCAATGCGGACCAGCCAGGTGCCATCATGCGCACGCGCGTCCAGCCAGCTCGCCAGTGCCGCGACCAGCGAGCCGAAGTGGAGTGGCCCTGTGGGCGATGGGGCAAAACGGCCGCGGTAGGCCATGACAGCGCCTGGGATGGATCAGACGCCAGTCTGTTTTTCCCGGATCTCGGCCAGGGTCTTGCAGTCGATGCACAGGGTTGCGGTCGGGCGCGCCTCCAGCCGCCGGATGCCGATCTCCACGCCACACTGGTCGCAGAAGCCGTAATCGTCCTTGTCGATCCGGTCGATGGTCTTGTCGATCTTGCGGATCAGCTTGCGTTCGCGGTCACGGGTGCGCAGCTCCAGGCTGAATTCTTCTTCCTGGGTGGCACGGTCGCTCGGGTCCGCGTAGTTCTCGGCGTCCTCCTGGAGGTGGTGTACCGTGCGGTCCACTTCCTCCATCAGCTCCTGTTTCCAGCCGAGCAGGATCTTCCGGAAATGCTCCAGCTGCTCCTGGTTCATGTACTCTTCATCATCGCCCGGCTGGTAGGGCTTGAAGTCGGCAAAGTCGTTCTGAACAGCGGGTTCATTCTTCGACATAATGGTTACCCCTTTCGAGTCGCAGCCGGCCTGGCGCCGGCGACTGACCTTCGGCATCATTGCCGCAATTCCGGATTGGCCACGCCATCCGCTCTTTATAGAAGATGCGGGGCATGGCAGGCAAGATTGCGAAACGTAGCAGATAACATCTGGGGGAGCTACCCATGGAATTCGATCCACCACTGACGCCCGGAATCCTGGTGCGTCGCTATAAGCGCTTTCTGGCGGATGTGACGCTGGATTCCGGGGAAACGGTGGTGGCGCACTGCCCGAACACAGGGTCCATGATGGGCTGCGATGCGCCGGGAAGCCGGGTCTGGCTGAGTCATTCCGATAACCCGAAGCGCAAGCTGTCCTGGACCTGGGAGCTGGTGGAGACAGGGTCTGGCGGTGAGGTTGCCTGTATCAATACCGCACGCGCCAATACCGTGATGGGGGAGCTGTTGAATGGGGCGCGACCCGGGGGGTTGACCGGCTATGACCGTGTGCGCCCGGAAGTCCGGTATGGCAGTGAGAAGAGCCGGATCGACTGGCTTCTGGAGGACAGCACCGGACAGCGTAGACCGGTCTGGATCGAGGTGAAGAACGTGACCCTGGCGGAGGGGAGTGTTGCGTACTTTCCGGATGCGGTTACGGCGCGGGGGCAGAAGCATCTCCGCGAGTTGCAGGGGCGGGTGGAAGCCGGGGACCGGGCCATGCTGCTGTTCTGTGTCAGCCATTCCGGTGCCCGGGAAGTGCGGCCGGCCGAGGGTATCGATCCGGTGTATGCGCAGCTGTTGCGCGAGGTGGTTGATAAGGGCGTGGCGTGTCGGGCCTGGCGGATGACCATGACCCCCGAGGCCCTGGAGCCGGGCGGGGAGGTGAGTGTTGTTCTATAGGGGTTGCCGCGCGCAGGAGCCACTCCTGCGCGCGGCTGGGCCTGTCAGGAAACACTTTCCGGTTCCGGGGCGTTCTGCTGGGCCTGCTGTGCGTAAGTGAGGTAGTCGGTGTAGCCGTGGGCGCTGCCTCCGTACATCGTCGCCGGATCCACTTTATTCCAGGGCAGTTCATGCCAGATGCGATGGGGCAGGTCCGGGTTGGCGATAAAGGGCTTGCCGAACGCGAACAGATCACCATAGCCCGCCTCAAACATGCGCAGGGCCTTTTCCGGCGTATAGCGCCCGGCAAAAATCAGAGCGCCGCTGAACGCATCCCTCAGAGCCTGGCAGAAGCTGTCTGGCAGTTCGGGGGCATTATCCCAGTCCGCCTCGGCAATCGAGATGTAGGCGATGCCCTGACGGTCCAGCATCCGTGCCGCTTCCACATAGGTTTCATGGGGGTCGGATTCAACCAGCCCGAGATAGACGCGCTCTTCGTCCGTGCTTTCGAACAGCGGTGAGAACCGGACGCCGAGGCGGTTGGCGCCCACTTCCCTGGAGACCGCACTGACCACTTCTTCCAGGAAGCGCAACCGGTTGCGCAGGCTGCCGCCATACTGGTCGCTGCGCTGGTTGCTGTGTTCCGAGATGAACTGGTTGACCAGGTAGCCATTGGCACTGTGGATCTCCACGCCGTCAAAGCCGGCTTCCATGGCATTGCGCGCCGCCCGGGCGTATAACTCAACCATTTCGCCAACCTCATCCGTGCTCAGGGCACGGGGGTCGTCGGAATCAGTGATCTTGCCTTCACCGGGCCCTGTTTCAACAAACACCTTAACGGTTTCGTTGCGGATGGCGGACGGCGCCACCGGAGCTGCCCTTTCCGGTTGCAGCGAACGGTGCGATATCCGGCCCACATGCCAGAGCTGGCAGAAGATCGTACCTCCTTCGGCGTGAACGGCCTCGGTGACCTTTTTCCAGCCCTCAACCTGCTCCGGGGTGGAGATGCCAGGCGTCCAGGCATACCCCTGGCCACGCGGCTCGACCTGGGTGCCTTCCGAGACCATAAAGCCGGCGGAAGCCCGCTGAGCGTAGTAGGTCGCCATCATGTCATTGGGGATGTTGCCCGGCTGGGTGCTTCTGGAGCGCGTCAACGGTGGCAGCACGATGCGGCTTTTCAGTGTCAGATCACCGAGGCGCACTGATTCAAAAAGCGATTCAGTATTCATGGTTCTGGGCCTTTTCAGTGGAAAGTACATTGACGCAGCAGCATCTCGACCCTGCCGATGTCCTGTTTGTTCAGGACCTGGCGCGGAACGCCGAGTCGTCGTTGGATGGCTGCGATGACGGGCACAAGACTAAGGGCGTATGATCACAAACAGAAACAGTAATTTTTGGTGAGAAATACAAACATGAGTGGTATTGGCAATATCGACCTGAAGCAGTTGCGTGTGCTGAGGGCGTTGCTTAAAGAGAGAAGCCTGACGCGGGCCGCCAGTCAGATGGGGATGACGCAGCAGGCGGTGAGTGCGCAATTGAACAAGTTGCGGGAGGTTTTCCAGGATCGCCTTTTCCTGCGCTCACGCCAGGGTGTTGTACCAACGCCATTGGCGCAGGAGCTCGAACCGAGGGTGAAGGCTGTCTTTGACAGTATTGAGCAGTTGATTCCCCCAGAGCGGTTTGATCCGGCAAGTGTGCAGGGGACCTATGTCATATCCGCGACTGACTATGCGGTGGAGGTGGTGTTGCCTGAGCTGGTCGCCAGGGTCAGACAGCAGGCGCCGGGCCTGAAGCTGATCGTTCGTCAGTTCGAGAGCGACCGCCTGCACGCCATGCTGGCCTCCGGTGAGCTGGACCTGGCCCTGACGTTCCCTGCCTTCGCGCCGGAAAGCTGCCAGAGCAAGCTGCTCTTCTCGGAGTATCACATCTGCGTGGCAGGGAATGACTCGCCATTGCATGAGCGCAAGCTGACCATCGGAGATGTGGCTGAGTTGCCACAGCTCATTGTCTCGCCGACGCGGGCCAACCTGATTGGTTCCGCTGACAGCTGGTTTGCCAGCAAAGGGTACGGACGGAATATCGTTATGTCCGTCCCGAGTTTCTCTGCGGCCCCAACCTGCGTTGCATCCAGCGACTGTGTCGCCTTCCTGCCCTCAAGGATTCTTCCCCATCCGCTGGTAACCCCCATCGATCTGGAGGAATCACCGCCCTGTTTCGATGTTATTGCCGCCTGGCATCCGCGTACCGACCAGGATCCCCTGCAGCAGTGGGTGCTCTCCCTTCTGCAGGAGGCGTTTCCAGGCCAGGCTTGAAGGTAATGGCCGCCTCCGGGCTAGCCCCTGGTGTTGTAGCGCATGCGGGTGCCGTGGTTGAGCGACATCACGATCTCATCGGCGGCTATGGCTCGGGGGAAGAAGCAGCCTGAGATCTTGGTGTGGGCAATGCTGGCCCCTTCCATGGCGGTCTCGCTGAAATCAATGCCGCGCAGATCCGCTCCCCGGAAATAGGCGTGGCGTAGATCCAGATCCTTCGCATTGAGGCCGCGCAGGTCGAGACCGCGGAAATCGCCATAGGCGAAGCTCGGAAGCTTTTCCAGCTTGTCCCGGGCCTCATTGAAAGCTTGGATGTTTTCGTCGCGCAGCGCCTGATAGAGCGGGTCGTCGATACTGCGGGCCAGATCTTCTTCCATTGTTGTCCGTCCAGTGTTATCCGGGCTTCTGGCCCCAGTATAGTTGTTTGCCCGCTGGCTGCCACGTGCGTGGTGATCAGTGGCCGCGTGGTCCGGGGTCCAGGGCACGGATCAGTGCCTCCAGCGCACCCGGGGTGTGGGTGTGGACATGGATGGTGTGGCTGCGTTCGCTTTCACCGATGGGGTCCGCACTGCCCAGCTGCTGATCGAGGACCGCTTCGTCCGCTTCGGAAACCTCACCGCTGCGGCGGGCCCGTTCGCGGATGCGTTCACGCAGAACGGATTCCGGTGCCTCGCAGGCGATCAGTACGAAGGGAACACCCAGCGATTCCGCTACCTCCGCCAGGCCATCCCGCTCTTCCTGGTAAAGCGCCGCGGAGTCCACGATGACCGGGTAGCCGGTCGCCAGCGCGCGATGGGCCAACGCCTGGAGCCGCTGGTAGGTCTGGCGTGTGGCGTCCTGGGTGTAGATGCCGGCATCCTGCGCGGAGTTGCTGGATTCGGTTGGCCCGAGCCCGAAAAGGCGTTTGCGCTCCACATCGGAGCGCAGCCGGATCATGCTGAACTGTTCCGCCAGCGCGGAACTGAAACGCGACTTGCCGCTGGCGGAAAAGCCGGTGGTGGCTGCCAGCCAGGGCTGGGGGATCATGGAGTAGCGCTCGGCCAGCTCCGCGTAACGCCGGTACCGGTCCAGGTTCTGCTGTTCGGCCTCGCTGGAATCCGCGGGGCTGAGCAGTGCGATCTTGGCACGCACCATGGCCCGGTAGGCGCTGAACAGGCGCAGCAGTGGCAGGGCCTCATAGTCGCCGCTGTGTTCCAGGTAATGGTTGAGCACCCGGGCCGACCATGCGGGATGGCCGCGGCTTTCCAGGTCCATGAGCAGGAAGGCGAGGTCGTTGGCGGTGTCAATCCAGCGGAATTCGGGATTGAACTCAATGCAGTCGAAAACAGTGATCCGGCCCTGGAAGAGGGCGATGTTGCCCAGGTGCAGGTCGCCATGGCACTCACGGATCCGTCCGTCGGCCAGCCGCTGCTGCAGGCGTTCGCGCTGTTGCTCAAAGGTGTCACGGATCCATTCCAGCAGGGCCTGTGCCTGCTGGCGGTCGCCGGCCTCCTGCAGGTGCTCCAGGGCGGTGGTGACGTTGTCCACCATCGCGTCCCTGAGGTCATCGGTGTTGGCCATGGGGCTGTCCGGTGGCAGCGACGGGACTGAGTCGTGGAAGCTGGCGACGCGTTCAGCCAGCTCATCCAGCTGCCCCGGTGTCAGCTCGTTCCGCTCGCTCAGCCGGTCCAGGGTCTGTTCCGGGTCGAACTGGCGCATGCGCACCGCATAGTCGATGGGCGTGCCATCACCGTTGATCGCCGGTGACTCCGGGCTGCCCGTGATGGGGACGACCGCCTCGTAGACCGGTTCCGCCAGCCGCCGGTTGAGGCGCAGTTCCTCCTCGCAGTAATGCCGGCGGGCGCTGAGCTCGCGGAAGTCCAGGAACCCCAGATCAAGAGGCTTCTTGATCTTGTACACATAATCGCCGGTCAGCAGCACCCAGGAGATGTGCGTTTCGATCAGGCGGATATCACTGACCGGGTGGGGGTAGCACTCCGGGGTCTGTAAGGCACTGATCAGCCCTGATTCCATTCCACAGCTCCTGCACAGGTATTCAGAAACATCATAACGGGGACGTCATGTTTTGAACATGAAACCGCCCATGACGTGGCGTGTGAGAGCGCTATAATCGGCAGCCATGAGTAGAAAAGCAGGAAGAAAGCAGGAAAAGCGCCGCAGCAGAGGTTTTATCGGGCTGATCTGGCGACTGGGGCTGGTTGGGATTCTGATGCTGGTAGTCTGGACCATCTATCTGGATGTCCAGGTGACCTCCCGGTTCGAGGATCATCGCTGGGAAATTCCCTCTCGGGTCTATGCGCAGCCTCTTGAGCTCTACGCAGGGGCGCCGGTGGGGGCTGCAGCGCTGGCACAGGAGCTGGAGGCCCTGGGGTATCAGCCGGTTTCAGGTGCGCCGCGGGATGCCGGGCAGTTCCAGCGTCAGGGCGGACGCTTCCGGATCCGGACGCGCGGGTTCCACTTTCCGGATGGCAGGGAACCCGCCCGCAATCTGCGGGTGACGGCGGACAGCGGCACGATTACCGGGTTCGAGGCTCCCGGGGAGACGGCGCTTGCACGGCTGGAACCCCGCCGTATTGCCAGCATCTACCCCGGCCATGGTGAGGATCGTGTCCTGGTGCAGCTCGACGACCAGCCGGAGCTCTTCCGCGAGACCCTGCTGACGGTTGAGGATCGGGGCTTCCCGTCCCATTACGGGGTGGAGCCCACGGCCATCGCCCGTGCCTTCATCGCCAATCTGCAGGCCGGGCGGGTGGTGCAGGGTGGCAGTACCCTGACCCAGCAGCTGGTCAAGAACTTCTGGCTCTCCAGTGAGCAGACCTACTGGCGCAAGTTCAACGAAGCCATCATGGCGATTCTGCTGGAAGCCCGTTACTCCAAGGAGGCGATCCTGGAGGCCTACATGAATGAGGCCTACCTGGGGCAGTCCGGAACACGCGCCATTCACGGGTTTGGGTTGGCCAGCCGCTTTTACTTCGCGAAACCATTCAGTGAGCTGGAACTCCATGAGACGGCGCTGCTGGTGGGTATGGTGCGCGGTCCCGGCTACTACAATCCACGGACCCGGCCCGAGCAGGCCCGGGCCAGGCGTGACCTGGTGCTGGAGCTGCTGGCTGATCGGGGGCTGATCACCGAATCACGCGCGACCTCCCTCAAGAGGCGGACTCTGGATGTGGCGGCAGCGCCGGACGAGGATACCCACCGCTACCCCGCCTTCATGGACCTGGTGCGTGAACACCTTTCCCGGGATTACCGGGACGAGGATCTGGAAACCGCTGGCCTGCGCATTTTCACCACGCTGGATCCGCGGTTGCAGGCAACGGCTGAATCGAGAGCCAGCGGCATGATGGCTGCCCTGGAACAGGGGCAGGAAGCAGGGACCCTGGAGGGGGCCGTTGTGATCACCGGGCGTGAAAGCGGTGAAGTAGAGGCGCTGGTGGGCGGGCGCGACACGCGGTTCCCTGGCTTCAATCGGGCCATGAACGCCAGCCGGCCGATCGGCTCCCTGGTCAAGCCGGCAACCTATCTTACTGCCCTGGAAAAGCCGGCCCGCTATACTCTGATCTCGCCCCTGAAGGATGAGCGCTTCCGCCTGGAGTTTGATAACGGTGATACCTGGTCGCCAGCCAATTTCAGTGGTGAATCCCACGGTCAGGTACCACTGCACAGGGCCCTTTCCCACTCCTACAACCAGGCCAGTGTCCGGCTCGGGCTGAATCTCGGGGTGCCGGCCGTGACCGAAACCCTCCAGCGGCTGGGTATGGAGGATGAGCCGCCACAGTACCCCTCCCTGCTCCTGGGCAGCGTTGAGATGACACCGCTGGAAGTGGCGCGGATGTACCAGACCATCGCCTCCGGCGGGTTCCGGGTGCCACTGCGCAGCATCCGCAGTGTCACCACGCCGGAGGGCGAGGTGCTGTCCCGTTACGACCTGCGGATGGAGCAGGTGGTTGAACCAGGGCCGATGCACCTTCTGCACTACGCCATGCAGGAGGTGATGCGCGAGGGTACGGGCAGCTCGGTGTACAATCTCATCCCGGAACGGCTGCACACGGCCGGTAAAACGGGGACCACCAATGAAGGCCGGGACAGCTGGTTTGCTGGGTTCACCGGGGATCATCTCGGGGTGGTCTGGGTGGGTGGTGACGATTACGATGCCACCACGCTCACGGGCGGCTCGGGCGCGCTGCAGATCTGGGGCCGGATTATGGACGACAGCTCCACCAGGGCGTTTTCGCCGGTGGTGCCCGGCTCCGTGGACTACCACTGGGTGGACTCAAAGACCGGGGGGATTACGGCGAAGGGCTGTGACGGCGCAAGGCGGATTCCCTTCATACAGGGCTCGGAACCCCAGGAAGAGGTGCCCTGCAGCGACGGTATGGGCAATCGGATCCAGCGGTGGTTCCAGCAGATTTTCTGACGGAGGTAGACAGGATGACCATTCAACCCTGGATCCGGTGGGGCAGCATGGCTCTTGCGGTCCTGCTTCTGGCGGGCTGCAGCGTGCGGTTCCAGCCGCCGGAAGAAGACACCGGAACCGAGGTCGAGCCCATCGGTAAGCGGACGGAGGAGTCTGCTGAGGTGGAGGAACCGTCCGAGGATGAGCCGCCCAGTGTTGACCGCCAGCGTGAAAGTGGAGGCAGGGTTCCGGATGCGGCGCGCGGGCTGCTGGCCTCAGCGGATTCGGCTCTGGAGGCTGGTAATGATGGGCGGGCTCTGGACCTGATCCAGCGGGCGCAGCGTATCGCGCCGGATGCGGCGGCGGTCTATTACGCGCTGGGTCGGGTCTACCGGGAAAAAGGAAACCCGGCGCGTGCCGAACAGTTCGTGCTCAAGGGCATCAGCAAGGCGGGCAATGACCGGGCGCTCCGGCAGGAGGGCTGGTCGGAACTGGCAGCCATCCGCGCCCGCATGGGCGACCAGGCGGGCGCGGCGGATGCCAGGGAACGGGCCGGGCAGATGTAGCCCGGTCCGGTGCGGGTTACTGGCTGCCGTCGAAGTCTTCGGTCTGAGTTTCGTTGGCTGAGACCGTCACGTTGCGGGTGCCGGTGAAGGTCAGGTCGTTATCGGCATCTGGGTCGTCGGCGTCACAGGTGTAGCCGATGGTGTAATCGCCTTCGGTCAGGAACGCTGCCCGATAGCTCAGTTCGCCGCCACTTTCCGGCTGTTCCACGGCTGCCGTCATCAGCGGTTCTTTGTCGGTTTTGCTGTTGTAGTCGATAGGCTCCGCGTTCTGGCCTTCATAGACATAAACAGCCCCATTGAAGCTTGTGTTCTCGTTACATTGGTTGCTGATGACATTGCTGAATACAGTGCCTTCGATGGCGCCGACCTCGCTGTTGTCCACCAGCCGCAATGAGGGCCTCAGGAAGTATCCGTCCTGCCCCTGCGGGTCTGTAATGGCGGAACGCAGGTCAAAGTCGACTGTAAAATCCGCCGAGCCGCCCTGGGGGACAGTGAAACCGCTGGACAGCTGAAGCCCTCTTGCTGATTGCACGGCCAGGTCAGCGGTGCCTCCGTTGTCTTCTCTGACCACATACATGTCTGGAAATGTCTGGTTGTCCACAACATTGAGTCGGATCCACTCATACTCACCCGCAGGCACTTCCTCGTCGGCAATAAGGCTTGCCGCGTTGCCGCGCTGGAGGGTTAGCAGATCAATTGGTTGCTCGGCCAGCTGCTCCTCATTCAGTTCGATCTCGATCCGTTCGCCATTGCTGTGATTGAGGGTGATGCTGGTAAAGGAAATGTTCACTTCTTCCAGTGAGTCTACCGGCGCATCTGTAATGCCGAGTGAGAGAGAGCCGCTGTCGCCCCCCGAGGAGAACTGCTGAAACAGCCGGTGAGCCCTGTCGTGGAGGCTGCGAGAACGGCAATTGCCAGTGGTTTGAGTGCATTGGATGTCATGTTCTTCTCCCTTGTCGTGTGTGGCTGATCGCCAATGCCGTTATCGGCACCTGTACTCACCACGAATGGCATCCAGGGAAGGTTCCGGATATTGCGATTACAGAATGTTCAGAGGACGGGCGTCGTTTTCCATGGAGTCTGCTATAACTGACGTCACCGCTATCCAGGCAGGTTGTATCCGTTGTTTTTCAGTCGTTCCCAGGCACGAACCTTTGATCAGCTTGTAAAGCCACATCTGCGGGGTCTTTACCGGTTTGCCCATCGTCTTACCGGGAATCCTGCGGACGCCGAGGACCTGGTTCAGGATGTGATGCTCAAGCTGTATCCCCGGACGCGGGAGCTGGAAACGGTCCAGGATCTGAGGCCCTGGCTCAACCGGGTACTCTATCGTCAGTTCGTGGATCGGGACCGCAAGGGTAAGCGCCGCCAGGAACAGTCAGTGACGGATACCGGGGATATCGAGAACCATCAGGCCTTTCTGGACCGCTATCCCGGTGAGGGCCTGGGGCCACTGGCCGACATGGAGCGTGGGCGGGCGGGCCGTATGGTGCAGGAGGCACTGGCGGAACTGCCGCCGGACCAGCGCGCCCTTCTGATCATGTACGATGTCGAGGGGTGGGAGCAGCAGGCGATCGCGGAGGTTCTGGAGGTGGCTCCCGGCACCATCAAGTCACGGCTGCACCGGTGTCGCCAGAAACTGCGTGAACAACTGGCACGACGGATGGAACCTTAGGAGCACGCCCAGCGTGGTACTCCGTGGAGGATAGGATGATGGACTGTGAACAGTTGATTCCGCACATTGAGGGTTACTGCGACGGTCGTCTCGACGAGGCCGACCGGCGTGCTGTTGCCGCGCATCTTGCGGAGTGCAGCGACTGTGCGCGGAAAGTGAAGGCGGAACAGCGCTGGCGTGAGCTTCTGCGGGAGTCCCCGGTAAGTGAGCCGGGATCAGGGTTTGAAACCCGCATTCTGGAAGCCGTGCACGGAGGGGGTGACGCCCGGCGGCGCTGGAGCACACCGGTGGCGGGTGCGGCCATGGCGGCCTGCCTGGTGGTCGGACTTTTCCTGGGGACGTGGTTCATTCCCCGGGGTGGGGACTCCGGGCCGGAAACCGTCGTGGGGCCGGTTTCGGAGAATAATGTCCAGACCATGCGTCTGGCGTTTGACTCCGGTGAGGCGCTTGAGAACGTCAATCTGACCATAGAACTGCCACCCCACGCTGAGCTGGCCTCGTTCCCCGGTGAGCGCCGTATCAGCTGGGAGGTGGACCTGGACAAGGGCGAGAACCTGCTGGCGCTGCCGGTCAGGACCCTGTTTCCGGGGGAAGGCGAACTGGTGGCACGGATCCGTCATGGAGACCGTGAACGGGTCTTCCGCGCGCCGGTTACGAGTGGTGGTGAGGGTGGATGAGGTGATGGTATGAGAATCTGGCTGAGCCCATTGTTGCTGGTGGCACTGCTTGCGGCGCCCCAGGCCTGGGGGGAGACGGATCTGGACGTGACCATACGGATGGTACCCGAGGACGAACCGGTCTCCGAGGGCGTGGTGCGCCGGATCGAGTTGCCCGAGGGGGCAGCGGAGCGTGCGAAGGAACGGGCGCGTCAGGGGCGTGAGCGCGCCGGGGAGGCCGCCAGTAAGGGCCGTGACGCGCTGGAGCGTGCGCGAGAGCGGGCTCGCCAGGGACTGGAGCGGCGCCCCGGCGGGGGCGACCTCCCGGTTCCTGGGGGGGTGAAGGGCCCCGAAGTGAGTGGCCCGGGTGGGGGTGGTGCGCCCTCGTCTCCGGACCGGCCCGGCTCTGCCCCCTCTGAACGGGGTGGTCAACGCTGAAGAATCCCGCCGCAGCTGCTAGAGTTCCGGGGTCACTGGAGGAAGCCCGACCCCATGCAGCGCAAACTCGCCCATAATCCATCCGCCCTGTCGGTCCGACCCAGCGCTGTGTTGGCACTGGTGGTGCTGTTGGCTCTGATGCCCCTGCCGGTGGCGGCACAGGACACAGCCGCCCTGGTGGAGCAGGGGAAGACCGCGTTTGAAGACGGGGATTATGCCGGTGCGGCTTCCCTGTTCGAGCGGGCGCTGGCTGCGGGCGAGACCACCGAATCCCGGCTCTACAACCTCGCTGTGGCCCTGTTCCGGGCCGGCCGGCTGGATGAGGCCCGGGCGCGTTTTGAGCAGCTCCTGCCGATGACGGACAGCCCCGCACTGGTGCACTACAACCTGGGGCTTGTCGCCCTGGAGCAGGGTAGACCCGCTGGAGCCCGGGGCCACTTCTCGGACGCTCTGGTTCTGGATCGTGACGGGCGCATTGCCGCCCTGGCGGTGCAGCAGCTGGACCGCTTGGGCGTCGCCCCGCGGGCGGGCTCACGTGATGCGTGGCGCGCGCTCGTCCAGGCCGGGGGCGGCTATGAGGACAACCTCAATCTCGCCGGTGACCAACTCGTGGCATCCACCTCGGTATTCCAGGAGGCGTTTGCCTGGGGGCGGGCGCCACTCTGGCGCCGGGGCGCGCTCAGCCTGGCGGCGTCCGGTGTGGCCAGCGCCCGGCACTATTCCGGCTATGATGGGGCCGATCAGACGCTTGCAAGACCTGGGCTGGTGCTGGACTACCGTGGAACACCGGCTCTCAGTGTGGGTGCCGAGGCCGCCTCGGAATGGCAGTGGCTGGAGGCGGAGCGGGTCAGCCGGCGTGCGGACATTGCCCTTTATCTGGACTGGTCGCCCGGGCGTGGCCTGATGCAGCTGGAGGTGGGCGCCGCCTCGGTCGATGCTGGGGAAGACTTCCCGGAGCTGTCAGGCTCGGATCGCTTTTTCGAACTGGCGTACCGTCATCCGGTGGCGGACGGACTGGTTGTGGCAGCTGGCTATAGTTGGACGGAGGAAAACCGTGACGGGCTGGTTGCAGGTGACGATTTCTTCAGCGCCTCGCCCGTGCGGCACCGCCTCCGTGGCTCGATGGATTATGCGCTGTCGGCCCGCTGGTCGGTGTCAGCGGAGGCCGTTTGGCGCCTGTCCCGTTACCAGGAGGATGAGGTCCGTGGCGGCACCCGGACACTCCGGCGCCGGGAAGAGCGCTGGCGCCTGAGGCTGGGCTCCGAGTGGGAGGTCAGTCACAACTGGCACCTGACCCTGTCCGGCGAATGGGAGAGCAACCATGCGCGCCTGGAATCCCGGGATTACCGACGGACCGAGGTCCGGGTCGGGATCCGGCGCGCGTTCGGGCGCTGAAGCTCAGAGCTGCGCCATGGCGTTATCCGCCGCCTGCAGCGTGGCCTCAATGTCCGCCTCGGTGTGGGCGCCGGATACAAAGCCGGCTTCGAATGCCGCCGGGGCCAGGTAGACGCCCTGTTCCAGCATGGCGTGGAAGAAGCGGCCGAAGCGCTCGGTGTCGCAGTTGACCACGTGCTCGAAGCGGGTTACTTCCGGCTGGTCCGTGAAGAAGAGCCCGAACATGCCCCCGGCGCCCTGAACCTTCAGCGGAATGCCGTGCTTATCGGCAATTGCGGCAAAACCGTCCATCAGCTTCCGGGTACGCTGTTCCAGCTGATCGTGGAAGCCTGGCTGGGAGAGCCCTTCCAGAGTTGCGAGGCCCGCGCGCATGGCCAGCGGGTTACCGGAAAGCGTGCCTGCCTGGTAGACCGGCCCCAGCGGTGCCAGGTGACTCATGATGTCACGGCGCCCGCCGAGTGCGCCCACCGGCAGGCCACCGCCGATGATCTTGCCCAGCGCGGTCAGATCCGGAGTCACGCCGTAACGCTCCTGGGCACCGCCTGGCGCGACCCGGAAGCCGGACATCACCTCGTCGAAGATCAGCACGCTGCCGTGACGGTCGCAGATCTCGCGCAACCCTTCCAGGAAGCCAGCGACCGGCGGCACGCAGTTCATATTGCCGGCCACGGGTTCGACGATGATGCCTGCGATCTCGCTGCCGTACTCCTGGAAGATGGTCTCGACGCTTTCCAGATCGTTGAAGGTGGCAGTGAGGGTCTGTTCCGCGAGGGCCTTGGGGATGCCCGGCGAGTTGGGCTGGCCCAGAGTCAGCGCGCCTGAGCCGGCCTTCACCAGCAGCGAGTCCACATGGCCGTGGTAGTTGCCCTCGAATTTCAGGATGCGGTCACGGCCGGTATAGCCGCGCGCCAGCCGCACGGCGCTCATGGTGGCTTCGGTGCCGGAATTGGTCATGCGCACCATGTCCACTGAAGGCACCATCTCGCAGATCTTGCGGGCCATGGCGGTTTCCGTTGAGCTGGGTGCGCCATAGCCGGTGCCGTGGGTCAGCTGGTCCCGGATCGCCTCGATCACGGCGGGGGCGGCATGGCCGAGGATCATGGGACCCCAGCTGCCCACATAGTCGATGTAGCGCTTGTCATCCTCATCCCAGAGGTAGGCACCTTCTGCCTGTTTGAAGAAGATGGGCGTGCCGCCCACGCCCTTGAAGGCGCGCACCGGCGAGTTGACGCCGCCGGGGATGTATTGGCTCGCCTGCTCGAAAAGCGTATCCGACTGGCTCATGAAGAGGCTCCTGTTGCAAAAAGTTGGGTGAACTCACGGGCCGTTGCTTCGATGTCCTGCGTCGAGAACAGCCCGTGGATGACCGCGATCAGGTCCGCGCCTGCCCGGATCAGGCTGGGCGCATTATCCGTGGTTATGCCGCCGATGGCGACCCTGGGCAAGCCGAGGGCGCCTGCCTGACCGAGTACATCGGCGGAGGCGGACGGTGCCGAGCCCTTGGTGGCGGATGGGAAGAAACGCCCGAACGCGAGGTAGTCCGCGGATCCGGACGCCTGCTCCCGGGCCCGCTCCAGGTCGTCGTGACAGGTGACGCCGATGATGGCGCCAGGGCCCAGCTGCTCACGGGCTTCTTCCGGCGTTGAGTCCTCAAGGCCGAGATGGACGCCGTCGGCACCGATCTGCCGGGCCAGGGCGACGTCATCGTTCACGATCAGGGGACGCCCCCAACGCTGACAGGCCGCCAGAAGCTGCTCCGCGATGCTCCGGCGCAGCTCATCATCGGGGCGTTTGTCCCGGTACTGGACCATGACGGCGCCACCGGCCAGGGCCTGTTCAACAGCATCCACGATGCGGTCGTCCGGCAGCAGCTGGCTGTCGGTGATGGCGTAGAGTCCCTGCCCTGGCATCCGTTCAGTCATTGATCAGGCTCCTGTCCGGGACCGGCTGGCCCCGGCCGACACGCAGCGCACCCCGTATGGCACGCTCGGTGAAAATCTGGGCATGCTCAATGGCCTCGGGTAACGGCAATCCCTCGGCCAGGCCCGCGCTGATGGCCGCGGCGAGTGTGCAGCCGCTGCCATGGTATTCACCGCCCACCCGTTGCAGTTGCCATGACGAGGCGACCTGCTCCCTGCGGAAAAGCCGGTTCTCGATGGTTGGCCCGGTGCCGTGCCCGCCAGTGGCGAGAACGGCGCCGGCACCGTCATCAAGCAGTGCCTGGGCACTGGTGGTGACGTCGTCGCTGCCGCCCAGCTCCGCCAGTTCCGGGCCATTCGGGGTGATGACGGACGCCATGGGGAAGAGCTCCGAGCGCATGGCTGCCACCAGCTTCCCGTCCGCCAGCTCACCGCCACCGGCGGCTTTGATCACCGGGTCCACCACCAGAGGTAATGACCCCAGCTCGTCCAGGACCGTACGCAGCATGCTGACGATGCGGTGATCTCCCATGGCACCGGTCTTGATGGCGTGGATGGGGGAGTCAGCGGCCACTGAGCGGATCTGGCGTGCAATCAGGTCAGGGTCAACCGCTTCCGCACCGTGCACATTACAGGTGTCCTGCACGGTCAGGCAGCTCAGCACCGGCAGCGGGTGCGCTCCCATGGCGGTGATGGCCTGGATGTCGGCCTGGATGCCGGCTCCGCCGGACGGGTCCAGGCCCGAGATAACGAGTACCTGGGGGCGTGTATTGGGCATCAGAAGGGCCTCAGAACGGCGAGCAGAATAATGGCGACCAGAAGGAGGACCGGCGCCTCGTTGATCCAGCGGAAGAAGATGTGGCCCCTGGTGTTGCGGTCATCCCGGAAGAGCCGGACGAAATGCCCGCACCACAGGTGGTAGGCCACCAGCACCGCGATCAGCAGCAGCTTGATGTGCAGCCACCCCTGCTGCAGGTAGTACTCCGGGTTCAGGGCGATAAGCCAGGTGCCGAAGATCAGTGTGGCGATCATGGACGGGTTCATGATGCCGCGGTACAGCTTGCGCTCCATGGTCCGGAACCGTTCCCGGCCGGGTTCATCCTCGGTCATGGCGTGGTAAACGAAAAGGCGGGGCAGGTAGAAGATACCCGCGAACCAGGTGACCATGGCCATGAGATGGAACGCTTTGATCCAGAGCACAGGAACTCCTTAACCGACTGAATGATTCAGGCATGGTACAATGCTCTGTTACGGGCGCCAACGAGCGGAACCAGTACAGAGGAGGCAGAACGTGATCACAGTGGGCATTGTCGGGGGTACCGGCTATACAGGCGTGGAGCTGCTGAGGCTGCTGGCGCTGCATCCGGGTGTGGAGGTGGCGCTGATCACCTCGCGCTCGGAGGCCGGGCGTCCGGTGGCGGAACTCTTTCCGAGCCTGCGTGGCCACTGTGATCTGGCCTTTGAGGATCCGGATGATGAGCGTCTGGCTGAGTGCGACCTGGTGTTCTTCGCCACGCCCAATGCGGTAGCGATGGACAGTGTGGGGCACCTGCTGGAGCAGGGCGTGAAGGTTGTGGACCTGTCCGCCGATTTCCGGCTGCAGGAGCGCGAGGTCTGGGAACACTGGTATGGCACTACCCATACCGCGCCGGATCTCATCCGCGAAGCGGTGTATGGCCTGCCGGAGATCAACCGGGAGCAGATCCGGGGGGCGCGCCTCGTGGCCAATCCCGGCTGTTATGCCACGACCATCCAGCTGGGCTTCCTGCCGATGATCGAGGCGGGCGTGGTGGATCCGTCACGGCTGATCGCGGATGGCAAGTCCGGTGCCAGCGGTGGTGGCCGGCAGGCCCGCATGGGCATGCTGCTGGGCGAGGCCGGGGAGAGCTTCCGGGCCTATGCGGCCTCGGGCCACCGGCACGGACCGGAGATTGAGCAGGGGCTGCGAATGATGCAGGCGCGCTCGGCGCCTCAGGTTACCTTTGTACCCCATCTGGTGCCCATGGTCCGTGGCATTGAGGCTACGCTCTATGCGGAGATCACAGATGAGGCGGCGGACTTTCAGGCCATCTACGAGAACCGCTTCCGCGATGAGCCCTTTGTGGACGTGATGCCCTGGGGTTCGTTGCCCGAGACGCGCTCAGTGCGTGGTGAGAATACCTGCCGGATGGCTTTGCACCGCCAACCGGGCCAGAACCGGATCATTGTCAGCTCGGTCACGGACAACCTGGTCAAGGGTGCTGCCGGGCAGGCGATCCAGAACATGAACCTGATGTGTGGTTTTGATGAACGCGAAGGGCTGAAGGCGCCCGCGCTTCTGCCCTGAGGACCAATCCCATGGCACGCTCCGATTCTTCGGAAGAACTGGTACTGGTTCGCCAGCGGCGCGGTGAGCGCCTGCGGCGGCTGACGATTCTGCTGGTGTTTTCGGTCACCTCAGGGGTCGCGGGCTTTATGCTTGGGAGTCACCAGTACTGGGCTCGCTTCCAGGCAGCGGAGGAGGGCTTTGAAACGGTGCGCGAGGAGCGTGCCCGGCTTCAGGAAAAGGTTACCGAGTACCGTCGGGAGCTGTTGCGGGTGGAGCGAGATCAGGAAGTGGACCGCCACAGTCTGCGTGAAGCCCAGGACACGATCCGCGAACTGGAGCAGGCTCTTCAGGAGCACAAGTCCGAGATCAGTTTCTATAAGAGCATCATGGCGCCTGAGGATCTTGAAACCGGACTCCAGGTGTTCCGCATGGATCTGGATCCCACCAGCAATCCAGACCGTTGGCGCTACAATCTTGTGCTCAGCCAGATCGGCGACAATAACCGGTTTGTGTCAGGCCATGTGAAAGTCCATCTTGTGGGCTATGTTGGAGAGGAACGGCAGCGGCTTCCGCTGCACAGGATTTCGGACTCACGCGAGGATAACGACATCGAGTTCCGGTTCCGCTATTTCCAGTCAGTGGATGGGGATATGACGATTCCCGAAGGGTTTGAACCCCATTCCATCCAGGTTGCAGCGGTTACGGACAACGGTCGTGAAACATCCGAGCGTGAATTTTTCTGGAAGGACAAAACAGGGGGCGAGGCGGATGTTTCGCAAGTCCAGGACGATCAATAAAGGTTCGGGTCAGTACGACACACTGGTTTCGAACAAGATGTCCATAACCGGGGATGTGCATTTCTCCGGCGGTCTGCATATCGATGGGCGTGTTGAGGGTACGGTCTACGCCGAGGAAGGTTCGGATGCGGTGCTTCGCATCAGTGACGTTGGCGAGGTGGTCGGCGATGTCTATGCACCGCACATCATCATCAACGGTACGGTGCATGGCAATGTCTATTCCTCGGAGGATCTTGAACTGGCTTCCAAGGCCTCCATCCATGGCAACGTGTATTACCATCTGATTGAGATGGCCATGGGGGCGGCGGTTAATGGCAGCCTGCTGCATCAGCGTGAGGGTGGCCTTCCGGGTGGCTCCAGGACGCTGCCCTCGGGGCATCGCGAGCAGCAGCAGGAGAGCGGTGCCAGGGCGGCGAGCCCCGCTGCGGGAGATGATGAGGCCCGGAATGAAGAGCCGGGGGAAGGCAGCTCAACGAGCTCCCTGGAGAGGGCGTCGAGCGTCTGACCCGGGGTGGCGCAATCAGGCTTGTCAGGCCGGTACTCTGGTTCACATAATGGTCTGACTTGAATGGAACAGCAGTTGGGAGTGATCGCATGGGCGTGGTTCAGGAACAGGCGGCAATACCGGTGTTTTTCACCGAATCAGCCGTTGCACGTGTGCGTGAGCTGATTACCGAGGAAGGTAATCCCGATCTCAAGCTGCGCGTGTTCATTACGGGCGGTGGTTGCTCCGGCTTCCAGTACGGCTTCACCTTCGATGAGAATCAGGCGGACGATGATGCGGCAGTTGAGCGCGATGGCGTGACCCTGCTTGTGGATCCGTTGAGCTACCAGTATCTGGTGGGTGCTACCGTTGATTATGAAGAGGATCTGATGGGCGCCCAGTTCCGGGTTCAGAACCCGAATGCCACCAGTACCTGCGGCTGCGGGTCTTCATTCAGCATCTGAGGTTCCGGCCCCGCCGGGCCAAACCCCACCAAGTACTCTTGGCCCCGACGCACCGGTAACCGAAGGCAGGTTGCCGGGGGCGTTATTGAGTCTCTGGCGTGCCAGCCACGCGAAAGCCGCTCCCTCCACACTCTGTGGATCCAGCCCCAGGGCGGTCGTGGAATCCACCGACGCCTCCGGAAGCAGGCTGGCAATACGCTCCGCCAGAAGCGGGTTGAAAGCGCCGCCTCCCGCCAGGAAGACCTCTTCCGCGCCCATGGCGTTGATGTCCCGGGTGACCGTCACAGCGGTCAGTTCCAAAAGCGTTCTCTGAACATCCTCTGGCTTTGGTGTATCGGGCAGAGCTCTCAGGTGAGCCTCCAGCCAGTCTTCATTGAAATGTTCCCGGCCGGTGCTTTTGGGCGGTTGTCTGGAGAAATAGGTGTCGCTCAGGAATGTTCTAAGAAGCGGCTCGCAGACGGTTCCGGAGGCCGCCCATTCGCCGTTGTGATCGAAAGAGTGCCCCTGGTGGCGTTTGCACCACAGGTCCATCAAGCGGTTGGCCGGGCCTGTATCGTGGCCCTGGGGTGGCCTGTGGTCGCCCGGGATCAGGGTGATATTGGCGATTCCTCCCAGGTTGATCAGGCAACGCATCCGACCGGGGGCGCTGAACAGCCAGGTGTGGAATGCGGGTGCAAGCGGGGCTCCCTGGCCGCCAGCGGCAATGTCGCGCCTGCGGAAGTCGCCTATGGTGGTGATGCCGGTGCCTTCGGCAATGCGGTTGGGATCCGCGATCTGCAGGCTGAAGGGAGAGGGCGGTTCTGCGCAGTGCTGGACTGTCTGGCCATGGCTGCCGATGGCCGTGACGTGTTCCGGCCTCAGGCCGGCTTTTTCAGTGACGGCAAGGGCCGCGTGGGCAAAAGCATCCCCCAGCCGGGTATCCGCTTCACCCAGAAGTGATGGCGTCCCCTGATTGGCGGCGAGTTCTTCCAGCTGGGCCTGAAGATTGTCCGGATAGCTGTGGCTGGTGTGCCAGCTGGTTTCAATGCCCTCGGGGCCAAACCCGACCAGAACCGCATCGATCCCGTCCATGCTGGTGCCGGACATGAGACCGATGTACCAGTCAGGCTGGCCTGCCATTCACTCCTCGGCCAGGGCGATCTGGAAGGAGTTGTCCTCCTCGGAGAGGCGGGCAAGGCGCGGGTTGGTCTGGGCCCGGAACTGGGCCATCTGGTCCTCCGGAATAGGCTCTGCGTCCGGCAGGCTGACATGCAGCGGGTTCCGGGGGCGGCCACTGACCCTGTATTCATAGTGCAGGTGCGGCCCGGTCGCCAGTCCGCTCATGCCGACGTAGGCGATCACGTCGCCCTGCTGGACGGTTTCACCCCGACGAAGTCCTCTCCTGTAGCTGCGCAGGTGGCTGTAGACGGTGGAAACCTCATTGCCGTGATCAATACGGACGGTTTTGCCATAGCCGCCATCCCGCCCCACATAGGTGATCCGACCGTCGCCGGAGGCTTTAACGGGGGTGCCCGGTGAGGCCGCGAAATCCGTGCCTTCGTGAGGCCGGACCCGGTTGAGGATGGGGTGGCGGCGGTTCATGTCGAAGTGGGAGGAGACCCGCTGGTATTGAAGCGGGGTGCGCAGGAAAGCCTTGCGCAGGCTTTCACCTTCCGGTGTGTAGTAGTCGCTGTTGCCGTTCGCATCCGTGTAGAGGGCTGCGGAATAGGTCTTTCCCTTGTTGGTGAAGGTGGCGGCCAGAATTCGCCCGTGGCCGATCATTTCTCCATCGAGATACTGTTTTTCATACAGAACTCCAAAGCGATCACCCTTGCGAAGGTCCCGGGAGAAATCGATGCGCCACCCGAAGATGCGCGAGAGCTTGTTGCGGACCTTGGTGCCCAGCCCGGCGCGATTCGCAGCAAGGATATAGGAAGTCTGGATATCGCCGGTGGCATAGGCCAGCTCCACTCTGGGTTCACGCATTTCCTCGTGAGTGTGGAAGCTCTCGTCCTGGCGCACCGCCTTGAGCTTGGTGGTGCGGCTGTTGTGCAGGACCACCATGGAGAGTTTGCCGTCATCATCAAAGCCGAATTCGATTTCCCGGCCGGCACGCAGGCGCGACAATTCATCCGGCTTCCCTTCACCATTCAGGATGCGGTACATCTCCTGGTGACTCACGTCAGCATCGGTGAAAAGGGATGACAGAGAGTCGCCCCTCTCGATGGTGAAGCGCCGCCACTCCAGCTCGTTCTCATGGATGTTCTCGTCGCGGGGTTCCGGTTGGGTGGCGGACGTCTGGGCTTGAGGGACGGCTGCCAGATTGATGCCGAGAAGGCTCTGGAGATCCGGTGCGTCGGCGTATGCCAGTGTCCGCGCGGGCGATACCATGCCGGCCTGTGAATACTGTTGTGTTGAGGTCTGGCTGTCCTGTGGAACGGGAGAGACAGGCGCCACGTTAAAAGCCTTTGTGGTCTGGCTCTGGTTGCTGCCCGGACTTACCAGCAGGGTGACACCAACCAGTGCGGTAATACCGGCAAGCGCGGCGATATGGGTTCCCGGGAATTGTCTGAGCACGGTTATACCCTGTTGTTTCAGTGTTGGAGCAAACTTTTCGGGCAAGTTCGCAGAATTACTCGAAGTATAATGAAAACAGCAGTGGGCGCAAAAAAACGATTGCCTTTATTGTGCGGTGCAACGCGCTCTGTGGTTTCCTGTTACAATTGCTTCCTTTGCAAGTGCCTGCGACACAAAGTGAATTTGGCGGGATTACCGCCGTGTTAATGGCTTATGAAAATTGTCAGTGTGTGTAGCGGGCAGCCCTGCTGGAACAGATCGGAGTAGACAAGTATCCATGACGAACATTGATGACGCCATCGCCCAGATCCACCGGGGTGTGGATGAGCTGATCCCCGAGGAAGACCTGGCTGCCAAGCTGCGCAGTGGACGTAGACTGCGGATCAAGGCCGGGTTTGATCCCACGGCGCCCGATTTGCACCTGGGCCACACTGTGCTCCTGAACAAGCTGCGCCAGTTCCAGGAGCTGGGCCATGAGGTCATCTTTCTGATCGGGGACTTCACCGGCATGATCGGCGATCCCAGCGGGAAGAGTGCCACGCGCCCGCCTCTCTCAGAAGAAGAGGTGGCTGCAAACGCGGAGACCTATAAGGAGCAGGTTTTCCGGGTACTTGACGCAGAAAAGACGCGGGTTGTGTTCAACTCCACCTGGATGAATGAGATGGGCGCGGCGGACATGATCCGGCTGGCAAGCCAGTACACAGTGGCCCGCATGCTTGAGCGTGATGATTTCCACAAGCGCTACCAGGCCAATGAGTCCATTGCCATCCATGAGTTCCTCTATCCGCTGGTCCAGGGGTATGACTCTGTGGCGCTGGAGGCGGACGTGGAGCTTGGCGGCACCGACCAGAAGTTCAACCTGCTCATGGGGCGGCATCTACAGCGCCACTACGACCAGGAGCCTCAGGTGGTGCTGACCATGCCGATCCTTGAAGGGCTGGACGGGGTTCAGAAGATGTCCAAGTCCCTGGGGAACTACGTGGGGATCACGGATGCCCCGGGGCAGATGTACAGCCGGCTGCTTTCGGTTCCTGATGAGCTTGTATGGCGCTACTTCGAACTGCTGACGCTCAAGCCCATGGATGAGGTTGAGGCACTGCGCCGACAGGTGGAAGAGGAAGGGCTCAATCCACAGGAGGCCAAGAAGGCGCTGGCGCACTGGCTGATCAGTCGCTATCACGGCCAAGAGGCGGCTGAGAATGCCCATCGCTCCGCGGGGAACAGAGTGGAGCTCGGTGAGATTCCCGAAAATGTTCCCGAGGTGACCGTGGATGCAGGTGGGGAGGCTGAACTCTTTGTGGTCAGTCTGCTTAAGCAGGCGGGGCTGGCCCAGGGAGGTGCTGCCAAGGATGTGGTGAAGCAGGGGGCTGTCTATGTGGACGGCGAGCCCCTTGGCGATCGACAGTCGCTGCCGGCGGGGCAGTCATACGTGATCCAGGCGGGTCGGAAGAAGATTGCGCGGGTCCATGTCCAGTGAGTGGATGCCCGATGACATCATTCTGAAATCTCCTGTTGACGACACCCTGTGC
>NZ_VYJH01000013.1:0-83594 GCF_008709855.1 Halospina sp. K52047b | reverse complement strand
TTAGGGAGACGTTTTTAGAGTTTTCCATGGAGTGGGAGTCGCAATAGTAAATAACATAAGACTGAGCGGCATAATAATAAGGCTGTAAAAGAACGCTGCGGGAACCATGAAAAGGGCAGCCGAAAAAGCAAGCGACCGAGAAAAGGTCAAGGTTTCCGCAGAGTTTTTTTTGCTAAATAAACCGACTGAAATTAAGATTATAACTAAACTTACCAACAGGATACCTCCTGCGCGGGCCAAAAGTAACCATTCATTATCCGCACTGTGTTTCAGGAAGTCTGAATGCTTCAAAAGCCCGATACCAAATAAAGGGCTTTCCTGCCACAGCTGAAAGTTCTCCTTCCAATTTTCGATCCTTGTGTAAAAACCGCCATAGTGTTTGGGCGTAAAACGCCAGGTTACTTGGTTAAATATCGTATCATTATAGAAGGATAGTGCCAATGCGGTTAATATAACTCCTAGAACGCCTCCCGCAACTAATATGCTTCCTCTTTTTAGAACTATTCCGGTGTTTTTTCGCTTCGATCCGCCTAAAATATTGTTCCCGATTAGTAGCGCTAAGCCGCCAAATGTCGCGAAAACTCCCGAACGCGAAAGAGTTAGACCTGAGGCCGCGAGAAAAATCAGCCCCGTTAGCCCCCAGAGGCTTCGATTTTTTTCTTTTTTAAGGCTCACCCAAATTGATCCCAAAGAAAGTATGCCTAGTAGAAAACTGAGCTCGTTGGGATTACCAACCATCCCCACAGGGCGCGGCCAAGGATAGTCTCCAACAAGTGTCTCATACTGAGTTGGTGCAACAGCTTCTACATAGGTGCTGTTTAATCCTCCAACGTCGAAGTATTGTTGAGTTACGATAAGAACTAATACTAAACCTGGTACAATTGTTTTGCGTATGAACCAGTCTAAAGCTTTAGAGCAGTTTGGTTCAGCATGGAGCAAAGCTGCTCCCAAAACGACCGCCCCTATATATTTCGCCAGACGGAACCATACGAAGTGATCGAGGAGTGAAGCTGGGTAACCCAGTGCTGCTCCGATAAAGATCCCTGCCTCAATAGATAATGCAATAAGAAGAATGAGCAATATACGAAGGTCTAACACTATGCGAGATTGAACACCAAAAACAATAAGAGGCGCCAAGATCAATAAAATATCATCAATGCGAATATCCGGCAGGCCGGATAGCGTTGGGACGCTTGGCGTCAAAAGCAAAGCCCAGATTACGATGGCAACGTAGGCTTTTATAATCTTTAACTGACCTTTTGCGCTCACTTTTCGTAAAGTCCTAACTTATTTATTTACGTTTTTGTATATTGTCTGGCGATGGGATTTTATCGTGTGTCTAATTTGATCTAGTTTATTGTACGGGTCTTCGCGACAAGGATGTGCTTTACTGCCGCATTTCCCGTGTAAGCAATAGACGTTGCCCAAGCGGCCCCGATGATTCCGTAATTTGGAACTAGAATAATGTTGCCGATAACATTGGCACCAACGACAATGATAGCAGTTATTGTATTCCATTCTGGTTTACCAGCCGCTGCGATACAGTTTGCCTGGACGCGTGCTCCCGCCCCTGCGATTATCCCGGGTAATAGACAAAAGAAAGCGGGAAGGGCGTCTACGTATTCTGAGCCAAAGACGGGCCCGATTGACCAATAGAGGACAAGTGCGGCTACAAGACAGCCGGCACCGGTGATCGTTGAGACAAGGAAAAAACCTTTCCTTGTAAGTGAAAGGCGTGCTTCTGGCTCACCGTGCATGGCCGATAGCCGGGGTAACAAGACCGTGCTTGTGGCTTGCGAAAGCATCCATAGCCGTTCAGCAATCTGTACTGAAATGACGTAAAGACCGGTCGATGCTGGAGTGAGGAAAAAGTTAACGAGGAAAATATCTGCACGGTAGTTAACGAAAGCCAAAATATTAGAGAGATGGGCTTTCCACCCGTAATTGATCGTTTTTCTGCGGTACTCTTTGCCTGAATAAGATTCATTTTGACTATTTACATTTTTTAGATGTCGGACAAGTAGCATCGTGACTATCAGGCAACCTGTGGTTTGACCGATTAGGTAAGCTGTTACAGTCCCAATGGTTCCTGCGTTCAGTGCATAGAGGCTGATCAAAACGCCGAAAAGAGTAATATAAGGTGGCGCCAGTATGGTGGCGTTGAATGCCCTGAAATTCTCTAATCCTTGTAGTATGCTTCTGGAATAGCTCAGTAATAAGGAAGGGGGGAAGGCAGCGAGGCCAATCAAAAGCAAAGGAAGAGGGACATTAGGGAGCAGTTGCTCGCTCCAGAGCCATAAAACGGGCAGTGTGCTTGTAGCCCCAATGACTGCCACTATCAGAGCCATTCGGAAGTTTTCTCGGGCAGCCTGACGGGGAGTGAATTCGCCACGCCCAATGTAATAGACGGTAGCTGGCCCGACGCCAAAATTAAGAAAATTGGTAAGTAGCGTTGGGATAAGGATCGCCATGGCGTAATGGCCATTGCCTTCGGGTCCAAGCTTGCGGGCGATGAGAACGACGAGGAGGAGTTGAGCGGCTGCCGCGAGCAGTTGCCTGCCAAATGTGAGAGTGATATTACGGCGAAGCTGCGAGCCAGAGGTAAACTGACTAAGTCTTGCGGTTACCGAGTTCACGTGTTGGCCTCTGGAACGTTTGAACTCGAAACCAGAAGGTGTTCGTAGTGATGTGTCAACTGACCAGCAACTGCAGTGCCAGAAAAGCGGCTTCTAGCGCGCTCCGCAATGGCGTATGGGTCATATTCTGAGTAGTTGATGGCAATATAGCTCATCGCCTCCGCCATGGGTTGAGGGGCATGTGTTGGAACCAATAGGCCATCCCGTTCAGTTACGATGCACTCTGGGCCCCCGCAGCGGGTCGCGACGACCGGGGTACCTGCCATAAGTGCTTCTGCTGCAACGACCCCAAAAGTCTCGTAGTGACTGGAGACTACCACTACATGAACTTGCTGCAGCAATGATGGAACCTGATCTGGAGCCACCTGTCCAAGAAAATGGACCTGGCTTGATATGCTTAAACGGTCGGCCATCTCCCTTATCTTAGCTTGAATTGGTCCATCGCCGGCGATCCATAGTTCCGCTGTTTTACCGTTTATATTCAGTTTTTTAAATGCCTTAAGAAGATCATTTTGACCTTTATTTTCGGTCATTGAGGCGATATTCAGGAAACGTATTGGTTCGCTAGACGATCCCTTTGGTATTGGATCGTTAAAACGATCAGCAACGACATTTGGAATCCATTCCCAACGACCCTTGCTGGATGGTAACTGTTGATGCAGAACGTCTCGAAGGGATGGGCTGACCGCTATACACGATTGCGCACCTTGTGTCGCCTTGTCTGCAACTTTTAACTTCCATGGGCGAAAGAGGTTTCGCGCAAATCCTGAGCTGTGCTCGGTAATGACGACAGGGATTCTATTTTCGTTACCCCACTCTGAGGCGACGGCCCCAGCAAATAGTGTTGAGTGGGCGTGGATAAGGTCGGGCCAGCCAATTTCCTGAACGTAGTTTGCTAGAAGAATTCTAGCAGCCCGCTTGTACAGCAGGTAATTGCCGTAAGGGATTCTTGGGAGTGCGGCTAGAATCTGAGAGCGGTAGGTGGGTACGCCCTCGTCCATTTCAAAATGCGGTACTTTACTCTTCTTTTTTTTTGGAAACAGCGCTCGAAGTGAGCGCATTTGAGGGGCAACGACGCCAACAGTATGTCCATAATTGGCTAAAGCTTGGGCTTGGTCTCTAAAGAAGACACCTTTGATGTCGTTCGAGTGGTCGGGATACCAGGATGGAAGGATTAGAATGTGCAAAATAGGCTCTTAAATTGGCTCGTACCCGTAACGCCGTAACCATGTTGAAAGCACCGGGCGTAGACGTTTGGCATCATCTTCAGAAATCTCATTACGACCCTTTCCGATGGAGGTTGGGGTTGGAGCTTGAGTGACATTGCTATGGTGAGATCGCTGTTCAACATCTCCCAATTGTGAATCGAGTTGAGCTAAGCATTCTCTCCGTGGAATCCCAAAGTGTGATGCGATGTGATTTACATGCTTTTCTGGGCTAGAGACCAAATCCTCGTAACGTATTTGTAGCTGGCGGTCTTCAGGCAGCTTTTTTCGGAAAGCCTCCCAACTTTTATGACTTCTTACCCATCGGGTGGCAGCGTCTTCAAGATGCTCATAGATCCCGGCGTTTACGTAGGATTTCGCTACATCTACCCCATCCCGTATCAGATAAATGTAATTTGCATTGGGTATGATTCTGTTTATCCGTCCAATATGCAAAGTATTCAGGGGGGTTTTGTCTCCTAGCCATGTTGAATCGACTTCTGCGCTTTCGGAGAAATGACAGTAAAGTTCTTGAAGTAAGTCGGGAAGGGTGCGTTGTTCAGGGGGCCAAGACTTAGCGTCAGTTGCAAATTCCCGTAATGATGAGATGTTGAATGTTGAAAATTCTGGATAATATTCGAACGAGGAGACAGTTAAGTCAACGAAAGTTGGCCATTTAAGGTTCCTCGCACGAATTCTGTAATCGGCAATCTTGGGGAGGACGTACGTTTCTGGTGGTATGTAAATGCTGAGCTGTTCCATTAAAAGGCGACGCAACAGGGTGTTGCCTGAACGGCCGGAGCCAATGATAAAGAGAAAAGGTTTGCCTGGGTTGCCATCTTTATTAGTGAATGTTGCTAATGGGTTGAAGAAAACGCCGAGCAAAGCGCGAATATCGCTCAATAGCCAGAAGAGCCTTGGTGTGTCCTGTATTTTTTGGAGCGGGCTAGACATTTTGGTCACGCGCAAGATTTAGAAACAGCCATTTCAATGCTGTCAAGGCCTTGCCAGTTTAGGTAAGGGTTCATTGGAAGGCTGATTACCCGCTCAGAGACTCGGTTCCCTACCGGTAAGTTTGCTTGGGAATCGGATACTGCAGGTTGGTGATTGAGCGGTATTGGATAATGCACAGCCGTTGGAATGCCTGCCTTTTTCAGGGTTTTTTGAAGCTCGTCCCTGTTTGCTGCGCGGATGGTGTATTGCGCCCAGGCGCTTTGGTTGTGTGGGGCGATGTACGGCGTAGTGAGTTCTGGTCGTGCGCTAGACGGGATCCTATCGAGAAACTCAGTGTAGTGGTTGGCTACTGTCTGTTTGGCCTGGATCTCATCATCAAGAATCTCGAGTTTGGGCAACAGGATGGCCGCCTGCAGTGTATCCAGGCGACTGTTCACGCCAACCCGGCAATGGTGGTAACGCCTGTGCTGGCCGTGGCGTGCGATCTGCCTGAGGATAGTGGCCAATTCCTCGTCATTCGTGAAAATGGCGCCGCCGTCGCCGTAGCACCCCAGTGGCTTGGCCGGGAAGAAGCTGGTGCAACCGATGGTCGTCAGGTTGCAGGATTTCCTTCCCTTGTAGGTGGCACCGAAGCTCTGGGCCCCGTCTTCGATGACTGGGAGGTTGTGTTTCTCGGCGATGGCGTTGATGGCATCGAAGTCAGCGCACTGGCCGTACAGAGAAACTGGGATAATGGCCTTGGTGCGTTCGGTGATGGCGTCTTCGATCAGGGTCGGGTCCATGTTGTAGGTGTGGGGATCAATGTCCACATAGACCGGTTTGGCGCCGAGTAGTGCTGGGGTTTCGGCGGTGGCGATGTAGCTGAACCCGGGCACGATCACTTCGTCGCCGTGGCCCACCCCCAGCGCCATCTGGGCGATCTGGAGCGCATCGGTGCCGTTTGCAACTGAGATGCAGTATTTCGCACCGGTGTAGTCAGCGAGCTTTTCTTCCAGTTCCGTGACTTCCGGGCCCAGGATGTATTTACCGTGCCGCAGGACGTTTTCGATGCGTTGTTCGATCTGGGGGCGGATCCGGGCCTGTTGGGCGGCCAGGTCTATGAAGGGAATTGGGTTGTCTGGGCTGGGGTCGGCAGAATCGCGAGCGGGGCTCGCTCCTACAGTTTCGGCTGGGGTTTGGGCTTTGATTTCGCCAAGGGTGTCGAAGGCTTTGTCCAGCGTTACGAGTATCGGGTTGCGTCCTGGCAGTGATCGGGCGGCTGCAGCGATCTGGGCGTCTTCAAAGTCTCGGGCCTGGTTATAGAGATCACTCTGTTCGAAGCCGTGTGTGCTCAATACGCCAACCCGCTGCAGGAGGTCGTTCATCAGTGCCTGGACATGCTGTTTCGCTCGCTCCGCGGCAATGCCGGCCTGTTTCATGCGGGCGCGGGCGACGTAGTCCAGCGTAGGCAGGCTGCTGGCCGCGATCCAGAGTTGGGCCTCCCCGGACTGGCTTGCAGTGAACAGTTGCGCCATTGCGTCACTGCTTTCTCCTTCCAGCCAGAGATCGACGAGCGTGCTGACGTCGAGTATGTAATGTTCAGCGACCGCCAAGGTGTTTCTCCTCCAGGTGCTGGTGCCAGATTTCCTTCGTCTCTTCGGCGGTGGGCGGGTTGGTCAGCTTCTCACGGTCAGAACCAAGGATGGCGCGGATTTGATCCCTGATGTCACCTGAGCCCGGCTCTGGACGCTGGCCTTGTGGTTCCGACGTTTGGCTTGCCACTTCCTCGTCGGGAATCTCCACTTTCAGCGTAAAACGCTGGTGTTTGAAACGGAGGTGGTCCGGGAGCTTAACCGATCCATTGTCGTAGATGGCATCGACCTGCATGACTTAATCCTCTTTCTGGACTCGCCCATCTCTGAGCGTATAGCGAGCGCCTGTATGGGGGCAGGCGGTTTCAGCGTTGCCATTCAGCGGTAGATCCAGCTGTTCGCCGTATTCGCTCATCCAGCCGATCTGCTTCGCGGGCACGCCCACCATCAGGGCGTAGGCGGGCACGTCTTTGTTGATGACGGCCCCTGCGCCGATGAAGGCGAATTCGCCTACGGTTACGCCGCAGACAATGGTGCAGTTTGCGCCCAGTGATGCCCCCTTCCTGATAATGGTGTCCACGTACTCGTCTTTGCGCTCGATGAGTGAGCGCGGGTTGTAGACGTTGGTGAACACCATGCTGGGCCCGCAGAACACGCCTTCCTCAAGGTGCACGTTGTCGTACACGGAGACGTTGTTCTGCACCTTGCAGTTGTCTCCGATGGTGACCTTGTTGCCAACGAAGACGTTCTGGCCGAAGGAGCAGTTTCGGCCGATTTGAGCTCCGCCGCAGATGTGGACCCAGTGCCAGACGCGGGAGCCTTCACCGATCTGGGCGCCTTCGTCGACTATGGCGGTGTCGTGGACTTTGTAGTTCATAGATTACAGGCCGCTGGGTTGACTGCTGTAGGAGCTTGCTTCGCAAGCGATACCAAAAAATCGCGAGCGAGGCTCGCTCCTACGGTGTGTGAGAGCGTTATTTGTTCAGGAAGGGGTGGTAATCGCCTTCCGGCTTGGTGATTTCGGCGTCGCGGATGTGGGCGACGGTCTCGATGGCGGTGCGGTTTTCTTCCAGGCCGAAGCCGCGGCCAGCGAGGATTTCCTCGTAGCTGCGGGTATGGAGGTCCGCAAACCCGCCGGAGAATTCAATTTCTTCGCCATCCACGGTAATAGAGCGGAAGGTGCGCTGGCCGTCGTTTTTGGCGGCCTCGGGCACGTCTTCGTAGTTCAGTGAGAGGAACCAGCGGACCCGGGCCTTTTCGTATTCAAGGTAACCCGACGCGCAGCGGTCTTCGCGGTGGTGGACGACATTCGCCTGGAGCTTGCCGAACAGGTAATGGAGCATGTCGTAGAAGTGCACGCCGATGTTGGTGGCGATGCCGCCGGACTTGTGCACGTCGCCCTTCCAGGACTGGGTGTACCAGTGGCCGCGCGAGGTGATGTAGGTGAGGTCCACGTCGTGCTTGTGGTCACTCGCTTCGTTCTGGATCTTCTCGCGCAAGGCGATGATGGAAGGGTGCACACGGAGCTGGAGGATGGTGTTCACCTTGCGCCCGGTGTCCCGTTCGATTTCCTGTATGCCGTCGATGTTCCACGGGTTGAGCACGATGGGCTTTTCGCAGATGGCATCGGCACCGGTGCGCAGCGCAAAGCGCATGTGTGAGTCGTGCAGGTAGTTGGGGGAGCAGATGGAGACGTAATCGATCTCGTTGCCCTTATTCAGCCGGTGGAGCTTGTCCAGGTGCCTGTCGAACCGTTCGAACTCGGTGAAGAAGTCGGCATTGGGGAAGTAGCTGTCGATGATGCCGACGGAGTCGTTGGGGTCCAGCGCGGCGGTCAGGTTGTTGCCGGTGTCATGGATGGCTTTCATGTGGCGGGGGGCAACAAAGCCGGCTGCGCCGATCAGGGCGAAGTTTTTCAAGGGTTACTCCTGTGTAGGCCTGTTCTCTGATTCAGTATCTATCTAATGTAGGAGCTTGCTTGGCAAGCGATCTGAAGGATGACGATCGCGAGCAAGGCTCGCTCCTACGGGGGTCCTATTGGGGCTGCCGGGCAACTTCCTGTTTCAGCGCCTCAATCTCCTGCTCAATCTGCTGATGCTCTTCCAGCTTCCGTTGCAGAAAACGCCGTGTCACCCGCGCCTTTTCCGTCACGCCGGCCGGGGTGAGCTGGTAGAAGTAGGCGGTCTTGTTCTGGCTGTTGCGGAAGTTCTCCACCTTCACCCATCCCTTGTCCTTGAGCGCCTTCAGGCAATAGTTGAGCTTACCCAGGCTGTAGCCGAGCTCGGTAGCGAGCTGGCGCTGGGAGAGGTTGGGGTTCTGTTCGAGGGCTCGGAGGAGTTGGTAGCGGTCGGAGTCTGTGAGCATTCGGTATGAGTTGGGCGGCGTTTGGATACGCTACCGCCCCGGGGCGTATCCCCCCGTTGCAGAATTGTTGCAATTCCGTTGCGCGTTCAGTGTTTGAACATTGGATTTTAGCAGGGTGGGTGGGTAGAGCAAACGGGAACGGGGTTACGTTTGTGTAGAAGATGAGTCGCCCAGCTTTTCTAGCTGGCTGATCCACCTGTCGAATCCCGGACATGATCTTCTGATTACTTCGATGCCGATCTCTTCAGCGATAATGGGGCCATGTTCTGTTTTGCGGTATATGCCGCCGAATACTTTTTCCAGTCGCTTTGATGGCGCTGTAGAGGGATGATCATTGATGTGTTCAGGGGTTTCGTAGTCGTTTGCGATTGTTTGCAGGTCGCGTTCGGTTTTTTGTGTCCAACCGTCCAAAACCCACTCAAAGTGCCGCACGTCGCTGAACAGTAAGGCTTCGAACTCGTACTGTTGAACGTAGGGAATGATTCGAGCGGAAACGAGTTCGGGCCGGTGGCGTATTGCTTCGTTACGAATGGCTTCTTCGAGTTCTGGCTGGCTTCGGTTCTGGCGATCAGAAAATCCATAGAGGTCAACCAGGGTGGTAAGGTAGTCCCAATTCGGGAATTCGTTGGCCAGATGCTTGCCGATACGCGGCAAAGTAACATCGCCGCCCCCCTGCTGCCCTGGCTTTGTCTTCAGGAGGGAGGGGCGCGCCCACACGTTCTGTTGTGCGAGCGTGGGAGCGAGACAGTGGCTAACAAAATTGGCCTCTGTTTGTCCTTCGCAAACAATGAGTAATCGTACACCTCGCGTCATCAGTCAGCCCACCGGTTCCTTGAGCCACAGGTCTGAGGGCTGGTAGTCATCTTCCAGCCATGTCTGGTATTCCGCTTTATCCATCGGAGTGAGTTCTGTGGCACCTTCCTTGAGTCGGGCCACAAGGATGTTTTCCACGTCAAATGCATCAACCATCAAAGGCGATTGGGTGGCGATGAAGACCTGCCGCTGACTGGCAACGCTTTTGATCATTTCGGCGGTGAGGGCAATGGCGTGTGGGTGCAAGCCGAGTTCTGGTTCGTCGATCATAAGGACATCGGGCAACATCTCATCGGGAAGGTTGAGCAGGGTAAACAGGCAGAACAAGCGCAGTGAGCCATCCGAGGTCAGGTGAGGGCCGAAGCTCTTGTCGCTGTTGCTGGCACGCCAGCGCAGCAATACTTTCCCTCCCGTCCCTTCCAACTGGAAGTCATCGAATACAGGGAGCACTCGCTGAATCTGACGCTTGATCAGACTGTAACGGCGTGGGTGCTCCTGAGACAGGTACAGTAAGATAGGTGCCAGGTTGCCGCCGTCAGAGCGCAGCCTCATCGCGTCGCTTTCGTCCCAGCGCATGTTCAGGCTGGCTTTAGCCGAGGTGTCGTGGAACTGATAGGAGGTGCAGTTCCTGAGCAGGTACAGTATGGTGCGTGCTGTGCGCTGTGATGACTGATTCTTATCGGCGGCAGCCGCAGGGAGGCTGGATTCCTGGGCAGGCATGGGGAGTTCCACCCATTTGCCGTGCCCGTTCCGATCATGTCGTGAGAATCTGAACGCTTCCTGGGAAAAGGCCAGTGTGTCAGGGGCTACATGCGTGAGCGCCATGCGGTACTCATTCACCCCTTGTTCAGTTTCCAACTGGATTTCGGCCTCCATGCGTGGCGTTCTTCGAGCGCCAAAGAAAAGCTGGTCGTCCCCCCCGCCCTTATCCAGTACGAACTGCTGAAGGTTTTTAGCCTTTAGCGAGTAGCTCAGCATTTCAAAGAAACGCATGAGGTTGGACTTGCCGGAGCCATTGGCCCCGATTAGCACAGTCAGCTGCCCCAGATGCAGGTTTTCAATATTTTCAATGCTGCGAAAGCCTCGAATCGTTACTTTGCTGATATGGCCTTGCAAGCTGGAATCGAGTGTCATCGCACTGATCTCTTCGGTGGTCATGCAGTGTTTGGAGAGAGTAGCGTTGTTAGCCTCGGTTTTGCCAGGGTAGAACTTAACACCTGTAAATTATCGCTTTCGCCAACCCGGCTGACAGTTTATCAGAGAAGTGAAAAAGTGGGGCTGGTGTTCATCTCTTAATCAAATCCCGGCAACCATCGGGCGGGGCAGGCTCCCATGCAGTGATGCAGATCCGGATGCTGGGAAACTTTCCATACCAGGGCTTTGACCGTGGCAGGGTAGTTACCCTGGAGTTCGACCCAGTGAATCTCGCTCATGATCTCCCGCAGTGGAGGCTGACGCGTGTGTGGTCCGACTTGCTCCGAGAAGCCCACCGCAATCAATGACGGATCGTCCGTCGGGTTCATTACCACGGTGGGTGCCATCTCCAGGGTGTTTCCGTCTTCGTCCCCAATCACAACCTCTGGTTGCCAGACCTGGTGGTTATCCTTGTGGCGCAGTGAAAACGCGACCTCAGGTGGCGCATTCACGAACTCATCAACACTCTGGGTGGTCTCTTCATAGCTGGAACCGTCAACCACGAGATAGAGGGTCTGTAATCCTTCATCGGAGACCTGCAAGGGAGTCTTGAACTGGATCCGTTGATCTTCACTGGAAACTTCCCAGGGGCCAGAGATCTTGTCGTCCTCGGGGAAGCTGCACGCACTGAGCAGAAGCGATACAGTCAGAATTCCAAACCACCTCATTTGCCAGCTCCTCTCCAGTCCAGAGTGCCCATCAGAACAAGCTCCCGGCTTTTCAGGAGTTGGTTGGGCCCAAGAAGACGGGATGGTTTATCCAGTAACGGAATGCCCGCTACCTGGAAGGCTCGGAAAATCAGTTCACTGCAATAGAAACTCTGGTTATGCCCTTCCTCCGAGAGCTGGGCACTGAGTTCATCAAATCCGAGGCTTAGGAGCCGGATACCGAATAACCTGGCCTGATGGACTTTGCTTCCCGGTTGAATGCCAGCCCGGAGGGCACCGGAATAATCATAGGCGTGGTTCACCTTGAGGGAGGTCCATCTTCTGACATGGTCCAGCTGAGCTTCGGTGGCAGTGCGGTGACGAAAAACCACGGCAAACTTTGCGCTGTGCAGTTTCCTTCTCAGCTTCTGCCTGGTAACCCCTTGCCACGGAGCCGCGTCGACTGCGAACCCATTCCCCATATAAAGAATTACGTGACTGAAGACCCCGTTCGTGGCCCAGCGGATCCCCTGTGAAGACTTCGCTCGGGTACTGGTGGCGAGGAGATCGCCCGGCATCAACGCGGGGATACTCATTTCAAGATCGTGGCGTAGTTGATGCGTTGGAGTGCTTGGGGCGGTGCTGGGCATGATCGACGACTTCCTTGTGTGGTGTTCCCTTGCAGCCCTTTATGGACTGTGAATAACACAAGCCTAGCTGGAACCTCGTTCTTCGTTCAATAACTCGATGGGATTCATCCAGTTGAGCGGGTCAGCGCAATCGAATGCTCCGGGGCTGAACCGTAGGAGTGAGCTCTGCTCGCGAAATCGTGGCGGCAAGTCAATCCAGCCGGATCGTAAGGCGTGCCCCAAGAACCCGCAGCACACGGTGAACGGTATCCAGAGTGGCGTTGCCACTGTCGCGCTCGAGCCCGGAAAGGGTCGTTACCGAAATGCCGGCAAGCTGAGCCATCCGCTTTTGGGTAATGCCGGCCCAGTTCTGGCGCATTCGTTTGATGGCGTGGCCCAGGCTGATGGTGCCTTCCGCCAGCTGGTGTTCCAGCTCCTCGCGCTGGGCAAGGCGGGTCTCGGGGTCAACGGGGCTAACTCTGGGCATCGTGGGCTCCTGCAAGCTCGTCAATCACGGTTTCCAGCAACTCGGGCCTTACGGCTGGATGGTCCAGCATGGCGCTGGGCGCGCCCTGTTCGGCGAGACGACTCCGGAAGTTTTCGGCACTGCGCAGTGTTTCGATCATGTGCCCAGCTGCAACGCTGGCATCCAAGGCGAGCGCCTGGACGATGGTGGCGTAGGCACCCCGGGTCCCCGTCCGCCATTCGCTCTCCCAGGTTGAGGTACGGGACAGACCCTCCGGGTCCAGGACCATCGGTGCCAGGTCGAAGGCCGGCGCCATTCGGAAGCGGCCTGCGTCCTTGAGGATGGCGGTGTTGCGGCCATGGTTGTCGCGGTTGCCGATGGCCTCGTTAATGACATCGTTCACCAGGTAATCCACCAGCATGTCGTCATCCCTGAAACGCGCCATCAGGGTCTCTGCCACACGATTGTGGGAAAGAGCCGCGCCATCACCGCGCATACCCATAAGGCTGTAGATGGACTCGACGCCCAGCCTCTGTACCCTGCCTTCGTCGATTTTGCAGCGATCAAAGCGCAGGAGCCAGAGGGCGGGGCCGCGCTCGCCCTCAGTCAGGTGGGCCTGCTGGATGGATCGGACCCTGGTTTGTGCCAGCGCCCGGTAGACGGCGGCCTCTCCCCGTAGAACATCCTGGTCACGGCTGCTGCGATTGCCTCTTGCAAACTTGATGATCCAGTGGCGTACGGCCTGTGTATCGCTGCACGTGCCTTCCATGTAGAACAGCCCGTCTTCGGCTTCGGTCATCATCAGCTTTGGGGCATCACCACCGACACCGGAGGCACTGCCAATAGAGAGGTGGAGGTAGCGGGCGTGCTCAATCAGCTCATCCGCACGATTGTTGATTTCCGTGGCGGTGAAGCCGCGTGCATCACTGTCTTCAAGCCTTTGCTGGAATGACTCCGCCGCCTCCCGGATGCGCAGGTTGCCGATGGGAGCGATGCATCCGGCCCTGAGCAGGGGGATGTCCGCGGACTGCTCCACGTTCGAGGGGTACCCAAGAACGCGTGCCAGATGCCGCCGGCCCGCCCCCTGGGGAATGATGTCGCGCAGGAAGGCGGCAACCTCTGCCCCGAGGTAATCGCCCATGAACGAGGCGGGAAGGTTGAACGAGAGGGCGCGTTCATCAAGCAGCTCCAGGTGTTCGCCTTCTGGAAGGGGGCGCAGGTCCAGTGCCTGATTGACGTAGTCAGCACGGTAGGAAAGCCTGATGCGGTTGCTGATCAGGCCCTGCTCAGGTTCGCTGAAAACCACGTCGGCAGCTGTATGCCATTGGTCACCCCAGAAAATCTGCAGTGTGAGCGATTGGTGCTCAGCCATTGATGCCCCATTATTCAAGTAAACTGGTTATAAGGTATCAGTGACCCGTCTTTTTTGCCAGTAAACTTGAAAAATAGGGGGCAACGTAGACTGTAGGAGTGAGCCTGCTCGCGATTTTTGGGGATCGCTTGCGAGGCAAGCTCCTGCGGGACGTTTTCAATTGAGCCGGTTTGTGAGAAGGTTTCTGGGAAACTTCTCAAAAAAGCCCTTTTCTGAGAAGGTGATTCCTTACCTGCTCACTGAACGGAGGTTCTGTGGCTACTCAGGCTGTTTATGCATTTCCCCCGAAGGGCTCGTTAGAAACTCCGGAGGTCCTCAGGGCTCTGGCTCGCGCGCATCGCTATCTGGGGGAACTCAAGGGGACGGCGAAGACGATTCCCAATGAAAACCTGTTGGTTTCTACGCTCTCGCTCCAGGAGGCTCAGAGCAGTTCTGAGATTGAGAACATCATTACCACCCAGGACGCGCTCTATCGGCACCAGATCCAGCCGGAGTCAGCGGACCCTGTGAGCAAAGAGGTGGCGTGGTATGCACAGGGACTGGATAGGGGCTTTCAGGCGGTTCGCCAGAGTGGCCTGCTGACGCTGAACACCATCAAGGACGTGCAGGCGGTTCTGGAAGGTAATGACGCGGGGTTCCGGCGGACACCGGGAACCGTTCTAAGGAATGAGCAGACCGGGGCTGTGGTGTTTGAGCCACCTTCCCCGGAGCGGATTCCGGATCTGATGGGCACGCTTGAGCAGTACATGCATGCAGAGGATGCGGCTGAGGACCCGTTGGTCCGGATGGCCGTAATTCACCATCAGTTCGAGACTATCCACCCGTTTTACGACGGTAATGGCCGTACCGGGCGTATCGTGAACATCCTGTTCCTGGTGAAGGAGGGGTTGCTGGATTCGCCGATTCTGTACCTGAGCCGGTACATCAGCCAGACCAAGGCCCGATACCACCGGGAACTGCAGCACGTGCGGGACACCGGGGAATGGGAGAGCTGGCTGATCTACATGCTGGAGGGTGTTGCGGCTACCGCTCGCCATACCAATGAACTGGTCCAACGCATTGGCGAGTTACTGCAGAGCTACAAGCATCAGATCCGCTCTGAGTACCGTTTTTACAGCCAGGATCTGATCAACAACATTTTCCGCCATCCCTACACGAAGGTCGCCTTTCTGGAGGAAGACCTGAATGTCTCCCGGGCTACGGCTACCCGATACCTCGATCGTCTGGCCGAGGGCGGCATTCTTGAAAAGCATCGCCTCGGGCGGGAGAACTACTACATCAACCATGCGCTGGTACGGTTACTCTTTGATCTGCCGGAGATGGTGGTTTAAGAAGCCTGTAGGAGCGAGCCTTGCTCGCGATTCTTTGGGCTATCGCTTGCGAGGCAGCGGCCGCGCCGGGAGCGAGGCCAGTTATCCGATCAAGTCCTCAAGCGTGATAGCACTGCCGGGGTGGCTGGAGGTTAGCTTCGTGTCATTGGAGACAAGGCACTTTTCATGCATCAGTGCCGTAGAGGAAATGATGCTGTCTGGCAGTTTCAGAGAGGTTTCTCTCCGAATCTCGATCGCGCGCTGTTTGATCGGGTCATCCAATGGAAAGATAGTCATCTGATGGAGGTAATCCGCGAGAATCGACGCTTCTGTACTGGAGAGGCCGGAGTAAGACAGAAGCTCCATTTCAGTGATGACGGAAATCGAGTAGCGGCCCTCTGTAAGCGTAAGCTCCCGGTTGATGGCATAGATAATGATGTTGGTGTCGAGCAGGTATTCACCATTCATCCCGCAATTCCCTTTGTACCGCTACGCCGTCCTGGTCCTTGAAGGCGTTGATCTTCCCGTTTTTGAAGCTGATAGGGGCTGGAATCTCCGGTTCTTCTTCCATCAAGACAACGATTCTCGCATGGCCGTTTTTCAGACGCTCATACTGGTCTGGGATTTTGACGGTGCCGTTCTTGATTTCGGTTTCAAACTCGATGGCATACATTGGAGGTGGCCTGTTCAGTTTCTGCCCTTCAATTATTGATTGGGTTAGGGGTTAGTAGCAAGGAGCTGGTCACAACCACCGGGGAGAGCTTGCGGTAGCGCTTGCGGGGCAAGCTCCTACGGTACAGCGATTCTGTCTCCTCTGTAAGAGCGAGCTTGCTCGCGATGGTTTTTGGTATCGCTTGCAAGCAAGCTTCTACAACGCTATGACGCCTGCAGCGTTGTAGGTTCAGAGCGAGGAGGCGATCTGCTGCTCGATAGTCTCTGGCAGCGGCATGTGGATGAAAAACGCCTCCGGGTACAGGTAGTCCTCGCCAGACTCGTCCACCACCCGGAGCATTGCCTGCTTTTCGGCACTGGCATCCGGCAGCACCTCATAGAGCTTGCGCGGCTCCAGCGAGGCTTCGTAGCCGGTGTTCTTCAGGCACATGACGAAATGGTGGCTCATTGTGTCAGTCCAGTATTCGCTTGATCTTGAATTCTTTCCGGCCAATGCCGTGGGCTTCGTACCAGTGGATTTCAGCAGGTACTCTGGCACCGGATTCCAGTTCGATTATTGCATGGCCCTTGCGCTTTCTCCAATTGGCGGCGCCGTATGCTTTGTTGAGCCGCTTGAGTTCGCGTATGCCCTGGCCACGCGCAAAGGTTTCAACGTTCTGGAGCGAACTGACGATGCGGAAATCCATGGCGCCGTCCCTGGCGTTGCCCTGTTGGGATCTGGTCTTTCGAGGCCGAAAAAAGTATCAGAAAAGGTGATGTAGGAGCGAGCTCTGCTCGCGATTTTTGGGGGATCGCTTGCGAGGCAAGCTCCTGCAGAGGGTGGAGGCTGCGTTGCTTGTACCAAAACCAGGGCATATAATTCCACATATATGTAAAGGAGGGATGGTTATGGGCCAGGTGACGATCTATCTGGATGACGAGACTGAACAAAAAATGATTGAAAATGCCAGGGTCATGAAGCTTTCAAAAAGCAAATGGATTGCCGGTGTGATCCAGGAGAAGCTGGTGGATCAGTGGCCCGATACGGTGCGGGAGCTTCCTGGAAGCTGGGGTGACTTCCCCTCACTGGAAGAGCTGCGTGCTGGAGAGAATACCGATTCAGAGCGGGAAGCGCTTTAAATGTGGGTGCTCGATACCAATACGCTGATCTACTTTTTTAAGGGTGAGGGCCGGGTTGCGGAGCGGATGCTGGCGCGGGCGCCCCAGGATATTGGTATTCCCGCTATTGTTCTCTATGAACTGCAGGTGGGTATCGCCAAATCGGCATCGCCGGAAAAGCGTTCGGAGCAGCTCGCGGAACTGACCTCAGTGGTGCAGGTCCTGCCTTTTCACCAACGCGAGGCAAAGGCAGCTGCAGAGATCCGCGCCACCCTGGAGAGCAAGGGCCAGCCTATCGGCCCCTGTGACACCCTGATAGCCGGTACGGCGCTGGCTCATGGCTCCATTCTGGTCAGCCGCAATATCCGTGAATTTGAACGGGTCGACCAATTGCGTTTGGAGGATTGGTTTTGAGGCAGGATTGAATCTGCTATCGCCCATGTAGGAGCGAGCCTGAACCCCGACATCCAGGTCGCTACAGCGGATGGGCAAACCGCTCGGGCAGGGCGCTGAGGGGGATGCGTTCCTGTTCCAGGCGGGGTTGCTCGCCATAGTCGCCGTTGAGCAGGGCGTGGTAGAGGGCCTGTTCCGCCGCGGTGAGGTTGGGAAGTCGGTGGTGGGTAGGTTTGGGCTCTGTGCCCATGAGCGACGGGTAAGTACTGAGGGTGGCGGCGTCCATCAGGAGTGAGCGGGTGTGCGGCAGGACGCTGCGCAGCTGGTTGAGAATGGCGAAGCCGTGGGTGTCGATGTCGCCCCAGTAGTAGACGGGGTTGTCCTGGAGCCAGCCGGCCCCGCCAAGGAGTCTGTCCACGCCGTAGCCCTGGCCGAAGATGACGATGGCGTCCGGCACTGGTGGGAAGGCAAGGGCGGTGATGTCGTTTTCCACGATGAGAACGGTCTCGAAGGCCGTATTCAGGGTGTTGAATTCATGGACGGGGATCTGGAGGTCACTGAGCCCGTGCAGGGTATGGGCGGCGTCCAGAATGCGGAAACGGACTGTGGCTGGTTTACTGGCAAAGCCGTAGCGGCGCTCGAACTGGCTGGCACCGGTGGCGTTGGGGTCGATGGCGGCTTCAGGCAGCACGCGGTCGAATAGTTGCGTGAGCAGTTTGCGGTGGCCTTCGATGAACTTGGTGTCGACGCCGGGAATGTCGAGCTGGCGCAGGTAGATGCCTGGGCGCGGGTTGTCTCTCAGCCAGTGCATAACCGCACGCAGGCGTGGCCAGTTGTCGTGGTGTTCAAGTACGGCCAGCGGATTCGCCAGTGCCCAGTCATGGAGTTCGGGAAACGCCTCGGTAAGGGCCTTAAAACAGGCGCTGAAGCGCTCGGCCTGGCGCCGGTGGCGGATAAAGCCCAGTGCCTGTTCGGGCGTTTCGAACACGACCGCGCTGGGAATCTTGTTACGCCCGAGCTGGCGGTGGTTGCGGCTTTCCCACTCCAGCGAGAAATCCCCGCAGCGGGCTTGCTGTTGCCATTGGCGGGCCCATTCCCGGGCTTCCGGAAACTGGTCCAGAAGCTGTCGTGGGCCAGGCTTTTTCAGTGGCAGGCGCAGGGGGAAGTGCGCTTGCGGTTGCTGCCAGGCGCGCAGCAGTTCCCCCTTGTGCCAGCGCTTGCGCAGGGTGGCGGCGACATCTTCCGGGGTGCTCCAGGGGCCGGAGGTGCTCATGCAGGGTGCTCGCGCTTGTGCTTCTCCGCCCGGTACTCCTCAATGGTGAGGTTGCGCAGCAGCGACTCACGCCCTTCCGGGTTGTACACAAAGCCGACCTGGGCCACGTAGGGCTCGATGATGTGGATCTTCTGCAGCGGGGTGATGATCAGAAGCTGCAGGTTCAGCCGCTGGAACAGCTCCAGGCCGAAGCGGGCGGATTCGTCCGAGCCGCGCCCGAAGGCCTCGTCGATCATCACGAAGCGGAAGCTGCGTGAGTGGACGGCGCCCCACTCCAGCCCGAACTGGTAGGCCAGACTTGCGGCCAGCACCGTGTAGGCCAGTTTCTCTTTCTGGCCGCCGGATTTGCCGCCGGAGTCGGTGTAGTGCTCGTACTCGGTGTCGTCCTCGCGGTAGCGCTCGGAGGCGGCGAAGTTGAACCACTGGCGCACGTCGGTGACCTTGCGCGTCCAGCGTTGGTCCAGTTCGGTGGTGCCCTCACGGCCGCGGAAGCGCTCGATGATGGCCTTCACATGCAGGAACTTGCTCTCGGCGTACTGTTCGTCCTCGGTGCCGGTGACGCTGCCCTCGGTGCAGGCCTTGAGACTCTGCTGGAATTCGCGGATGTCCGGGTCGGGGTTAGTTTCGGCCTCCAGACGGATGTAACGCCCGGGGTTGTACTCGATATCCGCCAGTGAGCGGTTGATCTGTTCGATGCGTTCGCGGATCAGTGCCTGCTCCTGATAGAGCTTGCCCTGGAAGCCAACGATCTCCTGGATGGTGTTTTCGTTGAGCAGGGTCTTGAACTTGTGCTCGAAGCGCGGGAGATCGTCCTCTTTGAGGCTGGTGAGCAGGGCGCGGTACTCGCCCGCAGCGTCGATGCTGGCATCCATTTCCTGGGTGTCCAGTGGCCAGCGGCTGGCGAACTCATTCATCGCCCGAAGAATTTTCTCTTCCAGGTTTCGGATTCGCTTGGCTTCGTTGTCGAGCTTGCGCTGCAGCCACTCGCGCATCTCCTGCTCGCGGTTGGCGCAGGACTCGACGGTGAGCTGGTGCTCGCCCAGGGCCTGTTCGCGTAGACCATCCAGCTCCTCGAACCAGGGCTGATCCTGACTCTGTTGCTCGAGCAGTGTGTTCAACTCCTCGAGTTCGTTCCGGGCGTTCTGCTGTTTCTCCCGGGTGACGGCAAGCTGGCCGGAGAGCCGTTCCTTTTCCCGTTCGCTTTCCTCGATGCGTTTTTCCAGGGCATCGAGTTGCTCGTTCAGTGTCTGCAGCTGGTCGCTGGCCTTTTCAAGCTCGGTCTTTTCCCGCTCCAGCTCGGCAATGGCCCGCGCCGGCGTGTGCCAGTCGATCTCGCTGTAGTCCTGGATGGCCTGAAGTTTGACCAGGGTATCGCGCTGGTCGTTCAATTCCTCCTTCTGACGTTGGATCTCCGCCAGTTCGGCCCCCAGTTGCTGGATATCGCGTTCAAGGTCCGCCTGCTGGTTTTCCAGGGTGGCGATCTTGTCCTGGTTGCTCCAGCCGAGCATGAAGCGGCTGCGGTCGTTGAGCCGGTGACGGTCGTCCTTCTCGTGGCGCTGCTCGTTGGTCTTGATCTGGCCGGCGCGGGTAATGGCGCGCGGCTCGCGGCGGAGCTGGGCTAGATCGTCGCAGCAGGCGTAGTCGAAGCGTTTGGCCAGTTCCTGCTCAAGCCAGGGATGGAACTCGGAGTCGGGCTTGATGTCGAGCTTGGCCACCAGTGATTGGGCGTGGAGCTGTGGCGGGGCGGTCACGCGGGGGTGACTGACGCGGAAATACACCAGCCGGCCCTTGAGGTGGGTCTGCTCGACCCATTCGGCAACGGCGCTGTAGTGCGCCTCCGGCACCAGCAGCGAGAGCGCGAAATTGTGCAGCACGCGTTCGGCGGCGCCTTCCCAGTCGCTTTCATCCTCGCGTACGCGGATCAGTTCGCCGGCAAAGGGCAGCGCGTCCTCGTTCAGTGACAGGTCCTGGCACAGGCGCTCGCGGATGCGGATCTGGGCACTGGCGATGTTGGAGCGGCGTTGGCGCAGGGAGTCGAGCTCCTCGCTCAGGCTCTGGTGCTCGCTGCGCCTCTGGCGGAGGGTGACCTCGGCTTCGGTGTTGCGGTTGGTCAGCGTCTGGTCGCGCTCCTGCAGCTCGCTGCGCTGGGCCTCAAGCTGCGTGAGGTTGTCGCCGAAGGTCTCCAGATCCGGGTGCTGGGTCAGGCCCAGCTGGCCGGCCAGGGTGGCGTAGTGTTCGGCTTTGCTCTGGCGCTGGTTGCGTTCGTCCTGGCGCCGGGCGATGTCGGTTTTGAGCTGTTCGATACGGTCACCGCCGTGCTCGCCGATGGCCTGGCGCAGCCGGTCGCGTTCGCCGCGCTGCTCGGTGAGCGTGGTCTGTTGCTGTTCGAGCCGGCGTTGCTGGCGCTGGTGCTCTTCGGCGAGATTGTCCAGGCGTTTGTGCAGCAGTTGGCTCTTGTGGTGGGCGAAGTAGCTTTTCAGGGCGTCGCGGCACTGTTCCCAGTGCTGGTGCTGTTGCTGCAGGCTTTGATGCTCGTCGCAGTCGCCGACCAGCGGCTCCAGCACCTCCATCTGGGCGCGGGCTTTGAGCACGGCCTCGTGAGCGCGGTTAAGGTCATCGAAGTGCTCGATCAGATCGTCGATGCGTGGGCCCACGTTGAAGGCCTCGAGCATGTGCTCGCGCACAAAGCCGGTGAGATTGCCCACGGATTTCATCGACACCGTCTGGTGGAACAGCTCCAGGGCCTGGTCGTTGTCGATGCCGAACAGGCGGCGGAAGGCGGCCTCGTATTTGGCGAAGCTGTCGTGGATCTGGATATGGGGGGTGTCACGCAGGCGCTTGCGCAGGGTGTTGATGTTGGCGTTGAAGTTGGCGAAGTCCGTTTCGATGGCCAGATCCTGCTCGGCCACGATGTGGATGCGCTCGGGCTGACCCTGCTGGTCCTTGTGCCAGAACAGCTGGGCGAGGGTGACGGTCTGGTCAAATCCGGCGTTGTAGAAGCTGGCCAGGATCACCGAATAGCTGTTGTGATTACGCAGGGCTACGGGCCTGGCATTGGGGCCGGTGTCGCTGCGTTCGGATTTGTAGTAGCCAAGCACGTAGGAGCGCAGTGAGCGCTCCTTGCTTTCGGCGCCGGCGGCCTTGTTGTAGGCCGCACGCTGGGGGCGGACAAGCAGTGTGGTCATGGCATCCACCAGGGTGGACTTGCCGGAGCCGATGTCGCCGGTCAGCAGTGCGTTGCGACCGTCCAGGTTCAGGCGCCAGACGTGGTGGTTGAAGGTGCCCCAGTTGAGCACTTCCAGGCGCTGCAGGCGGAAACCGGCGAGCTGGTCATCACTGGCAAAATCGAGAAGCTGTTCCTGCATTGCCATCACTCGGCCCCGTCGTTGGTATGGGTGGCATCGCTGTCATCGGCGCTGATGTGCTCGCGGTAGGCCTGGAGTTTCTGGTCGAATTCGTTGAGCCACTGGGCATCCACATAGGCCTTGATGATGCGCCGGACCTCGATCTTGTCCTTCTGGCCCTTGAGCCGGCGGATAAAGCCGAGTTTTTCGACGTTATTGAGGTGGGTGTCGATGCGGTCGACCAGTTTCGCCTCATTGGAGGTCTCCGGCAGAAAGGTGCGCATCATGTTGACGATGTCCTCCCGGTCCAGGATCAGGCGCGGGTCGCCGCCCTCGGTGTCGGACTCGGCGAGCTTGCGCCGCAGCAGCGCGATCAACAGGCTGACGGGGTAGGACAGGGGCCGCCTTGGCATCAGTTGGGGGATGTCGGCGTCGCTATCCTCAGAGGTGTCCGAGGTCAGCCAGGCATAGCCCTCACTCTCATCCACCCGCAGCGCCAGCCCCATCACGGCCACGTAGTCGCGGATGCGCGGCTGCAGGTTCAGAAGCTGCTGCCACAGCCGCGGGTCGTCCTGCTCGAAGATCACGCCCTTGAGCAGCTTCACCACAATGGGCGACAGCGCGTTGGCGTCTCCGGATTCGGTGTTGGTGCGCTCTTCCAAGATCAGCTCCGGGCTCGGGTGAACAGGACCAGCGGGGCTCGGGCATGGCGCCGGGTGCCTTCATCGTCCTGCCATTCTATGGTCTGGGGTTGTGTTTCATCAAAACTGGCCCGCGGGTCATCCCCGGCCAGTGAGAGGTAGCTCACCAGTTCCGCCAGGCCGACCTGTAATGGGTGGTTGCGTATGACATCCGCCAGCGTGACCTGTGAGCTGTGGCGCAGCTCGCGGGCAATGGCGGACTGCAGTCGGGCCTTGTCGACCACCACCTGATTGAACAGTGCCTGCGGGTCGACATCGGTTTCATCGCCGGTGGCTACGCTGGTCTCCAGTACCGGGCGCAGCGGAGGCGAGAACAGCGGCCGTTCCATGGGCAGGTTGATGTCCGCCCTGGGGGATTCCAGTGTCATCCAGGTGCCGTCCAGGCGCTCTCCACGCAGGGCGATGGCGTGGGTTTCCGCGGATTGGATGAGCTGCATGATGCGTTTGTTCTCAAGAAAGGCCTGGTCATCGAGAAACCGCCGCAGCTGCGCCGAAAGCCGGGCCACGGTGCGCTGGGTCTGCTCGCCGGCCTCAAGCCAGTCGTAGTGGACGCGCTTGATGCGCGGGTCCGGGGCCATCTGCTGGACGGCCTCCAGCGACAGAACCTGTTCCAGGCCCTCTGTGAGTTGCTGCTGGCGGGTCGGCGACATCAGGAAATCCCAGAAGGCACGGAAGGTGCGGCCCTGGTCGGAGTCGGCGATGGCGTCGCGCTCGCCGAAGATCTCGTCGAGCAGTTCGCCCTTGCGCCCTTCCCAGGTGGTGATCTGTTCCCGGGCCTGGCGGTCGAGCTGGCGGAAATTCTGTTCCACTTCGCGGAAGTCGGACAGCAGCTCGCGGGCAGTGGTGCTCAGTTGCTGAAAGCGCTCGCGCACGGCCGTTTCTTCCATGATCTCGATATCGCCGCTTTTCACCCGTGCGATCTCGTCCTCGATTTCGGCCTTACGTCGCTGCAGATCGTTCAGCCGTGTCTGTTTGTCCGTCTCCACCCCTTCGAGCATCTGCTGGAGCAGATCGAACACCGTTTTCAGGCGCGACTCGGTGCCCACGAACTGGCGCTCGGTGAGGCTGTTGAGCCACTGGATGGCCTTTTCGGCAGCCGGCGTGAGATCAAAGTGCGCTTCGTCCGAGTTGGCTGGATAGAACTTGCGCAGCCAGCCCTTGTCGTTATCCGCCCAGTCGTTGAGGTAGTGCGCGGCCGTTTGCGGGAAGGCGTCCTCGCCCTCGGTCTCGCGCAGGTTGAACAGCCGGTCCTCCAGGCGGGCCTGCAGGTGGGATTCGCTCAGGCTGCGCTCGTTGGGCTGGATGAACACCTCATCGAGAAAGCTGATGGTCAGGGGCGCATGGTTCGCCTGCAGTAGTTTCCAGGCCGGGTGGTGGCGGCGCAGCTGGGCGGCGGTTTGGTAATCCAAGGGGTGTCCTGAGGGTGCATTATTGAGCCTTTCATTCTATGACACCTTACGGGAGGGTCAATTCCAGCAACTCACTCCTGATCCATCTCCTGCAGCGGACAACGCGTTCAGGCGTCGTCCAGCAGCTGCCGGTAGCGGTTGAGCACTGCCTCATCCCCTGCGGGGTACTCCGGTGCCAGGGTCTGCAGTGTATCCGCCAGAAGGCCGGCGATGATCGTGCGGGCTTCGGGTTTTTTGTCGGCCGGGATGATGTACCACGGCGCCTCCGGTATGTGAGTGGCGCCAATGGCTTCTTCCGCGTAGCCCAGCAGTTCGTCCCGGCGCTGCCAGCCCTCGATGTCCGAGGGGTCGAACTTCCAGCGTTTGTGGGGTTTATCAAGGCGCTTGCGCAGGCGTTTTTCGTGCTCCTGCTCGGAAGTGTGAAGCCAGAACTTGAGTATGCAGGTGCCTTCCCGCGCCAGGTGCTGTTCGAACTGGCGCAGTGAGGTGTAGCGCCCCTCCAGCTCCCCGGGCCCGGCGTGCCAGACCGGCCAGGCCCTTTCGGCAATGACGGCCTCATGGTGGCTGCGGTTGAACGCCGAGACCTCCCCGAACGCTGGAAGGAAAGGCGTGACGCGCCAGAGAAAGTCGTGCCGTGTTTCGCTGCCTGTGGGCCGCGAGAAAGACCAGGCATGGAACCCGGCCGGGTCCATGTAGGTGGCCAGCGTTCGGATCAGGCTGTCCTTGCCGCTGGCGTCCGGGCCGTGGACCACCAGCAGCAGGGCCTTTTCCCGGTTCGCCCAGAGGCGGCGCTGGTATTCGCCGATGGTTTTCAGGCTGGTCTCCAGATCCGGGAGGGCCTCGGGGTGCTCGGCGCGGCTGGGGTAGTGGCTGAGCTGGGGGCGGTTGGCGTCAAATGACCAGTCCATGGGGCCTCGATCCGGTGGCGGTTTGGTCTGCCCAGCGTAGCCCATTTGCCGGGCAGATCTGTAGTAGCGAGCCTGCTCGCGATTTTTGGGGTATCGCTTGCGAGGCAAGCTCCTATGCAACCACGATTCCTACACAGGTCGTAAATGCACTACCCGTTAATCCTGTCTATAATGCAGGCCTCTGACGATCCATTCCGCATCACATTGGTAGAGGGACGCCGCCATTACTGATCAACAAGCCCCCCAAGTGCACGATGACGAAATTGACCTGGTGGATCTGGCGCGGGCGCTGATCCGGCGCCGGTGGGTGATCATCGGGACCTTCCTGGCGTGCACACTGGGGGCTGCCTTCTATGCGTTCTCCCAGGAACGGGTCTACGCGTTCACCACCAGTATCGAGTTGGGTGAGTTCGGGCCCCAGGAGTACGTGGCCAGTGCCTCCGGCACCAAAAATACCATCGAGGAGCGCATCCTGCTCAGCGCCAAACGGGCCTACCTGAAAGAGCGGGACCTCGAATCCATGCCTTTTGATGTGTCCGTCTCCACGGCGGAGGAAAGCAGCTTTGTAAACCTGGTGACGGAGGCGCCTCTGGATGAACAGGAGACGGTGGCTGAGTTCCATGATCGGATTTACAAGCGCCTGCGTGATGAGCACCAGTCCCGCCTGAGCATCCTTGAAGAAGAAAGCGACGCCAAGCTCAAGAACCTGCGCGGGGCTCTGGAGGCGGAGCAGCGCCGGATGAAGGTGCTTGAGGGGCTGAGCGTGAACTCGACGGAGCAGGCCGGCAACGGCGATACACAGGCGCAGGCCCTGGCCGGAGAGGACGTGCGCGCGACCCTGGCCAGCTCGGACGCGGCGCTGACCCTGCTGTTGAGCCAGCTCCAGCTCAATGAGCGGATCTCCGAGCGCGAGGAGCGCATCAACGAGATCCAGAGCAACCTGCGCGAGGAACAGACCCGCCGTTCCTGGATCAAGCCCACCCGCGCGGAAGACCTTGCCATTGCCTCCCTTAATCCCGTGGGCACCAGCCGCGCCCTGATCCTGGTGCTCGGTGCGCTGCTTGGCGGCATGCTGGGCGTGTTCATGGCGTTCTTCGTGGAATTCGCCGCCCGCGTCCGCGAGGCGGAAACCTCCTCGTAGGAGCGAGCCTCGCTCGCGATTTTTGGGTATCGCTTGCGGGGCAAGCTCCTACGGAACAGCGTTTCCGTATTGCCATGTAGGAGCGAGCTCTGCTCGCGATGGTCTCTGGTATCGCTTGCGGGGTTCGCTCCTACAGTGGGGGAGGCGGCTTTTCCCGGGGGTGCAATGGTGAAAGGGTCCCCCTTTCACGATGAAATACCCTCCTGAGACACCCCGGCTTCTACGTATTGCTTTCCTTTCATTAACGTCCTTCCAGAACAACGCTTTAACAGCGTCTTTGTTGTTTCCGAACGCTCTGGCACAGCGCCTGCAATAGGTCAGGCAGAGCTGAACCAGAGACTGAACGTGCAGGAGGTGGAGCCTTCTGCGTTCCCGGACAACAACAAGGCGCTGACCAGCCATGACCAAACCACTCGAAGATGTGCGGATCATTGATCTGACGCACATGCTCTCCGGACCCTACGCCGGCATGCTGCTGGCGGATCTGGGAGCGGAGTCGATCAAGGTTGAGCCGCTCAAGGGGGAGGGCACCCGCTCGCTGCTTGCCGGTAACCCCAAGTTCTCCCATGGCGGGCAGGGGGCGTACTTCATCACCCTCAACCGCAACAAGAAAAGCGTGTGCATCGACCTCAAGAGCGAGGATGGCCTGGCCATCTTCTATGATCTGGTGCGTGATGCGGACGTGGTGCTGGACAACTTCTCCGCCGGCGTTCCCACCAAGCTGAAGATCGACCACGAGCACCTTTCCGAGATCAACCCGCAGATCATCACCTGCTCGGTCACCGGCTTCGGCGAGGACGGGCCCAACTACCAGCGCCCAGCCTTCGACCAGGTGGTGCAGGGCATTGGCGGTGGCATGTCGATCACCGGCCATGACGCCGAGCACCCGGCGCGCGCGGGCATTCCCATTGGGGACCTTGGCGGCGGCATGTTCGCGGTCATGGGCATTCTCTCGGCCCTGCACTCGCGCACCACCCATGGCTACGGCCAGCACGTGGACATCTCCATGCTCGACTGCCAGGTCAGCATGCTCAACTACATGGCCACCATGTATTTCCTTTCCGGCGAGAACCCCTCGCCCATCGGCAACAGCCACTTCGTGCACGTGCCCTACGACGCCTTCCGCACCAGCGATGGCTTCGTGATCATCGCGGTGATCTTCGACAGCTTCTGGGACAACCTGGTGGAGCTGCTCGACATCGATGAACTGCGCGACCCGGAGTACCGCACCCAGCCCGGGCGCTTTGCGGACAAGCACCGCATCAACGGCATCCTGACCGAGCTGCTGCGCACCGAGTCCACCGCGCACTGGGTGGAGCTGCTCTCCGGCGCCCGCATTCCCTGCGCCCCAGTCAATCGTCTGTCCGATGCGTTGAACGACCCCCAGGTGCTGTTCCGCAACATGGTGGTGGATATTCCCCAGCCGGACGGCGGCACCGTTCGTGCGCCCGGCAACCCCATCAAGCTCTCCATTGACGAGCCCGACTCCTACACACCGCCGCCGCTGCTGGGCCAGCACACCAGTGAGGTGCTGGAGAAGCTGGGCTACAGCGCGGACCGGATCCGTTCACTTCTGGATAAGGGGATCGTTGGATGATGGCAACCGCCGTAAACGATTCAGTCGTCATCAATGAGGTCGGCCCCCGGGACGGCCTCCAGAGCCAGGGCAAGACGCTGACACCAAGGGAACGCCTGGAGCTGATCCAGCGTCTTGTTAATACAGGGCTGCGTCACGTTGAGGCGGGCAGTTTCGTCTCGCCGAAGGCCGTGCCGCAGATGGCCGGCACGGATGAGGTCTTCCAGGGTCTGCCTTCAAAGGATCAGGTGCGCTACGCCGCCCTGGTTCCCAACATGAAGGGCTATGAACTGGCCGTGGCGGCCGGTGCGCGGGTGGTGAACGTGGTGCTCTCGGTCACCGAGACCATGAACTACGAGAACATCCGCCGCACTGTGGATGAATCCGCCACCGACTTTGAGGGGATCCTCGAGCGCGCCAGTGCCGAGGGCGTTGCGGCCCAGGCCTATCTGGCCGTGGCCTTTGAATGCCCCTTTGAGGGGCCGGTCAATCCGGAAGTGGTCCGCCATTACGCCGATCGCATGACGGCGGCCGGTGCGGAGAAGATCATCATCGCCGACACCATCGGTGCTGCCAACCCGAAAGGGGTGCAGGCAGTGCTTGAGGCCGTTGGCGCTGTGGTGCCGGTCAGCCGGATCGCCTGCCATTTCCACGACACCCGCGGCATGGCCCTGGCCAATGTGCTCGCCTCGCTCAACTACGGGGTCCGCGAGTTTGACGCCTCCATCGGTGGCCTTGGTGGCTGCCCGTTCTCGCCCGGTGCCACCGGCAATGTGGCCACCGAGGATGTGGCCCAGATGCTGGAAGCCATGGGCTACGACACCGGCATTGATCCGCTGGCGCTGGTGCCGGTGGTCCGCCACGCCCAGGCGCTGACCGGAACGGAGCTGGGGGGCAAGAGCTTCCGCTGGCTCGCCCGCCAGTACGACGGCCAGCAGGGAGGTGAACCCAATGGTTGCTAAGGTTTTCGGATTCGTCGCCCAGATCGCCCCCTGGGCTGTGGTCGCCAGCCTCGGCTATGCCGCGGCCTTCATCCACCCGACGGTGGAACCGCTGCCGCTGCCCCAGCCGCTGAAAGAACCACGGGACATCTTCTACGACGTGGCCAGCGCCAATGGCGAACGCTTCTGGTTCGTGGGCAACGCCGGCACCGTGCTGGAGGGCACCCGCGAGCCGCAGGGCTGGGAGCGCCACACCATGCCCGAGGCCATCAACCTCCAGGGTGTGGCCGTGACCCCTGAGGGTACCGTGGTGGCCGTGGGGAACGAGGGTGCGGTCTTCATCCGCCGGGCGGGGGAGTCGGAATGGACATCCCAGCGCCTGCCAGTGTCCGAACGCGCCGGCAAGATGGTGGACGCGGCCTGGCTCAAGGGTGAGCTCTGGGTCGTGGGCGAGATGGGCGCGATCTTCCGCAGCGATGACGGCGGCCGCAACTGGCAGTCACTGGGCCTGGATGAGGACATCGGGCTCAACGACATCAATGCCGCGCCTGACGGCACCCTCTGGATCACGGCCGAGTTCGGGGAGCTGATCCACTCGCAGGACAACGGCCAGAGCTGGCAGACCCGGACCTTCGGTTCCGAAAGCCTGCGCTCGGTCGACTTCACCCAGAACGGCGCCGGCGTGGTGGTCGGCAACAACGGCACCATGCTGTACCGCGCCGGCCCGGACAGTGACTGGCGCAAGCTTGACCCCGTGACCTCCGAGCACCTGTACGACGTGGGCTTTGACGGCGAGCGCTGGCTGGCTGTCGGTAACTCCGGCGCCCTGGTCACCTCCACCGACGGGCAGCAGTGGCAGAGCCGCGAGCCCGAGAACTTTGGCAGCGGCTACCACACCCGCCTCCAGACCACTGAACGCGGCACCGTGATCGCCGGCCAGACCATTGGCCTGCTGCGGGCCTCCGACTGGAACACCTGGCCGGTAGCAGAGGAGAACCAATGATGTCGCTCAGCCGTTTCGCTCAGGCCCTGTCTGAATTCTGTATTCGCCACCGCAAGCCGGTGACGGCCCTGATCGTGGTCTCCACGATCGCCATGGCGGCACTGCTGACGCGCCTGGAGGTCTACACCGAGTTCAGTGACATGGTGCCTCAGGGCCACCCTTACGTGGACGTGCACCAGGAGTACAAGGAGACCTTCGGGGGCTCCAACAAGGTGTCGATCATGGTGGCGGCCGAGGAGGGCACCATCTTCCAGCGCCCAATCCTGAAGGAGGTGCAGCGCATCACCCAGGAGCTGGCCAAGGTCAGTGGTGTGAATCCCTTCCAGATTACCTCCCTGGCCTCGCGCAAGCTCAAGTCCGTGAACGCCTCTTCCCGGGGCATCGAGAGCGTGCCGCTGATGTGGCCGGATGTGCCCGAGACCCGCGAGGGCGTGGACAAGCTTCAGAGCGCGGTGCTCAACAACCCGCTGGTCTACGGCATCTACGTGGCCCAGGACCAGGGGTCGACGCTGATCCAGGTGGACTTCTACGACAACCTGGTGGACTACACCAAGATCTTCCCGCAGATCCAGTCGATCCTGGATGCCTCGCCGGTCGAGGACCAGGTCGAACACCACATTGTGGGCCAGCCGGTGCTGTACGGCTGGGTGAACCATTATCTGGGCGAGACCGTGAACATCGCGCTGGCCTCGCTGGGGGCGATGCTTCTGGCGCTGTTCCTGCTGAACCGGACCTGGCGCGGGACGCTGCTGCCGTTGCTCAGTGGCGTGGTCTCGACCATCTGGGCGCTGGGCATCGGGGTGCTGCTGGGCTTCAACTTTGATCCGCTGGTCATCGTGGTGGCGTTCATCATCACCGCGCGCTGCTTCAGCCATGCGGTGCAGCTGATCACCCGGTTTGATGACCTGTGCGACGGCGAGGGCGTTCAGCCGAAAAAGGCCGCCGAGCAGACCATGAAGGAGCTCTTCCGGCCCGGGCTTCTGGGGCTGGTCTCGGACGCCGGCGCCATCCTGTGCGTGGTGCTCACGCCCATCCCGCTGCTGCAGAAGGTGTCCATCATCGGTGCCATCTGGGTCATGACCATCGGCTTCTCCGCCGTGATCCTGACCCCGGTACTGCTGAGCTGGGTTAAGGCGCCGCTGCGCAACGCCCACCCGCTGAACCTGCGCTTTCTGCTGACCGCGGTGCTGAGCGTGGCGGTGAAGGTGGTCGAGACCCGCGCCCGCTACGTGGTGCTGCCGGTGACCGCCATCGCGGTGGGCCTGCTGGTGTTCAAGGCCACAGACCTGACCGTGGGCGATGCCACCCCCGGCTCGCCGATCCTTTGGGAGGACTCGTCCTTCAACCGGGACAGTGCGCTGATCAATGAGCAGTACCCGGGCACCGAGCAGATGTTCATCGTGCTCTCCGGCGGCGACGACGTGCTCAAGCGCCCGGATGTGCTCGACTGGATGCAGCGCTTCCAGCGCCGCATGGAGCGCATGCCGCAGGTCGGGGGCAGTCTCTCGCTGGCGGACATCGTGGTGGACGTGCGGCGCAACCTCTATGAGGGCAACCCGCGTTACCGCGAGCTGGGCAACAGCCAGATGGAGAACGGCGAGCTGATCAGCTTCTACATGCAGGGCGCGGCGCCGGACGATCTGGCCCAGTACGCCAACCCCATGTTCAGCGACGGCTCGGTGATCCTGTTCCTGCAGGACCGCAAGGGCGAGACCCTGCGTCAGGCGACCTACCAGATCAAGCGCTTCATCAATAACAACCCGCTGGATGGCGTGGACGTGCGCATGGCGGGCGGCTCGCTGGGCATTATCGCGGCGGTCAACGAGGTGCTTCTGAGGGACCAGGTCGAGGCGATCGCGCTGGCGCTGCTGGTGGTGATCCTGTCCTGCCTGGTGGTGTATCGCTCTTCCGCCAGCGGCATCTTCTTCATGGTGCCGGTGCTGATCTCGAACGTGGTGACCTTCGCGTTCATGGCCTGGCAGGGCATTGGCATGAGCATCAGCACCCTGCCGGTGGTCGCCCTGGGCATCGGGCTGGGGGTGGATTACGCCTTCTACATCGTGGACTCGGTCAAGGAATACCTTGAGAAAGAGCCTGATGGCGATGCCGTGGAAGCCATCCGCCAGTCCCTCTATTCCGCTGGACGCGGGGTGCTGCTGACGTCAGTGACCCTCGCCGCCGGCGTGCTTCTCTGGTCCTTTTCCTCTCTCCGCTTCCAGGCGGAGATGGGCATGCTTATCGGGTTGTGGTTGCTCGTTTCAGCGTTCACCTCGCTGTTCGTCATGCCCTCCCTGGTAAGGGTTCTGCGCCCGAAGTTCATCTTCGGCCAGGCCCCGCAGACTACCCCGGCTGATCAGACAGCCGGAAAACCTGCTCCTTCCACGTACTGACTACGGGTGAACGACATGAGCACATACAACAAACGCGGCCTGGTCCGCAAAAACGTCCCGAGGCGTCTGCTGCTGGCAGGGGCAATTGCTGCGGCATCAGCCGGGGTCACCACGCCGGTGTATGCCGAGGAACCGAACTGGCTGCTCAAGGACTGGGAAATCAGTGGCTATCTGCGCCAGTACGTTGGCATGAACCTGGAGAACCCGACGCTGATCGGCCCCGGCCCGGCGATCTTCGATGGCACGCAGGAGGACGATTACAAGTACGACCTCTCGATGCTGCGCTCCGTGGGCAAGCTGAACCTGTTCCGGGACTTCGGCGACGGCACCCGCTTCAAGTTCAGTGGCCGGATCTCGCGCGAGGTGAACACCGAGTACATGCGCGACATGCAGCGGGTGGCCGAGGAATGGTCGCAGACCCCGGGCGGCGATGGCACCGCGTACCGGGATCTCAAGCGCGACGTCTACAACGACGAGGAAATACGGGCGGCCTGGGTCCAGATGGACCTGACGGATTCGACGAACCTGAAGCTGGGCCGGCAACAGGTGGTCTGGGGCGAGACGGACTTCTTCCAGCTGATGGACGTGGTTCACGGCTACGACTTCCGCTGGCGGTCCTTCCTGGAGCCGGAGAACGAGGAACTGCGTAAGCCGCTCAATATTGTGAACCTGCGCCAGCGCATCGGCGACGGCGATCTGCAGGCAATCTACATTCCGGGCGAGCTCAACGACAAGGAAGACTTCGGCAACAACTACGACGTTGAGGGTGGGCGCTGGGCCAACCAGCCGAACCGGGGTGTGCAGTTCCAGTCGGCCCCGTTCGGCGCGAGCGTGCGCTACAACTACGAGCACCCGGACGCGGATGTGACAGATGGCGCTGGCGGTCTGCGCTGGAACAGTACGATCGGCAACTGGGGCTACTCGCTGGCCTGGTTCCACGGGCCCAACCCGAACCCGGTGGCCAACCCAAATCCGGCCACCAACAACACCGCGCCCACACTGAGTGATGGGCCCTATGAAGGGGTGTATGAAGGCGAGTCGAACTGGGCCGGGGAGTTCATCTTCCCGACCATCGATGTGTTCGGGGTGACCGCGAACAACTACTTCCCGGCACTGGATGTGGTGTTCAGCACCGAGCTCGCCTACATCCCGGATGCGCCCTATAACTTTGGCCTTGAGAGTAACGGTAATCCTGCGTCCACGCAGGCCTGCGGGTTTTTCCCCGGCTTCTGTGGTATTAAGGAGAAGAACCTCTTTCGGTCGATGTTCCGCATCGACAAGCAGCTGGACCTCACCGACCTGATCGGCACCAGCCGCCCGTCGTTCGCCAGTATCCAGATCTTCAACAACTGGATCACGGATTACGAGGGCAGCGACCAGCTGGTCAACACCGCCGGCTTTGGCGGCAAGACCGAGGAGTTCAGTTCCATCCTGACCGCCGTGCTCTCGGCGAACTACGCCAACGACACGGTGAATCCGTCACTGGCCGCGGTCTCCGACCTGACCTATGGCGGTGGCGTGATCATACCGGCTGTTGAACTGGTACAGGGGGACCACATCCGTATTCGTCTCGAGGGGAACTTCTTCTTCCACGAGACCGACCAGGACCGCCCGCTTCAGGGTTTCAACGACACCAACCTGTTCGGGTACTTCTCAGGCAATGACCAGCTCATGGCCCGCCTGACCTACCAATTCTGAGGAGAACAACAATGACCATCCAACCCACGATCCGAAAGATGACACTGGCGCTGGCCATGGCGGCTGGTTCCAGCGGGGCCCTGGCGGCGGCGCTTTCCCCGGGGGACAAACTGAACGCGGACAACCTGGAGCAGCGCCTCCAGGATACCTTCGAGGGCAACACCATTGAGTCGCTGCTGACCGATGTGCAGCAGCGCCTGATCCAGGAGGAGGGGCTGGTGATCACCCTCAAGGAATCCGAGCCCGTGAAGCTGGGCGAGGACTACATGGCGGCCACCGAGAAGTATTCGGACCAGGCCACCTTCGATCCCGAGACCCGGCTGATGGAAGGCTGGGTGGCGGGCATGCCGTTCCCGGATGTGACCGAGGACACGCCGCACGCGGCGGAGAAACTGGTTTGGAACCACCACGTGGCCCAGCCCACCAAGAACTTCCAGGACTACCCGAAGTTCGCGTACCTGTTCGTGGATGACGAGGACGGACTGGAACGCCGCCAGGAGTGGGTGTTCAAGCGTTTCTACACCAAGGGGCGCCTGGGCGAGGAACAGACCGAGGTGGGCGATGAGGATGTGCTGTTCAAGCAGCTGCTCTACGCCACCTACCCGAATGACATCCGGGGCCTGGGCCTGTTCACCATCCGCTACGACGGCCCGCAGCTGGATGACAGCTGGGCCTACCTGAAGACCGTGCGCCGGACCCGGCGGCTGTCCGGCGGGACCTGGATGGACCCGATCGGCGGTACCGACCAGCTCAACGACGACATCGAGATCTTCAACGCCCACCCGACCTGGTACCCGGAGTACAAGCTGCTGGGCAAGCGCACCATCCTGGCCGTCGCCCACAGCCAGAACCGCTCCTGGAACCTGGACGCCAGCGGCCCGGAGGAGTTCCCGATCATCGACCTGGACGACGCCCCGCACTGGAACCCGCAGGACGAGTGGGAGCCGCGTGACGTCTGGGTGATCGAGGCCACCGCGCCGCCGGAGCACCCCTACAGCAGGAAGGTCATGTACATGGACACCGAGTTCCCGCGCTTCTACATGGCGGACGTCTATGACCGCAAGGGCGAGTTCTGGAAGTGGATGAACTACAACCTCAAGACCGTGCCCACCGAGGACGGTGATCGCGGGATTGTCTCGGCCGCCGGCTTCACCATCGACTACCAGCGTCGCCACGCGACCATCTTCATCCTGCACCCGGATGTGCGCCTGAACACGCCCGGAACCGGTCCTGAAGACATCAGTCTGCGTGAGCTCGAACGGGCGGCGGAACGCTGATGCCTCGCCTTTCAACCATCGAGCAACGGGCGGCTGACGCCCGTTGCCACCAATCGTCTGTAGGAGAGCATCTATGAGCTTCAGATTGGGTGTGGATGTCGGGGGTACGTTCACGGACCTGCTCCTGATCAACGATGCCACCGGTGAGGCGTTCACCTGCAAGGTGCCCTCAACGCCGAGTGACTCCTCCCAGGGGGTACTCAACGGCATTGAGCAGATCTGCCGCACGTCCGGGGTCAAACCACAGGACATCACCTCGGTGATGCACGGCACCACGGTGGCCACCAACGCCATCCTGACGCAGAAAGGCGCCCGGGTTGGATTGGTAACAACCCAGGGCTACCGCCAGGTGCTGCACATTGCCCGTTCCTACGTGCCGGGCGGCATCGGCGGCTGGGTGATCTTCAACAAGCAGCCACTGCTGGCCTCGCTGGAGGACACGGTCGAGGCCCATGAGCGTATCGGGGCCAAAGGGGATGTGGTGACGCCGCTGGATGACAACGACATCCGGGGCAAGCTCCAGGCGCTCAAGGAAGCGGGCGTGGAGGCGGTGACGGTCTGTCTCATCAACGCCTACGCCAACGGCGAGCACGAGCGCCGCATCGGTGAGATCGCCGCCGAGGTGATGCCGGACATTCCGGTGTCGCTGTCCTCGCGGGTGGTACCGGAAATGCAGGAGTACGAGCGCACCGAGACCACGGTGGTGAACAGCTTCGTTCACCCGGAGGTGTCGAGTTACCTCAGTCACCTGGAAAAGGAAATCGCCCACCGGCTGGCCGATGATGTGCACCTGTCGATCCTGCGCTCCGACGGTGGTCTGGCGGCCAGCGAGGCGGCGGCCGCGACACCGGTCAACCTGTTGCTCTCCGGCCCTGCCGGCGGCGTGGCCGGGGCTATCTGGTTCTGTTCGCGGGGTGGCTTTGACCGGGTGCTGACCTTCGATGTGGGGGGAACGTCCACGGACGTGGCCCTGATCGAGAACAGCAGCGCCCGGCTGCGCCGCGAAACCCAGGTAGGGGACGTGGCGGTACGCGCGCCCTCGGTGGACGTGCGTACGGTCGGGGCCGGCGGCGGCTCCATCGCCTTTGTGCCAGAGCTGACCAAGGCCCTGCGCGTGGGCCCGGATAGCGCCGGTGCCACACCAGGCCCGGCGGCCTACGGCCAGGGCGGTGAAGCCCCGACCGTGACCGACGCCGACGTGGTGCTGGGTTACCTGCCCGCCGACCAGAAACTGGGCGGCAACATGGCCCTGCGCAAGGATCTGGCGGAAAAAGCGGTCCAGACCGTGGCGGACGCCATGGACCTGTCGATCAAGGACGCGGCCGAGGGCATCGTGCGTATTGCCAACGAGCACATGTTCGGGGCCCTGCGCCTGATCTCCGTGGAGCAGGGCTATGACCCCCGGGACTTCGCGCTCTGTGGTTTCGGTGGCGCCGGCCCGCTGCACGCCAACGCCCTGGGGATCCTCATGGATGCCTGGCCGGTGATCATCCCGCCCTCGCCAGGGGTGCTGTGCGCCTACGGGGATGCCACCACCCGGGTCAAGGACGAGGCGTCGCGCTCACTGGTCAGGGGCTTCTCAGGCCTGACGAAGGAGGACGTGGTCGCGACCCTGGACCAGCTGACCCAGCAGGTGAATGACTCGCTTGCGGACCAGGACATTCCCCGGGACCAGCAGGTGGTGACCTGGGAGGCGGATGTGCGCTACCAGGGCCAGGCCCTGCTGCTGACCCAGGTGGTCGAGCCCGAGACCCTGCGCAGCGAGGGACTGGACGTGCTCCGGCGCGCCTTCGATGCCGAGCACCTGCAGCTGTTCAGTTTCTCGCTGGATGAGGAGCACGAGCTGGTGAACCTGCGCGCCACCGCCAGGGCGCCGCGCCCGAACATCCGGGAGCGCCAGTGGGCGGTCAGCGAGACCAGTTCGGATGTCGCCATCGTGGGCGAGAGCCCGATCTATTACGAGGGCCGGGACTACAACGCCACGCTGTACGACCGCGACCACCTGAGTCCGGGCCATGTGGTGGAAGGGCCGGCTATTGTCATGGAGATGGACTCCACCACCGTCATCCTGCCCGGTTACCACGCCACCGTGGACAGGGTCGGGAACCTTCTGATCGAGCCTGCCAGTCCGGGCAAGGAGTAACTGCGATGCCAGCCACACTGAACGAAACCAACAATACTCCGCTGAAGCGGGTCGATGTGGACCTGGTCACCCTCGATATCATCGAGAACGCCATGTCCAACGCCCGCAAGGAGATGGACGCGGTGCTGATGCGCACGGCCATGTCCCCGGGCATCCGCGAGCAGGGCGACGCCTTCCCGATGATCGCCAACCACGAGGGCAAGATGGTGGTGGGCCAGTTCGGCTCCTTCATCTCCGGGTTCGTCAATTCCTATAACGGCGACATCAACGAAGGCGACGTCTTCCTCACCAATGACCCCTATGCCTGTGACGGCGCGGTCAGCCACCTGCCGGACTGGCTGATCCTGGTGCCGGTGTTCAAGGACGGGCGGCTGATCAACTGGGCGGCGATGTTCGGGCATATGTCCGATGTGGGCGGCAAGGTGCCGGGCAGCCTGCCCACCGATGCCACCTCCATCTTCGAGGAAGGCATCCGGATCCCGCCGATGAAGATCTACCGCGGCGGCGTGCTCAACGAGGACGCGCTGGACATCATCCTGCACAACGTGCGGGTGCCCAGCTGGGACCAGTCGGATTTCAATGCCATTGTGGCGGCCTGCCGCACGGCGGCGCGGCGCTGCATCGAGCTGGCGGAACGCTTCGGTGACGACATCTTCACCAGCGCGCTGGGCGAGATGCTGGAGCGCAACTACGTGGCCATGCGCGAGATCATCCGCAACGTGGTGCCCGAGAGCAAACGCTCCTTCGAGGATTACATCTGCGATGACGGCGCGGGTCTCGGGCCCTACACCATGCGCTGCACCCTGTGGCGCGAGGGCGACAAGGCCATCTTCGACTTCGAGGGCACCGACCCCCAGGCACCGTCATCGGTGAACTTCTACCTCAACGAGGAGATGTTCAAGATGTTCTTCGGGGCCTTCACCATCAACCTGTTCGATCCCTCGATCCTGTTCAATGATGGCTTCTACGACCTGGTGGAGGTGCGCATTCCCCAGGGCTCGATCCTCAAGCCCAACTTCCCTGCGGCGCTGTCGTGCCGGACCCACCTGCTGGGGCGGCTGTTCGATGTGATGAGCGGGCTGCTGGGCCAGGGCTCGCCGGATGCCATGAACGCGGCCGGGTTCTCGGACTCGCCGCACTTCATGTACTCGGGTTACGACGACAACGAGGAATGGTTCCAGCTGTTCCAGATCGGCTTCGGGGGTATTCCCGGGCGCCCGCTCGGTGATGGGCCCGACGGTCACTCGCTGTGGCCGGGCTTCACCAACGTGCCCAACGAGTTCGTGGAGGCGTACTTCCCGATCCGGATCGAGACCTACGAGACCATCACGGACTCCGGAGGTGCGGGTAAACATCGCGGCGGTAATGGCATCCGCGTGGGCTACCGCTTACTGGCCAACGGCGAGGTCTCGATCCACGACGACCGCTGGCTCACCTACCCCTGGGGCGTAAACGGTGGGGATCCGGGCATGCGCAGCCGCAAGACGCTGCTGCGGGCGGACGGTTCCGAGCAGATCCTGCCCTCCAAGTGCGACCACGTGACCGTGCGCAAGGACGACCTGCTGCTGTTCGACACCTGGGGCGGTGGTGGCTGGGGCAACCCGCTCGAGCGCGACCCCGAGGCCGTTGCGACCGACGTGAAGCGTGGACTGGTGAGCGTGGACGGGGCGCGGCGCTACGGCGTGGTGCTGGACGCCAATGGCCGGATCGATGCCGCCGCGACGGAAAGCCTGCGCGGCGAGATGGCGCCCGGCCGGGATACCACGGAGCTGTTCAACCGGGGCGGCACCATTGCCGAGATCAAGGCGCGCTGCCTTGAGGAGACGGGGCTGCCGGCACCGGAAACTCCGACCTGGGACAAGCAGGGAGCCTGACCATGAGCCTGACTTCCCGATCCCTTGCAAGGGCAGAGCGTTACGCGCTGGTACTGGTGGACATGAGCGTGGGGTTCACCGACCCCGTGCAGAGCGCCCTGGGCACCGAATCGGCCGCCGTGGTGGCGGCCAACCAGCAGTTGCTGGCGTACTTCCGCGAGCAGGGGCTGCCGGTGTTCTACACCACGGTGGCCTACAGCGAGCCCGACCAGGCCCGGATCTTCCGGGAGAAACTGCCGTCGCTGGAAGTGCTGGCGCTGGGTTCCGGCATGGAGGTGATCGACCCCAGGGTCGCGCCCCGTGACAACGAACCCGTGATCATCAAGCACTGGCCCAGTGGCTTCTTCGGCACCGACCTGAACGAGTTCCTGAAACAGGCCGGTGTGGATGGCGTTGTGGTGACGGGCATGACCACCAGCGGCTGTGTCCGGGCCACCGCCCTGGACAGCCTGCAGAACGAGTACCGCACGATCGTGGTGCGCGATGCCGTGGGCGACCGTGATGCCCAGGCCCATGACGCCAACCTCAAGGACCTGGAGACCAAGTATGTGGACGTGCTTTCCCTGCAACAGACACTGGCGCTGCTGGCCGGTGATGATTAGCCGGACGGTGGTGCCCGTGGCGCTGCTGGCGCTGGCGGGCTGCAGCGCGCTTCCGGGCCTCGGTGAGGATCCGCTGAAGGCGGAGCTGGAGGCCAGGCTGGCGAGTGAACCGGCGGCCTGTGCCGACTATCGCGCGGCCTACGTGGCGGGGTTCGAGACCCACGTCCAGGGGCTCAGTGTCGATCAGCAGGCGCTGACGCAGCAGGGGCTGGAACGGTTGGAGAGCAGCCGCGCCATCCTGGCGGCCAATGACCTGGCGCGCACGGACTGCACACGCCCCCACTGCATCATCGAGCCGTTGGATGCGGGCAAGCTGGACAGCTGGTGCGGCTACCGCCTCGACCGCAGTGACGGGCCCGAGGTGTTCCAGTGGTTTGAGTGGTCGAAGGTGGAGAATGAGTGATGATGGCAAGAACCCTGTACGACAAGCTCTGGGACAACCACCGGGTCGATGATCTGCCCGATGGCAGTTCGCTGATCTACATTGACCGCCAGCTCCTGCATGAGGTCACCTCGCCCCAGGCCTTTTCCGGGCTGCGCATGCAGCACCGGCCGGTGTGGCGCACCAGTGCCAGCATCGCCGTGCCGGATCACGCGGTCCCCACCCGTGACCGGGAGGCCGGCGTAACGGGCATTGCGGACCTTGTGGCCCGTCGTCAGGTCCAGCGCCTCACCGATAACTGCGATGAGTTTGGTATTGAACTGTTCCCGCTGTCGGACTCACGCCAGGGGATCGTGCACGTGATCGGCCCGGAGCAGGGCCTGACCCTGCCGGGCATGACCATTGTCTGTGGCGACTCGCATACCGCCACCCACGGCGCCTTCGCGACCCTGGCCATGGGCATCGGCACCAGCGACGTGGAACACGTGCTCGCGACCCAGACCCTGAAAATGCGGCGCCAGAAGAACATGCGCGTGGTCTTCGACGGCCGGCTTTCGCCCTGGGTCACGCCCAAGGACCTGGTCATGGCCATGATCGGGCGCATCGGCACTGCCGGTGGCACCGGTTACGCCATTGAGTACGCCGGCTCGGCCATCCGCTCACTGAGCATGGAAGGGCGCATGACCATCTGCAACATGAGCATCGAGGCCGGCGCGCGGGCGGGCATGGTGGCCTATGACAGGGTCACCGAGGATTACGTGCGTGGGCGCCATTACGCGCCGAAAGGCGATATGTTCCAGCGCGCGATCGGTGTCTGGCGGGACCTGGTCTCTGACGAAGGGGCGCATTTCGACCGCGAGGAGCACTTCGATGCCGGGGCACTCTCACCCCAGGTCTCGTGGGGCACCTCCCCGGAGATGGTTTGTGGTATAAGTGAATCCATACCCCGGCTGGAAGAGGTCGCCGACCCGGGGTTGCGCGAGGCCTACCGGCGGGCGCTGGATTACATGGCGCTGGAACCAGGGCAGCCGCTGGCGGGCATAGAGCTGGATAAGGTGTTCATCGGCTCCTGCACCAATGCGCGCATCGAGGACCTGAGAGCCGTTGCGGCGGTGGTTGAGGGCCGGCGGGTGCACGAGCGGATCCGCCAGGCCCTGATCGTGCCGGGCTCGGGCCAGGTCCGCGAGCAGGCTGAGCGTGAGGGGCTCGACCGCATCTTTCTGGAGGCCGGCTTTGAATGGCGGGCGGCCGGGTGCTCGATGTGTCTGGGGATGAACGACGATCGCCTGTCCGAAGGCGAACGCTGTGCCTCGACCTCGAACCGCAACTTCGAGGGGCGCCAGGGTAAGGGAGGACGTACCCATCTCATGAGCCCGGTGATGGCCGCTGCCGCTGCAGTAACCGGGGCCATCACCGACGTACGGGAGTTGTGACCATGCAGCCTTTCAGTACCCATACCGGTATCGTGATCCCGTTTGACCGGCGCAATGTGGACACCGATGCCATCGTGCCCAAGCAGTACTTGAAGATGCTGGAGAAGACCGGCTTCGGGGCCTTCCTGTTCGATGACGAACGCTACCTGGACCCCGGTGATGTGGAAACGCCGATCACCGAGCGCCGCCCGAATCCGGACTTCATTCTCAACCAGGCGCCGTACGACAAAGGCAGCATCCTGCTGGCACGGGATAATTTCGGGTGCGGCTCCAGCCGTGAGCACGCGGTCTGGGCGCTGGCGGATTTCGGCATCCGGGTGGTGATTGCGCCGAGCTTCGGCGAGATCTTCTACAACAACTGCATCAACAACGGCCTGCTGCCGGTGATCCTGAAGCAGGCCAGTGTGGAGGAACTGTTCGCCTGCTGCCGCGAGCACGCTGGCTTTGAGCTGACGGTGGACCTGGAAAACCAGACGCTGGTGAACCCGGCGCAGGGAGAGTGGCCCTTCCGGATGGAAGACGGTCACCGCCAGGCGCTGTTGCAGGGGCTGGATGAGATCGGGCTGACGCTGGAACGGGCGGAGGCCATCCGGGCGTTCGAGGCCAACCGCCGCGCCCGCGAACCCTGGTTGTTCACTGAGTGAGGGGCAGGCCGTGGAGTTCAACAATGCGGAGTCACGACGGGTCCAGATCTGCCTGATCGGCAATTCCAAGCTCAACCAGATGGTGCACTCGCTGATCCCGGAATACCGGGGCGTGGCGGACATCACCATCATCGACAGCATCTTCCACGATGCCCTGGGCGCGGCCCGGCGGATGGTGGAGTCCGATGCCGTGGATATCTTCATCAGCGCCGGCGCCAACGCCCACTACCTCAAGGATACCCTGCCCAAGCCGGTGGTGGTGCTGGAGGTGCGCCAGTCGGATATGATCAATGCCGTTCTGAGGGCGTCTGGGATCAGCAACCGGATCCTGCTGCTGACCTACAAGCACCAGCCCACCTGGACGGAGTTCCTGTCCTACTTCAATGGCCTGGAAGTGGTGCACAAGACCTACGGCACCGCCGAAGAGGCCCGGGATCTGTTCCTCAGCACCGACCTCAGTGAGTTCGGTGTGGTCATCGGTTCCAGCTATGTCTGCGATCTGGCGGAAAAGGCCGGACTGCCGGGAACCCTGCTGTATTCCAAGGCCTCATGCCGGGCCATGATCGAGCAGGCGGTTGATACCGCGGCCCGGAACAAGGTGGAGCGCGAGCGCGATGCCTTCATCGATTTCCTGCTCTGGCAGTCGACCAAGGCGCTGGTGGTCACGGATGTGATGGACCGGGCGGTGGCGTTCAATGAGCGGGCGTTTGAGCTGATGCCGAAGCTCAAGCGGGGGCGCGGCGTGAAGCGCTTCCTGGACCCCAGGTTCGAAAACCACACGGAAATGGTGGCCGAGGGCATGGTGCTCAACGACCGGCTGTGCCGGGTAACCAAGCGCCTGTTCGAGGTGGACGGCAATCACGTGGGCCACCTGTTCTCGATTGTGGCCTCGCCCGTAAGGCGCGAGGACGACAGCGATGATGCCTCACGCTCGCTCGTGTTCCAGTCGCCGCAGATGACCGAGGCCAGCCACTTCCTGTCCATCTATGGCGCCACCCCGGGGCCGGTGCTGCTGCGCGGGGAGACCGGCACCGGTAAGGAACTGGCGGCCCGCCAGATCCATGAGGTCAGCCTCAACAGCAAGGGGCCGTTCGTGGCCATCAACTGCGCGGCCATTCCCAGCGAGCTGTTCGAGGCGGAGCTGTTCGGCTATTCCGACGGTGCGTTCACCCATGCCCGCAGCGGCGGCAAGTCCGGTCTGCTGGAGTCGGCCAACAACGGCACCTTCTTCATGGACGAGATCAATTCGCTGCCGCTGCCCCAGCAGGCCAAGCTGCTGCGCGTGTTGCAGGAGCGCGAAATCAAGCCGGTGGGCTCGCGCACCACGGTGGCGCTGAACATCAAGTTCGTGGCCGCCTGCAACCATGACCTCTACGAGGAGGTCCAGGCCGGGCGTTTCCGGGAGGATCTCTACTACCGGCTGAATGTGTTCAACGTACGCCTGCCGGCATTGCGCGAGCGGATCGAGGACATCCAGCCGTTGAGCCACCACTTCCTGAAGAAGCTTGATGAGCAGTATCAGGTGGATGTGGACATTGAGGCGCTGGCCACGCTGTTGCAGCCGTACTTCGTGCGCTTCAACTGGCCCGGGAACGTGCGCCAGCTGGAGAACATGCTGGAGCGGTTGCTGGTGTCGGTCACGCTGTACGAGTCGCTGGCGGATTTTGAGAAGGCATTGCCGAGGCTGGTGCCGGAACTGTTCCCGGAGGACTGCGTGGAGCCTGAAGGGGTGGCCGTGGAAGGGCGCCTGCGCCAGGTGGAGCGCGAGGAGATCCTGAAGGTGCTCGGTCAGTTCGGGGGCAATAAGACCCGGACCGCCGAGTACCTGGGGATCAGTCAGACGACGCTGTGGCGCCGTCTGAAAGAGCTGTGAGGCCCGTTAAAGGGCCTGCATCTGCTCCGGGTTGAACTGCTCCAGCGAGCCCGGCTCGATGTAACGCTTCCAGTTGTCGAAGATTTCCCGACCCGCGAGAAAGCCCTCGAAAATGGCATGGTCCGTCATCCGGGGCGTGACGCAGTCGCCCACCCGGTGGACGTTGGGCAGCTGGGCTTTCAGCTCGAAGTACAGGTCTTCCAGCGGCAGGTGCCGTACTGCCATCACCACTGAATCAATGCCTTCCAGCGTTTCGGTCTCGCCCGTGTAGAGGTTGAAGATGTCCACGCTGTTGTCGTGAATGGCGCCGACCCAGCTGTTGAGGGTGTGCGTCATGCCCGCCTTGAACAGGTTGGCGTACACCACCGGCTGGTCCAGGGTGGTGGCCAGCTTGTGGAACAGTGCGTTCCAGCGCGTGACCACATGCACCTGGTGGCCGCGTTCGGTCAGAAGCTCGGCGATGCCGGCGGAGTAGCGTGTGCCGTGTTCATCCACGATCAGCACCCGCTTGCCGATGCTGTCGGGCTTGCCCAGAACCTCGTCCACGGTGATCACGTGGTTGCTGTCCGCGCCCGGGACCTGGGCGACAAGGGGGTTGATGTCGCTGTAGCCGCTGCGATCCGGAGTGGAGCCGGTGGCCACGATGATGCCGTCCGGGTTCAGGCCCTTCACGGAATCCAGGGTGGCGGTGTGGCCGGTCCTGATGTCGACCCCCAGTGTCGCGATCTGGGCCTTGAGGTCCTTCACGATCCACTGGAAGGAGTCCCGCCGGGGGAGCTGGACGATCTGGTTCACCTGGCCACCCAGCTGGTTTTCGCGCTCGAGCAGGGTGACCTTGTGGTTGCGGCTCGCTAGGCCTTCGGCGGCCTTCATGCCGGCGGGCCCACCGCCGATCACTACCCAGTGCTGGGCACGGCCGGCCATCTGGATGGTCTCCGGGCCGAACACCGCTTCGCGCCCGGTGGCCGGGTTGACCTGGCAGGTCATGGAGGTGCCATGGAACAGGCGCGCCACACAGCCCTGGTTGCAGCGGATGCAGTGGTAGATCTCGTCCTCGCGGCCGGCCTCGGTCTTGTTCGCGAACGCCGGGTCGGCGATCTGGGCGCGCGTCATGGCCACCATGTCGGCACCGCCATCTTCCAGGATCCGCTCCGCTTCGGTGGCATTGCTGATGCCGGAAACGGCGAACACCGGCAGTGACAGGGCCTTCTTCAGGCGGGTGATGGGTGGCACCAGCCAGGAGTCCGGTACATCGTAGGGCGGCATGATGTAGGAGGCGGACTGATAGATCCCGGCGGTGGTCATGACGTAGTCGATCAGGCCCTCGGCCTCGATGATCCGTGCGATCTCGATCCAGTCATCGGCCTGGAGCCCGCCCGGGACCATCTCATCCACCGGCAGGCGGATGCCCACGATGATGTCATTGCCCACGCGCTCGCGCACCGCCCGGATAACCTCCAGCGGGAAGCGCATGCGGTTGGCCAGTTCACCGCCGTATTCGTCGGTGCGCTTGTTGAAGGCCGGCGACAGGAACTGGTGCAGCAGGTAGCTGTGGGCCAGGTGCACCTCGATGCCGTCGAAACCGGCTTCCCTGGTGTACTCGGCGGAGCGGCACCAGCCTTCCACCACCTCGTCCATGTCGCTGCGCTCCATGGCCTTGGCCATCTCGCCGAACACCGGCGACTTGATGTTCGAGGAGGACCACAGCACACGGTAGTCATCCATGGCGTGGGTCTCGCCCATGACACCGAAGTGGTTGAGCTGGGCGAAGATGTGCGAGCCGTGGCGGTGAACGGCGTCGGTCAGTTCGCGGTCCCGCTCCACCATCTCGTGGCGGTAGCCGTAGGGGTAACCGCGGGTGAAGGTGTTGGAGGTGGGGTGGATCAGCCGGTTGCCGGTGATCATCAGCCCGATGCCACCCTTGGCGCGGGCCACGTGGTAGTGGATGTCGCGGTCGGTGGTGATGCCGTCGCGCGTGTTGAACGCCATGGCATGGGCGGACTGCATGATCCGGTTGCGCAGTGTGACGTTGCGGATCGTCAGTGGCTTGAACAGGTTGGGGTATTGGGCGTGGGTCATTCCGATGGCTCCTTGATGGGATTGTTATTGCTCTGGGATATGGGCCTTTCGGAAGGCCCGGAACGGCGCTGGGCGCCGGGTTGGTAATGACTGATCAGGATGCCCGCGAATACGGCGATGGCACCGGCGATCTGCGCCACGGTCAGGGCCTGGTCGAGCACCAGGTAACCCAGCAGCATGGCGGAGATGGGACTGAAGAACAGGAAGGCGGTGATCAGCACCGGCTCGAGGTGGCGCAGTGCGCGATACCACAGGAAGTAGGGCAGCAGCGTGCCGATCACCGCCAGGTAGAAGTAACCGCCCAGGTGGCCGGTCTCCAGCTGCTGGAAGGGCAGCTCGAAGGCCAGGGCAAAGGGCAGCAGGAAAAGCCCGCCGAGCAGCAGCTGCCAGCCCGTGAACGCGAGCGTGGGGATGGCCAGCTGCCAGCGTTTGACCAGCAGGATGCCCAGGGCCATGGAGAACGCCGCTACCAGAGCGGCGGCGATGCCGACCGTGTCCCAGGCGAGGCGGCTGGGCGCGATCAGGATCATCGCAACGCCCCCCAGGCCAATGAACACACCCACGGCGACGTGCCGTGGTGTGCGGGTTCCGAAGAGAAGCCAGCCCATGACCATGATCAGCAACGGCTGTGAGGCCACCAGCAGTGCGGCCAGCCCGCCCGGTAAGCGGTAGGCGGCAACAAACAGCGGCCAGTGCAGCAGCGACATGCACAACAGGCTGACCACCGCCAGCTTACCCCACTGGCTGCGGTCCGGGCGGTAGCGGGTCATCAATGTGATGACCAGCCCCACCGGCAGTATCCGCAGCACGGCCGCCATCAGCGGCTTGTCCGGGGGCAGCAGCTCGGTGGTCACCAGGTAGGTGCTGCCCCAGATTGCCGGGGGCAGCGCCGCCATGAGCAGGATCAGGGCACGGTGAGCGGGGCTCACAGAAGCTCCTTGCGCCAGCTCTCGTCAAAGCCCTCCAGCGCGCCGTGCTCGATGAACCGGTCCGGACTGTCCAGCAGTTCCCGGCCGGCGAGCATGCCCTCGTAGATCACGTCCTGGAGGGGACGGGGGAGCTGGGCATCACCGACGCAGTGCAGGTTCTCGATGCGCCCCTGGAGCGCGCCGTAAAGGGCGTTGTCCGAACGGTGGCCACAGGCCATGACGAAGGTGTCAGTCTCCAGAACCTGGGTGTCCTGGTCGGTGAACAGGTTGAACAGCTGCGTCCTGCCGCCGTCGATCCAGCGGACCCAGGCATTGATGGTGTACTCCAGCCCCTTGCGGAAGACGTGCTGGTAGTTCACCGGCAGGTCCAGTGTTACGGCCAGGTTGGGGGCCAGGGCGTTGAAGCGGCTGATCAGGTGCACGTTGTGGCCCCGGTCCAGCAGGAATTCCGCCGCGCCCAGGGCGTAACGGCCGCCATCCTCGTCGAACAGCACGACGTTTTTACCCACGGAGCCGGGGTTGTCCAGGATGTCCATCACGCTGAGCACGTTGGCCTGGTTGGTGCCCGGGACTTCGTCCACGGCGGGGCGGGTGGAGGTGAAGCCGGTTTTCAGCGGTACCGAGCCGGTGGCGATGATGACGCCGTCCGCCCCGAACGCTTCAATCTCGTCGGCGCTCCAGCTGGTGTTGAGCCGGATATCGACGCCGGCCTTGCGCAGCTGGCGTTCCAGGTCGCGCGGGATGAAGCCGAACTTGTCGCGCCGTGGCAGCTGGGCGGCGTAGTTCACCTGCCCGCCCAGCTTGCCGGCACGTTCGATGAGGGTCACCTCGTGACCGCGCTGCTGCAGCGTCAACGCGGCTTTCATGCCGGCAGGGCCGCCCCCGACAACAAGCCAGTTCGCCGGTTTCCGGGCGGGCTGCAGCGTGTGCGCCCCAAAGGCCTGCTCACGCCCGGCGGCGGGGTTCACCACACAGGAGATGGCATTGCCCATCATCAGCCGCGCAATACAGCCCTGGTTGCAGCGGATGCAGTGGTTGATCTCGTCCTCACGGCCTTGCTGGAGCTTGTTGGCGAAGGCCGGGTCGGCGATCTGGGTGCGGGTCATGGCGACCATGTCCGTGGCGCCGCTGGCGACCAGTTCCTCGGCGCTGTCCGCATCCACGATGTGGCCGACGATGAACATGGGCACGTTCGGGTTGACCGACTGGATGGCCTTGCGCATGCGGGCGCCGTCCTTGACCAGCCAGTTCTCGGCGTAGTCCCCGGGCGGGATCTGGTCGGCGTGGGCGGCGTAGGTGCCGGCGGTGGCGCTGACGTAGTCCACCTTGCCGGTGGCGACCAGCAGCTTGGTCATCTCGATGGCCTCATCGGCCTGCATGCCGCCAGCGGTGCACTCGTCCATGGAAACGCGGATGCCGACCATGAAGTCCGGCCCCACGGCCTCGCGCACCCGATCGATGGTCTCGATCGGGAAGCGCACGATGTTCTCACGGCTGCCGCCGTACTCGTCGGTGCGCTTGTTGTAGACGTAGGACAGGAACTGCTGGTGGAGGTAACCGTGCGAATAGTGCAGCTCCACGCCGTCAAAGCCGGATTCCTTGGACTGTACCGCCGTGTGGGCAAAGGCCTCGGAGACTTCGTCCATCTCGGCCTTGGTCATCTCCCGGGCCCACTCGTTGTAGGCGGGGGATTTCATGGTGGAGGGGCCCCAGACCACGCGGTAGTCGTCCTGGGAGCCGCTGCGCCCCTGGGGGCCGAAGTGGATGAGCTGGGCCACGATCCGGCCGCCGAACTCGTGCACCGCCTGGGTCATCTGGGCGTCGCGCTCGACAATGGCCCTGAGGTTGCCGCGGGCCATGGTCCGGTGCGGGCCGGTGGAGTTGGGGTGGACATGGCGCGCGCCGGTGACGATCAGGCCAATGCCGCCCTTGGCGCGCTCGGCCTGGTAATAGATGTCGCGGTTGTTGGTCAGTCCATCGCCGGCATGGAAGCCCTTGGCATGGGCGGTCTGCATCAGCCGGTTACGGATGGTGACGTTGCCGATGGTCAGCGGCGTGAACAGGTTCGGGTAGGCGTGGGAATTGTTATTGGTGCTCATGGTGGACCCCTTTGTGTGGTTCAAGGAGGTGTAGCAAACCGCAGGCCAACCCGGATAGGCTTTTAAAAACATGTGGTTATGGTTGTGGTTCGGGGTTTGGGAGGTGGGGGTGATCCATTGTGAAAGGGTGCGTCTTTCACAGCTGAAAAAAAGGCGCCGACCCGGAGGTCGGCGCAAGGACAGCGCTCGCATCGCTGTATCGGAGGCAGGGTGGTGCGCGAGTTGATGCTGGCTTACTTGAGAACGTTGGGGCCGCTCATGAACACAAAGACCCGGGAGAATTTGCCGTCCTCGACGTACCAGAAATTGCAGTTGGTGAGTTTGATCTCGCCGCCGTCTTCGGTTTTCAGGTAGACGTTGAAGCGGGCGGCGATGCTCTGGGTGGCTTCATCCGCCGTGCACTCGAAGTCGCCGTGCCAGATCTCGGTGTAGGAGTCGAACAGGGTCTGGAACATCTGGCGAATCCCGTCATCCCGGCCTTCGTGGACGATCGGGTCCGTGGGCACGGTGAGCGTGGCGTTGTCGTGGAAGTTGGCGAGCACGCCATCCATGTTCTTCCTGTCGACGTTGGCGAAGTAATCCATGGTCGCCTTTTCGATGAGCTGGTCGCGTGTGAGCTTGGTCATTGGGGTTATCCTCTCTGGTGTTGTTGGTGGCCTCGGACAGTCTCAGCCGCCTTTCACGATCTGGTGGTAGACCTCGAAATTGGGCTTCTCCGGTGCGGGATAGGCCTTCTTGCTGTGGGTCAGCCCCAGTTCCAGCATCATCTGGCAGGTCTTGAACGTGACCTGGCCCGGGTTGACCACCGGCACCGGGAGTCGTTCGGCCAGGAAGGCGTGGGACTGGTGCATGGTGGTCGAGCCCAGAATGATGGTGTCGGCGCCGTCTTCGGTGATCGCCTTCTGGGATTCCTCCAGAAGCTTATTGAACACCACTTCTTCCTTGCCGGCGAGCAGTTCCGACAGGTCCGGGCGTGTCTTGATCGAGCGCATGCACGCCAGACGGTCCCACATGCGGTATTCGGTCAGGGTCTTGTCGTAGAGCGGGAACCATTCGTCCCACATGGTGACAATGCCGAACTTCTTGCCCAGGTTGGCAGCCATGTAGAAGCTGGACGCGCCGGGGGCCACAACCGGGATGTTGAGGCACGAGCGCAGGGCGTTGATGCCGGAGTCGCTCATGGTGTCGATGCAGACGGCGCTGTAGCCTTCCTTCTCGGCGGTCAGCGCGGCCTCGACCACGCTCACGTCCATCAGCAGGGCATCGTGGAAGCTGTCGCCCAGGGCTGCGCCGGCCTTGACCGCCTCAAACACGACCTCGTAGTCCGGAGGCAGCAGACCCTCCGGCAGCTGGGCCTGGCGCGCGGCCACGCCGGCGGCATCCACCGGGATGGGAATGATCACTTTGATTCGGTGGCTCATGGTGCAGTGTCCTTGTTGTGGCGTTGTTGTGAAGAGACAGCAGCATGCTCTGTGCCATGTTGTGATCGGATGGAAAGGGTCTTTTTAAAACAGGGTCTTAAAGGGGCGCGAGCGATAAGGGATGGGCACGGATTCTTCAATTCTGAAAAGCCTCCGTCCACGAATGAAACGCCCCCTATCGCGGCCATGGCCGCTCCCACAGAACCCCGCTACCCCTCCCCCTGTAGGAGCAGCCATGGCTGCGACAGGAAAAGGTCGCGGCCGCTCCCACGGGTGAGCCTGGATTTGTAGGAGCAGCCATGGCTGCGACAGAAACAGGCCATGCCATCACTGCGATAGGACAGGAGTCGCGGCTATAGCCGCTCCTACAGGGATGGTGGGGGTTCCGTTGCGGTAGGCTGCGTGGGATCATTCCGGCCGGAACGCGTCTACAACCAGGGAAGGAGACCGCCCATGGAACGGGCCACCCAACCTGCAGGCCATCGCCTGCGTCGAGGCCGGGTCAGCGAGCCGGGCCGCATCTATCTCGTTACTGCAAACTGCTGGAACCGGCACACCGTATTCAGGGAACTCGAATCCGGCCGAGCCGTTGTTGGAGGGCTTCGTGAGGCGGAAGACCTCGCGGAGACCTGGTGTTTTGTGGTCATGCCCGACCATATCCATTGGCTGATGCAGCTGCGCGACGGCGCGTCACTTGAACGGGCAGTGGGCAAGGTAAAGGCCAGAGCTACGCTGCGCCTCAGAAATCTTCGTCCGGAACTGGCCGAAGCCCGTATATGGCAGCCTGGGTTCCATGACAGGGCGTTGCGCCGGTACGAGGATTTGCGGGCAGTGGCGCGTTACGTTGTGGCCAACCCCCTGCGGGCGGGGCTGGTCGAGCGGATTGAGGATTATCCGCTTTGGGATGCTTGTTGGTTGTGATGGGGGATGATCGCGGCCATGGCCGCTCCCACGGGTGAGCCTGGATTAGTAGGAGCAGCCATGGCTGCGACAGGAAAGGTCGCGGCCGCGGCCGCTCTCACGGGTGAGCCTGGATTTGTAGGAGCAGCCATGGCTGCGACAGGAAAAGGTCGCGGCCGTGGCCGCTCCTACGGAGGAGGATGGGTGTTTGGTTGTAGGAGCAGCTATAGCTGCGATCAGTGAATCGCGGCCGTGGCCGCTCTCCTACGGGGATCAGCCTTCCATTTCTTTCAGGATCATCAGGGCCTCTTCCCGGCTGTTTCCGCACACGCTGTGTTCGGCCTGGAAAGCTTCACACACGGCGGGGCGGCTGGGGTCACCGAAAAGTTTGCAGTGGTAATTCTCATCGAGTTGCACACAGGGCGTGCCGGCGGGCTTGCCGTTGGGCATGCCAGGGATGGGCGACGAGATGGAGGGCGCGATGCAGCAGGCACCGCAGCCGGCGCGGCATTCGAAGGTGTTGGTATGCATCAGGGCATGATACCAGCCACCGCCCAGTGCCTGTAGGAGCAGCCAGGGCTGCGATAGAAGCAGGTCGCGGCCATGGCCGCTCCTACGGGGGAGGATGGGCTTTTGGTTGTAGGAGCAGCTATAGCTGCGATCAGGGAATGGCGGCCGTGGCCGCTCCTACGGGGTAGGAAGGGTTTTTTGGTTGTAGGAGCAGCTATAGCTGCGATCAGTGAATCGCGGCCATGGCCGCTCCTACGAGGGGGTGGTCAGAAGGACATGCCCAGCTCCACGGCGCCGCCTACTTCCTCGCTGCTGAACAGCGCGCCGGCCTCGATGCGCAGGGCCCAGGGGGACAGGGCAAAGCCGGCGGTGTACTGGGTTTCCTCCTCAATGCCGTCCTCCCCAGTATCGCTGGCGAGGTTCTGGCGGGCGCCGGCGCGCACGTTGATCCAGTCGTAGACGTTGAATTCACCACCCACGGCGAGCCACTGCTGGTCGGCGGCCGGGCCGATGCCTTCGTTCTTGGTCAGGTCCAGGTCCGCGGTCAGGGTGTGCCAGCCGCTGGTATGGGCGACGCCGACGGTGACCAGGGGGTCGAGTTTCATTTCCTCGCGATCGTAGCGGCCCGGAACAGGGCTGCCGTTGTCCTCAACCGTTTTCAGGGTTTGCGGGATCAGGTTGCGGACGGAGGCACCGACCCGCCATTGGTCACTGCTTCCAAGATCGGCGCTGGCGCCGATGTCCACGTTGATGTGGGAGTCCTCGGTCTCGTATTCGGAGGCGTCGAAGTCGTCTTCGTCAAAATCATCCACGCCCTGAGCGTAGTCGAAGGTGCGCATCTGGACGAGTTTGGGGGTGACGCCGAAGTTCACGCTCTGCCCCTGGATCTCGAAGGAACGGGCAAGGGTGAGACCGATTTCGCCGACGGCTGAGGCGAGGACGCGGCCATCGGATTTCGGGTTGATTTCGCCGGACTCATAAAGTGAGCCGAGAGCGTTCTCAATGTCATTAGCATCTTGAGGGTTGTTGAGATTTGCTACTTCGTCCAATGCCTCAAGGTCTTGTGGGTCAATTCGGCTCTCCACGGTGGCGCGAAGCTGGGCGTTGGCGTGTAGGCTTACTCCCAGCGTGGGTGAGGGCAAAGCGAACAAGGTGCCAAGGCCCACATCTCCCCGGACGAATTCGTTATCGATACCGCGCAGTTGGCTGGCCAGTTCGCCGGCCTGGTTCTGGACTGCATCGATATCCGATTGGGTCGCAGTGTTCGTGTTAAGACTGTTAAGGGTGGCTTCCAGATCTTCAATCGTATCCTGGATCCGGTCGACTTCATCCACCACCTCCTCGTTCTCCGCATACCGAGCATTCACGGAAGGCAGGGTGACTGAGAACCCATCGTTCCAGCCGCTGTGATCGGCCGCCAGCAGCGATGGGTTGAACAGCGCGGCACCGCTCGGGCGTGCTGCGGCGACGCCGGTGCCGCCCATGCCAAAGGCTCGGACGTCGTTGAACTGGGGTGGCGCGGCCTGGGTGCTTGCAGCTGCCGTAGTGAACGCAACCGCCATGGCGAGGCGGGTCCGGGCACGGGAGGAGCTTGTGGTCATGGGGTGATTCCCTCTCAGTGACGTGGATTTAATCCGGTGAACACTGGCAGCGTAGTCAAAGCACGGGGAAAGGCCATGTTTTGCTACGTGCGGAAACGACTTTTTACAGGCACTTGCAGAGTGATCAGATGCTGTACTGTCGGAGTATGGAAGGTGTTCTTTCTGGTCCGGTATTTGCACGCATCTACTGACGGCAAACCTGAGGGGAGCTCCGGCAAAGCGTGAAGATTGTGCAACTGACCCTTGCCATGGTGGTGGCACTGCTGGCGGCAGGCTGTTCCAGTCTGCCCTGGATGGATACGCCTTTCGGTGCCCCGGAGGAGGCCTGGTTGCTGCTGGCCCGGGGGGAACTGGATGAGCCCACGGCTGAGTTCGGTGAGGTTGAGGACTACTGGCGCCAGCGTCTGTGTGAGACCGAGCAGCAGGCGAGAAGCCGACTGGAACACCGGGTGAGGGCGGAACTGGAAACGGCATGGGCCGAGGCAAGGCTGGCCGGGGGAGGCAATGCCTTGCCGGCGCTGACCCAGGGGAAACGGGAACAGATGGTCTCGCAGGTGATGGCCGAGGCCCGTCTGCTCGGTCGGGTCCGGCCTGAGTCGGGGCGTTTTGAGTCGTTCCATGGGGTCCGGTTGAGTGGCCGGCTGGCACAGTGCCTGAGCGAGACCGCAGGGGCGAAGGGGTGCGCCCGTCCGCCGGTAATGGAGCCGGTATCGGCCTGCGGGGATCTGACTCCCGCGCCTGAGCCACTGTATTTCCTGGAGGGGGCATGAGAATCACATTGATGGGAGCGCTGCTCATGGCGCTCGTGGCCTTGCCGCTGGATACCAGTGGTGCCCAACAACAGAGCGCTGGCGCGGATAAGCAGCCCGTGCAGGTCCACTTCCCACAGCAGCTGCGCCCCCAGCCTGCGGTCTCGAGACTGGGCGGGCCGGGCAGTGCCGGGCAGGGTGAGGCAGTGAAAGAGACCCGCCCGGTCGCGCTGGTACCCCGGGATACGGACAACCGTGAGCGCTCGGCCGCCAACCTCCGGCGTTTGCAGCGGGCGCCCTCGCTGCAGGAAGGGTCCTCCTGCCCGGGGCGTGATACCAGCCGGTTCCGCAAGAGTGTGGCCATCACCCGTTTCCCATTGCTGGACTCCGATGGGGCGATGCTGGGGCGGCTGGGCAACGTTGTCCGGGCCCTGCCGCGGATGCTCAACGATGATCTGAGTTCCCGTGAAACCATCCTTATGCATCAGGCCTTTGACCGCCGGCTCTATGATCGGGCGGTCAACGCCCCGACCGTCCAGGCGGTCGACCGGCATCTGACCCGTGCCTCGGAGCTGACCCGTGCCATGGGGGTGCAGTTTGTGATCTCCGGAGTGGTTCACGACATCGGCGTTGAGAACCCGGACGCCTGGGGAACCTCAGCCGCATCCTGGCTGGGTCGCGGACTGGGCGTCGCGAATCAGCAGCGCCGGCTGGCGGTGGATCTCTTTGTCTATGACGGGCTCAGTGGTGTGATGGTGATGAGCGACCGGCTGGAGGTGCGTGGCGAGTGGGATCACGCTCGGGAAGCCGATGTCGGCTTCGGTACGCCGGCATTCGCGGAGACCGAATTCGGGAAACGGATTGGTGAGCGGGTTTCTGAGCTGGCGGACGAGGTGGCGGTGAATCTGGGCTGCCAGCCGTTCATCGCCTCCGTGGAGCGGGTGGACAGTCGCCGCGTACGGATCAGCGCCGGTGCGGATTCCGGGCTGCGCCCTGGCCAGACCATGGAAATTCTGCGCGCTGAGCGCTATCTGGATCAGCCCCAGGAATACCCGGCCCTGAGACCCATTGGCCGGACCCTGGAAATCCAGCAGGTCCAACCGCGCTTCAGCAGTGGTCAGCTGCCAGTGGAAGGTGGGCGGATCAATGTTCAGCGTGGGGATCGTGTGGTGATCTGGTAACCAGAACGGCGCCGTCACTAACCGTAGGAGCGGCTATGGCCGCGAAACCCGAAACAGATTGCAGCTATAGCTGCTCCTGCAAATCCAGCGCGTGGGAGCGGTCATGGTCGCGACCCGGATCCATCGCAGCTGTAGCGGCTCCTACAGGGAATAGGTGGGGCGGGTCAGGTGTACTGCTGGGCGGTGGCGCGGATCTGTTCGACCATGGCGCGCAGGCCGTTGCCCCGGGTGGGCGAGATATGGCGCATCAGGTCCAGTTCCTCGAACAGGCCCTCGATGTCCACCGCCAGAAGGTCATCCGGTGTGCGGCCGTTCAGGGCGATCATGATGATGGCGGCGAGACCGCGCACGATCATGGCGTCGCTGTCGATCAGCAGGTAGAGCCGGCCACTTTCCGGGTCTTTCCAGTGGATCAGCCAGACCTGGCTCTGGCAGCCGTGGACGTAGTTCTTCTCGCGCCTCTCGTCGTCCGGGAAGGCGGGAAGCTTCTTGCCCAGGTCCATGATGTAGCCGTAGCGCTCTTCCCAGTCGTCCAGCAGCTCAAAGCCGTCCCGTACATCCTCGGTTGTGATGTCGGTGCCGAGTTCGGTGTTGGTGAAGTTGGTATCCGTCGTCATGGGAACCTGTTCATCAGTAGGAGCAGCTATAGCTGCAATCTGTTTTGGGGTTCGCGGCCATGGCCGCTCCCACATGTTCTGTGTTTTTTGTAGGAGCGGCTATAGCCGCGATTTGTTTCGGTTTCGCGGCCATGGCCGCTCCTACGTGTTCTGCGTTTTCTGTGGAAGGGGCTATAGCCGCAATCTGTTTCGGTTTCGCGGCCATGGCCGCCTCTACGTGTTCTGTGTTTTCTGTAGGAGCGGCTATAGCCGCGATCTGTTCGGGGTCTCGCGGCCGTGGCCGCTCCTACAGTGGGGGATCAGAGCAGGCCGAGTTCGAGTTTGGCCTCTTCAGTGAGCATCTCACTGCTCCAGGGCGGATTAAAGGTGAGTTCCACCTCGACATCGTTCACGTTCGGAACGGACTCTACCTTACGCTTTACGTCATCGGCAATCACAGGGCCCATGCCGCAGCCCGGCGCAGTCAGGGTCATCAGGATGTAGGCGTGGTTGCCTTCGCTGTCGTTCCAGACCTTGCAGTCGTAGATCAGGCCCAGGTCGACGACGTTCACGGGAATTTCCGGGTCGTAGCAGGTCATAAGGGCTTCCCAGACCTGGTCCTCGTTGATGCTGCCGTCGCTGGGGGTCTCGAACTCGCTTTCGGCTACCTGTTTGCCGATGGCGTCGGCGTCCTTGCCGTCAAGGCGCGCCAGGTTGCCGTTGACGGCCACCGAGAAGCTGCCGCCCAGCGCCTGTGTGAGCGTGACAAAGGTGCCCTCGGGGATGGTGATGGCGGTGCCGGAGGGCACCAGCCGGGCTTCCACATCCCGTTGGGTTACGACAACTTCCCGATCCTGCATAGTCTGTTCCGGTTGCCTCAGTTCACCGCAAAGCTTTCGCCACAGCCGCACTCGGCGGTGGCGTTGGGGTTGCGGAATTCGAACATGCTGTTGATGCCCTGAGTGACGAAGTCGATCTCAGTGCCGCCGACCATCGTCAGGTCCTTGGCGCTGACGTAGACCGTTACGTCCTCTGACATCTGAAACGCGGTGTCATCGTCGCCGGGGTCGCGCACGAAATCCGTGGTGTACTTGAACCCGGAGCAGCCGGATTTTTTCGTACCCAGGCGGATGCCGGCCATTTCCGGCCGCTTTTTCAGCTGTTCACGACAGTGTTCGATGGCTGCATCGGTCATGGTGACGCCGGTCTGGGGCGTTACGGTTTCCACTGTCATGTTGCCCTCCTTATTCCGATGGGCATTTTTTTCCGTGGGAATCGCTTGTTAGCAAGCGCCTACGGTAACTCTGTTTGCAGGGTTTCGCAGCTGTAGCTGCTCTTACTGAAACCCGAACCTTGGGAGCGGGCGCCGCGGCGATCAGCACTGATCGCAGCTGTCGCTGCTCCTACAATAAATCTGGAGTCGTAGGAGCGGCCATGGCCGCGATTACCACCGGTCGCAGCCATGGCTGCTCCTACTGTTTATTTGCCGGTGAACAGGCGCTGGATCCTCTGCAGGCCCTGGAAGAAAGTGTCCACCTCTTCCACCGTATTATAAAACGCGAACGAGGCCCTGGCAGTACCCGCGATGCCGAAGTGCTCCATCAGCGGCATGCAGCAGTGATGACCGGTGCGGATCGCGATGCCCTGCTGGTCGAGCAGGGTGCCCAGGTCGCTGGGATGCAGGCCTTCGAGCCAGAACGAGAGGACCGGAACCTTGTTCTGCGCCTGGCCGTAGCGGGTCAGGCCGGGAAAATCAGCAACCCATTCGTCCACGCGCCGGCCCAGTGCGGCCTCGGCCTGCTGCAGGTCGTTGTGGCCCAGGTCGTTCAGGTAGCGCATGGCGGTGGCCAGGCCGATGGCCTCGGCGATGGCCGGTGTGCCAGCCTCGAACCGGTAGGGCGAGTTCTGGAAGCTGGTGCCCTCGAAGCTTACCCGGTGAATCATCTCACCGCCGGTCTGGTAGACAGGCCACTCGTTGAGCAGGTCCTCGCGGCCGTAAAGCACGCCGATGCCGGTGGGGCCGAACAGCTTGTGGCCGGAGAAGACGTAGAAGTCGCAGTCCAGAGCCTGAACGTCCGCGCCCAGATGCGGTATGGCCTGGGCGCCGTCGACCAGGGTGTAGGCGCCGGCTTCTTTCGCTGCGGCTACCATTTCCCGGGTGGGATTGATGGTGCCAAGCACGTTGGACACTGCCGTGATGGCGAAGACCTTCGTGCGCTCACTCAGCTGGTCGCGGAAGCTCTGCTGGTCCAGCTCGCCCTCGGGGGTAACCTCGATCACCTTCAGGCTCGCGCCGGTCGCCTCGGCCAGCATCTGCCAGGGCACGATGTTGGCGTGGTGCTCCATGCGCGAGACCAGGATTTCGTCGCCCTGTTTAAGAGAGCGGTAGAACCCGTTGGCCACGAGGTTGATGCCCTCGGTGGTGCCGCGCGTCCAGATGATCTCGTTGGCGCTGGAGGCGTTGATCTGGCTGCGGACCGTCTCGCGGGCACCCTCGAACAGGGCCGTGGCACGATCACCCAGGCTGTGCGCGCCGCGGTGCACGTTGGAGTGCGTCTCGCGGAAGTACTGGGTCATGGCGTCCATGACCGCCTGCGGCTTCTGGGCCGAGGCGGCGTTGTCCAGATAGACCAGTGGCTTGCCGTTGACCTCCTGCTCGAGGATCGGGAAATCCGCGCGCACCTGCTCCAGATTCATTCAGCCGCCCTCCGGAAGCTGGCTTCGATGAAGTCCGTCAGGCGGGTGTTGACCGCCTCGCGGATGTCCTCCAGCGGTACCTGGCCCACAAGCTCGTGCACGAAGGCCATGCTGAGCATGGTTGCCGCCGTGTCGCGGTCAATGCCGCGCGAGGTCAGGTAGAACAGCGAGCCTTCGTCCAGCTGGCCGACGGTGGCGCCATGGGCGCAGGTGACGTCGTCCGCGTAGATCTCAAGCTCGGGCTTGGTATCAATCTCGGCGTTGGTCGACAGAAGCAGGTTCTTGTTGTTCATATCCGCGTGGGACTGCTGGGCGTCCGGGTGGATATGAATGCGGCCGTTGAAGATCGCGTGTGAGCGGTCCGCCGCGAGGCAACGGTAGTTTTCGTCGCTGTCGCAGTTCGGTACCACGTGGTCGATGGCCGTGTGGTTATCGTAGTGCTGGCGGTCCTGGGTCAGGGCAATGCCGTTCAGCCGTGCGTAACCACCCTGGCCTTCGAGCCTGACCTGGAGGTCGTGCCGGCGCAGGTCGCCGCCGAAGCCGATGCAGTGGCTGTCGAGTTTGGCATTGGCGCCGACCTTCACGCCGGTAGCGCCGATGTGGCGCACGTTGGCCGGGTCCATGCACAGCCGGATGTAGGTGATGTTGGCGCTGTCGTCGAGCAGCAGTTCGGAGACACTGTCCACCAGCACCGGCTGGTCGCCGTTGCTGATGTATTCTTCCACCAGTGTCATCTTGCTGCCGTGGCCGGCTTCGACCATGACGCGGGGGTAGTTGGAGCCACTGGCGCCGGCATCGGTGACGTACTGGATGTAGACCGGTTTGTCGACGCTGGTGTCCGCTGAAAGCCGGATCAGTACGCCGTCTTCGAGCCGCGCGGTGTTGAGCGCCGCCAGCTGGGTGGTGCCGTGGTCGAGCGTGGTGTCGAGTTTCTTGGCCACGCTCTGGGCGGCGACATCGTCCAGATCCACAAAACGGCGAATGTCCACGCCGCTGGCGCTGGGCAGGTTGCTGCTGTCGAGATCGACCACCCCGTTGCGGATGACCAGACGGTAAACGCCTTCAACGCTGCGGTAATCAGCGTCACCCGTGGCCTGGGTCTGCGGCGCCAGTTCCGGATCCAGCTTGAGGTAGCGGCTGGAGTATTTCCAGTTCTCGGTCCGGCGGTTGGGCAGTGCCATGCCAGTGATGGCCTTGCTGCGGATGTCACGCAGGCTCTTCAGCGGCGCGGGCAGCTGCTTGCCACCTTCCGGTGTGAAGGCATCGTCCAGCGGTGTCAGGGGCGTCTTGTGCGCAAGTGTCATGGAACCTCCTTCAGCCGGCGGCTTCCGCTTCGTTGATGCCGAGCCAGCCGTAGCCGTGTTCTTCGAGTTCCATCGCCAGCTGCTTGTCGCCGGTCTTGATGATCTGACCGTTGGCGAGCACGTGCACGACGTCCGGCACGATGTGGTTGAGCAGGCGCTGGTAGTGGGTGACGACGAGGAAGGAGCGGTTGTCGGCCCGCAGGGTGTTCACGCCGTTGGCGATGGTTTTGAGCGCGTCGATGTCGAGGCCGGAGTCGGTCTCATCGAGGATGCCCAGGCGCGGCTCCATCATGAGCATCTGCATGATCTCGTTGCGCTTTTTCTCGCCACCGGAGAAGCCTTCGTTGACGCCACGCTTGAGGAAGTCGGGGCTGAGGTCAACCTGCTTGGCTTTTTCCTTGGCCAGCTTCATGAAGCTGGGGGCGTCGAGTTCGTCCTGGCCGTGGTGCTTGCGCAGGGTGTTGAGGGCGGTGCGCAGGAACTGGAGGTTGCTGACGCCGGGGATTTCGACCGGATACTGGAACGCCAGGAAGAGGCCGGCGAGAGCGCGCTCTTCGACTTCGAGTTCGAGCAGGTTCTGGCCGTCGAACAGGATTTCGCCTTCGGTGACTTCGAAGGCTTCGTGGCCGACGAGGACCTGGGCGAGGGTGGACTTGCCGGAGCCGTTGGGGCCCATGACGGCGTGGACTTCGCCGGGTTTGATCTCGAGGTTGATGCCCTTGAGGATCGGGGTGCCCTCGACGCTGGCGTGGAGATTTTTGATGGTCAGCATGTGGGTGCTCTCTACCTGTTTTCTCTAGACTGGTTAATCTGTTGCCTGCGGTGGCTGGGGCACTGCTCCCCGGGAATCGCTGTGAATACGTCCATGTACGCTGCTCTTCCGCCATCCATGGCTCCAGAGCTTCCCGGTGAGCAGTACCCCACCCACCTCGATTCAGCCGCCTTGGATTCGCTCGGCCGGGACCGCGTTACCCGACGGAGCCTTCCAGGCTCACTTCCAGCAGTTTGCCGGCTTCGACCGCGAACTCCATGGGCAGTTCCTTGAAGACTTCCTTGCAGAAGCCGTTGACGATCATGGACACGGCCTGTTCCGGGTCGATGCCGCGCTGGCGGCAGAACAGCATCTGCTCGTCGCTCACCTTGGAGGTGGTGGCTTCGTGTTCCACCGTGGCGGAGCTGTTCTTGTTCTCGATGTAGGGGAAGGTGTGCGCGCCGCACTTGTCCCCGATCAGCAGGGAGTCGCACTGGGTGAAGTTGCGCGCGCCTTCGGCGGTGGGCTGGAACTTCACCAGGCCGCGGTAGCTCTGGTCGCTGTGGCCGGCGGAGATGCCCTTGGCAATGATGGTGCTGCGGGTGTTCTTGCCCAGGTGGATCATCTTGGTGCCGGTGTCGGCCTGCTGGTAGTTGTTGGTCAGCGCTACGGAGTAGAACTCGCCGACGCTGTTGTCGCCCTTGAGTACGCAGCTGGGGTACTTCCAGGTGACGGCGGAACCGGTTTCGACCTGGGTCCAGGAGATCTTGGAGTTTTTGCCGCGCGCCATGCCGCGCTTGGTGACGAAGTTGAAGATGCCGCCGTTGCCGTTTTCGTCACCGGGGTACCAGTTCTGTACCGTGGAGTACTTGATCTCGGCGTCGTCCAGCGCTACCAGTTCGACCACGGCGGCGTGGAGCTGGTTCTCATCGCGCTGGGGCGCGGTGCAGCCTTCGAGGTAGCTGACGGAGGCGCCTTCGTCGGCGATGATCAGAGTGCGCTCAAACTGGCCGGTGTTCTCGGCGTTGATGCGGAAGTAGGTGGACAGCTCCATGGGGCATTTGACGCCCTTGGGCACGTACACGAAGGAGCCGTCACTGAACACTGCCGAGTTGAGTGAGGCGAAGTAGTTATCGCCACGGGGCACGACGGAGCCCAGATACTGCTTCACCAGCTCCGGATGCTCCTGCAGGGCTTCCGAGATGGAGCAGAAGATGACGCCGGCTTCGGCCAGCTTTTCCTTGAAGGTGGTGACCACGGAGACGGAGTCGAAAACCGCGTCCACGGCGACGTTGCTGTAGGCGCCGCCACGGCCGGTGCTTTCAGCCTCGGACTCCGCCGGTGTGCCGGCGCCGGCCACGCCCGCCAGCGCTTTCTGTTCGTGCAGCGGGATGCCGAGCTTTTCATAGGTGCGCAGCAGCTCCGGGTCGACCTCGTCCAGGCTCTGGGGCTTGTCGCTGTCCTTCTTGGGCGCGGAATAGTAGGAGATGGACTGCAGGTCCACGGGCTCGAAGTTGACCTTCTGCCAGTTCGGCTCGGTCATTTCCTGGAACTGGCGATAGGCTTCCAGGCGCCATTCGAGCATCCATTCAGGCTCGCCCTTGATCTGGGACAGGCGCTTGATGACGTCCTCGTTCAGGCCGGGTTCGAAGGTGTCCGATTCGATGTCGGTGACAAAGCCGGCTTCGTATTCGTGCTTGACGAAGTCTTCGGGCTTATTGGATTCGGCCATGGCTGCAACTCCACTGGTTCTGGGCCTGTGCGCGCGTGGCACCGGCCTTTCATGAACGGATAAATTCGGGGAAGACTGTGCAGTGCAGTGTCTTGCCGGAATTCATCCAACCCCTTTGAAAAGCGTCTCCTGAAGCGGATTCCCGCGAGTTACGCTATCACTGGCTTCTACGTCCAGCCTTGTTCTGGAGATTGATTGTACAATACCTGAGTAAATATGTCAGGTATTCCGCCTGAGTGGTAACCATTATACCGGAAGCGGCATGGGCGGGGTTAATCGTGCTGATAGGGATCGGCTCCGGGTATAATCCGTGGCTCCTGGATTGACTCTGGAGAGAGCTGTAATGGAGACCATTGAGTGGGGTGATTTCGAGCGGGTTCAGATCCGGGCCGGCACCATTGTTGAGGTCGAGGACTTTCCGCAGGCCCGGCGCCCGGCCTACAAACTGCGCGTGGATTTCGGGGCCGGGCTCGGGGTTCTCAAATCCAGCGCCCAGATCACGGATCTTTACGCCCGTGAGGAACTCGAGGGGCGCCAGGTTCTGGCGGTGGTGAACTTCCCCGCCAAGCAGATCGGCCCCATCCGCTCGGAGTGCCTGGTCACCGGCCTGCATCGTGAGGACGGCGCGGTCGTGCTGGCAGTACCGGACAAGCCGGTGCCGAATGGGGCGCGGCTGGCCTGAGCTCGGCTGGCTGGCGGATCAGTTGGGCAGTCTCAGGCGCAATGCCAGAGGAACAGTGAGTGCTGTGCACAGGGTGATGAATCCCACGGCGGCGAGTGCGGCCCCGGTGGTGTCCGCCAGAAGGCCGCCGCCCAGGGGTACGAGGAACGCCACGGTGTAGCCGATGGTGAAGGTTCCTGCCGACAGCCGGCCGGCCTCGGCGCTTGGGACCAGTTGGGGTGGCAGTGAGACGATCAGGATGAGCAGGATGCCGGCAAAGAAGCTCATGGCCACGGCGAAGGCAACACCGGGCCAGCCGTCGACCAGGATGAAGCCGAGCATGGCGGCCACGCTGAGACCGGCGCTGCACAGGATTGGGCCGCGCCGGCCGACCCAGTGCCGGGCCATCCACAGCATCAGGGCCGAGGCGACGACCTGTGCGAAGTTGAAGCTGAACAGGGTGGTGTCCAGCCGGGCCAGTTCGCCGCGGTCCTCAAGGACGCTGGCCATGTAGGCGTTGGTGCCGAAGAAAAGCGACGCGGTGCCGGCCAGGAGCAGGCCGAGCTTCCACATCAGCGGGTCGCGCAGGCGCGGCAGCCACTGGCTGCTGTCGCTGCTATCGCTGGAGGCGGTTTTCGGCAGCATCAGAAGAAGCGCGATCAGCAGGGCCGGCAGCGACCACACAAGCAGTGTCAGTCGCCAGCTGTTTCCAGTCAGCGGCATGATGACCGGCAGAGTCAGGCCGGCGCCGATGAACTCGCCCATCAGCATGCCGTTCATGTAACAGGCCGAGCCCAGAGCGAGCCGTGTGGGAGTGAGCCAGCGTGGGAGAAGCGCCGGCAGCGACGGCTGCATGACGGCTATCGCCAGACCCATGACGGCACTGGCGCCCAACAACAGGACGGGTCCCTGGGCGAGCCCCCGGGTTGCGGACATGACGCCGACCACGGCCAGGGCAGCTGCCAGTGCGTTGCGCGGGCCCATGCGCATGATCAGAAGCGACCCCGCGAGTGCCCCCAGGGCGAGCATCAGAACCGGCAGGGTGGTCAGTGCCCCGATGTGGGTCTGGCTCAGGGCCAGTTCTTCGCCGATGGCCGGTGCCAGGGCGGGAGCCACCAGTATGGGCAGGCGCATGTAGAGCCCTGCCAGCCAGAGCAGGACCAGCAGGCCGATGTCCCTGGTACGGTCGTTCATGGAATCCCCCTGACAGTACCCCCGTAGGAGCGGCCATGGCCGCGATTGCCTGTGACCGCCTTTCGATCGCGGCCATGGCCGCTCCTACAGAGGGGTGTTGCTGTATGCCGTTGTGGAGCAGGCTAGGCCCGGAGCGCAGTCCGGGCCATGGGGATAAACCGAGATGCGGTGTCAGAAGTGATACTGGATCGAGCCGGTAATCAGGCTCAGGTCGTCCTCATCCAGTGCCCCGTCGCTGTAGTCAACGTTGGGGACGTAGTCGTAGTCCGCGCGGATATAGAGGTGCTCGGTTATACCCACCTGGGCACCGACACCGGTTCGCAGACTGATGCCGGTGTTATCCACCGTTGCTGTCGCTATGTCCAGTTCTGAGTCCCAGAAGAAGCCGCCGGCTTTGGCGAAGACATCCATCCGGTTACCCAGCGGCAGGTGAACGAGGCCGGTTACATCCAGTCCGTGCAGGCTGAGTTCCGTGTCTGTTGTATCGTTCAGCTCAAAGTCCTGACTCCGGGTATAGCCCACTTCCACGCCGAAGTTCGAAAGCAGCCGCGCACCGCTGTAGACGCGGAAAGCCGTGGTCCCATCGTCACAGTCGGAGCCCTGGTTGTCGCAGGCATCGGCCAGTGATGCCATGCCGCCGCCAATGCCGGAGTAGGGATACTCATAGTCCCCGCTGGCGTTCGCCTGGAAGGGAACGGCGGTGGCGAGCAGTGCGACGGCGGGAAGAAGTCGATTCATTGGTTGCCTCTTTTGCTGGAATGCGCGGTAAGGGTTTGATTCATCTGAGCAGAGATATAGCCGCTGCGATGCACCCTGTCAACGTGGGGGGCTCGCCGACAGCCCCGGTCGCAAAGGCAAATGCAATGCAAGGTGTTCTGTGGTTTGCTGTTTCCGTGTCGCGTTGGAGTAGCCAGTACTGAATCGCAGCTGTAGCTGCTCCTACACAGAGGTCCGTAGGGGGCCCATTGGCGCGGGCAAATCGCAGCTGTAGCTGCTCCTACACAGGGGGCCCGTAGGAGCGGCCATGGCCGCGACTGGACCGCAGGTGCTCTGAAGGGATCTGAAGAGAGGTTGATTATGACAGAGAACGATGCCGGCCCGATCCTTGATCGGCTTCTCGAGGCGCACGTGCAGCACGAAATGGCACGGATGGATCATGACGCGCTGCGCGAGGACCTGGAAAGGGAACTGGGCCATGCCCTTGAGGCAGCCAACAGCATCCGGCTGAACGAGGTGATCAGTGCGGACACGGTCAATGCCATCATTTACCGCCATACCGTGGAGCGGGAGATGCCGCCGATTATCCCCGAGATGGCGGCCACCTTTACCCAGGATGTGGTTGGCTCGCAGTTCCACCGGGATGCCACACCGGGTGATCTGATGGACCGCCAGCGGCTGGAGGCCTTCGTGGACCAGGTGCTGCTTCTCAGGGAACAGCGCCAGAAGCTGATTGACCGGATGCTGGAGCAGCCGGTGTACAAGGAGCTGGTGGCCAACCTGATGTACGAGGCCATCGTGCGCTACGTGTACGAGGAGAACCTTCTGAGCCGGCGGGTTCCGGGGGTGAGCTCGGCGCTTAAGTTCAGCTCGAAGGTGCTCAACAGGGCCGTCTCCGGGCTGGACGATGTCTGGGAGAAAAGCATCAAGGGCTACATCTCGCGCAACGTTGAGAAGCTCGCACGCCACAGCGCGGACTTCCTGGCGGAGCAGCTTACGGATGAGGAGATCAAGGCCAGCGTGATGGATGCCTGGGATACGTTCAGCGACCGTCCCCTCTCCGAGCTGGAGCAGGGCCTTGGTGAGGTTGAGTGGAGCGAGTTTGTGGTGATGGGCTACGACTACTGGCTGGCCTTCCGCAAGAGCGATTACTACCGCAACGCCTACGAAACGGTGGTGAACCAGCTGTTCGAGCGTTATGGCGACCGCACCCTGGGTGATCTGCTGAACGAGTTCAACATTGACCAGTCAACCATCATGACGGAACTGGACGCGGTCCTGCCCCGGGCTCTGGAAGCACTGAAGGCCAGTGGCCTGCTGGAGGGGATTGTCCGGCGTCGGCTGGAAGGGTTCTATAACAGCGAGGCGGCACGCGCGGCGCTGGATGGATGAAAAGCGGGCGGCCGAAGCCGCCCGCGGTGTGTCGTGCTGCCCTGGTGCACCTCAGAAGGCGACGTTCAGCCGGATATAGCCAGGGATGCTGACCTCGGTAGAGGCATCCGCCAGACCGTTGTTCGGGGTGGCCTGGATCATCGACACATCCAGGGTCACATTTTCGTTGTACAACCAACGGGTGCCCAGCATCAGCGAGGGGTCCACGCTGTCGCCGAAGCGGTCTTCCCGGGTCGTCACGTTGACCTCAAGGCCGGGCTCAAAGCGCCCGAAATCAGTCTCCGGCAGGGCGTAGTGGGCGCCCATGCCCAGGTTCAGGTAGGCATCACTGGCGTCATTCCGGGCACCGTCGTCGAACACCAGTTCCGGGTTGAAGTTGAGGATGAACCGGTCGATGTCGGCCGTGAAGGCGGCGCCGGCACCCAGGTTGGTAGTGCTTTCCTCGGTATAACCCTGCTGTTGTTGGGCATCGTCTGAATCGTAGTGGGCAACCGCACCGTAGGCCGCCCAGTCAATCACCACGTCATCGCCGGCCTGCAGGGGGCGCAGTCCCACCTTGAACAGCGCTTCATTCTGACTGGTGCGTGGGTTGATGCGGCTGTGGTTGAGAACCAGCTCGGAGCCGGGCAGTCCCAGCCGTACGCCGGCACTGAAGTCCTGATCACCCCCGGTGCGCAGATCAACACTGGCCTTTTTGTTGGGGGCCGTGGTGCCGCGCTCGAGCATGAAGCCACGCGTGGGTTCGTTGTAGCTCTGGTTCTGGGCCAGAGCACCGGTGGAAACAGCGGCGGTTGTCAGCGCCAGAGTGGTAACACGGAACATCTTGTTCATGGTGCTCTCCTTGGTGTTGAGCTGCATGATTGTCAGGTCTGTATTGCAAAAGCAATGTAAACGCGGGGCTGCGACTGGTTCAATTAAACCTGTGACAGGAAACACATTTGTGGGGTAGTAGCCTGTTCCCGCCATGACAGAGCGTTATCCTCAACGCTGCGTATTCCGTGGCAGTAAGGGAGAGTGAAGACTATGTCATCCAGGTTTTTTGTGGCGTTGCTGGCCGTTCTGGCGATGCCTGTCTGGGCCCAGGGCCCATCCTTTTCCTACGCGGAAGCCGGTCTGGCACTGTATCCGAACTTCGAGAGCGAGCCACTGCTGGGGGCCCAGGTGCGGGGCAGCCAGGCGCTGAACACGCAGTGGTTCATGTTTGGCGGGCTCAAGGCGCTGACGGGGGATATTGATGTCACGGCCCTGCATGGAGGCGGAGGGTATCGCTATTCGGTGGATCACCGGACGGATGTCTGGGGCGGCCTGACGCTGGAGTATCAGGATATTGAAGTGGAGCGTTGTCGGAGTGTTATGCGCCCCGGCGGCAACTTTGTGCGTTCATGTGCCAGTGTATCCAGCGATGACACCGCACCGGGCCTGCGCGGCGGTATACGGCGCCAGCTGCACCGGGACCTGGAGATCGGCGCCTCGGCGCGCTACATCACCGGCGATCTGGACTACCTCGGATTCACCGGTACTGCCCGCTACCGCTGGCAGCCCAATGTGAGCGTGCTGGCGGAAGCGGACTATTACGATGGCAATTTCGGGGTGATCGGCGGTCTGTCGCTGCGTTTCTGATGGTGTAAAGGGTCGCGGCCATGGCCGCTCCTACGGTTGTTGTCTGCAGGAGCAGCTACAGCTGCGATTGGGTCGCGGCCGTGGCCGCTCCTACGGTTGTTGTCTGTAGGGGCAGCTACAGCTGCGATTGGGTCGCGGCCGTGGCCGCTCCTACGGTTGTTGTCTGTAGGGGCAGCTACAGCTGCGATTGTGGGTCGCGGCCGTGGCCGCTCCTACTGGTTGTTGTTTGTAGGAGCAGCTACAGCTGCGATCCTGATCAGGCGGCGTTGTTGTGGCTGCCGCCCTCGGGCGGCATGCGATAGCGTTCCTTGACCTCGCCGTTGTCCACACTCTCCAGAACCACATCGAAGCCCCAGAGCCGGTGCACGTGTTTGAGCACCTCCTGGGTATCATCGTCCGCCATGGGGATGCCGTCCACCCGGGTGTGGCGCAGCAGCAGGGAGCGGTCGCCGCGGGTGTTCACGTTCCAGACCTGGATGTTCGGGTCCTTGTAGCTGAGGTTGTACTGGCGCGCGAGCTTCTCGCGCACGCGCCGGTAACCGCGGTCGTCATGAATGGCCTTGATCTCGTAGGCATCGTCGCCTTCTTCGTCAGCAATGGCGAACAGTTTGAGATCCCGGATCACCCTGGGCGAGAGGTACTGGAGGATGAAGCTCTCGTCCTTGAAGTTGCGCATGGCGAAATCCAGGGTCTGCTGCCAGTCACTGCCGGCGATGTCCGGGAACCACGCCTTATCCTCCTCGGTCGGGTTCTCGCACATGCGTTTTAGGTCCATGTAGATGTTGAATCCGAGCGTGTAGGGGTTGAGCCCGGAGTAGTAGGGGCTGTCGAACGGCGGTTGGTAGATCACAGCGGTGTGGTTCTGCAGAAATTCCAGCATGAAGCCGTCGTCCACCAGGCCCTCGTCGTACATCCGGTGCACGATGGTGTAGTGCCAGAAGCTGGCCCAGCCCTCGTTCATGACCTGGGTCTGGCGCTGCGGGTAGAAGTACTGGGCGATCTTGCGCACGATGCGCACCAGCTCACGCTGCCAGGTTTCGAGCAGTGGTGCGTTTTTCTCGATGAAGTAGAGCAGGTTCTCCTGGGGTTCGGCCGGAAAGCGTCGCTTCTGGGACTCGGGGTCGTCGTCGCCCCCCATATCGGGGATGGTGCGCCAGAGGTCGTTGACCTGCTCCTGGCGGTATTCCTCGCGTTCCTTCTGGCGGCGGCGCTCTTCTTCGGCGGAGATGGGGGCGGGGCGCTTGTAGCGGTCCACACCCTGGTTCATCAGCGCGTGGCAGGAGTCGAGGATGGCCTCCACTTCCTCCACACCGTAGCGCTCCTCGCATTCGGCCACGTAGTTCCGGGCGAACATCAGGTAGTCGATGATGGAGCTGGCGTCCGTCCAGCTTCGGAACAGGTAGTTGTTCTTGAAGAACGAGTTGTGGCCATAGCTGGCGTGGGCGATCACCAGCGCCTGCATCATCATGGTGTTTTCCTCCATGAGGTAGGCGATGCAGGGGTTGGAGTTGATCACGATCTCGTAGGCCAGCCCCATCTGGCCGCGCCGGTAGCCCTTCTGGGTGGCCATGAACTGCTTGCCGAAGGACCAGTGGTGGTAGCCCACGGGCATGCCCACGGAGCTGTAGGCGTCCATCATCTGTTCGGCGCTGATCACCTCAATCTGGTTGGGGTAGGTATCCAGGCCGAAGTCGGCGGCAATGCGGGCGATCTCGCGGTCGTATTCCTCGATCAGCTCGAAGGACCAGTCGGAGCCGCTGGATATTGGTTTGGTCATAGCCACCTCATAGCCCGTGTTTCTGTTCACGTGGTTGCGGCCGTGGCCGCTCTTACGGGTTTGTGTTGTCTGTAGGAGCGGCTATAGCCGCGATTCCCGTGTCTTTATTCCCGTGATCGCGGCCATGGCCGCTCCTACGGTTCGTGATCAGGCGGTTTTGGGCTCGAACAGCTTGCGGAAAACGGGGTAGATCTCGCTGGCGTCCGACAGCTGCTGCATGGCGAAGCGGTCCGGGAAGTTCGCCTGTACCGTTTCGTACTCCTCCCAAAGGGCCTGGTGCTCGTGGGGGGTGATCTCCACGTACGAGTAGTACTGCACCATCGGCAGGATCTTCTCCTCGAGCAGTCTGCGGCAGATGGGCGAGTCGTCGTTCCAGTTGTCGCCGTCCGAGGCCTGGGCCGCGTAGATGTTCCAGTCGTCGCTGGGGTAGCGTTCCTCAATGATCCGGTGCATCAGCTTGAGCGCGCTCGACACGATGGTGCCGCCGGTCTCGCGGGAGTAGAAGAACTCCTCCTCATCCACTTCCTTGGCGGCGGTGTGGTGGCGTATGAACACCACCTCGATGCGCTTATAGTTTTTCTGCAGGAACAGGTACAGCAGGATGAAGAAACGCTTGGCGATGTCCTTGTGCACCTGGGTCATGGAGCCGGAGACGTCCATCAGGCAGAACATGACCGCGCTGGTGGAGGGCTTGGGCTCCCTGCGGTGCTGGCGGTAGCGCAGGTCGATCTCGTCGATCCAGGGGATGCGCTTCACCTGCCGGCGCAGTTCGTCCAGCTCCTCCTGCAGGCCTTCGATCTGGCGTTCCCTGGAGAAGGCCGGGTCATCCGAGTCCGGCTGGGCTTCCAGAGCCGCGATCTGCTGCTCCAGCTCCCTGATCCGGCGCTTGCGCTTGCCGGCCAGGCTGATGCGCCGGGCGTAGGCCTTGCGCAGTGAGCGCACGACGTTGAGTTTGGCCGGGGTACCGTCAGTGGTGAAGCCGGCGTGCACATACTGGTACGAGTCCGCGCTCTTGAGCTTCTTGCGCACCAGGAAGGGCAGTTCCAGGTCGTCGAACAGGAAGTCCAGGAACTCCTCCTGTGTGATCTGGAAGACGAACTCATCCATGCCCTCGCCCTGGTCGCTGGCCTGGCCCTCGCCGCTGCCGCCACCGGAGCCGCCGTCGGGCTTGGGCAGGCGGTCGCCGGTGACGAACTCCTTATTGCCCGGATGAACCATCTCGCGGTTGCCGCCGGCGCCGTGGTGGAACACCGGCTCGTGGATGTCCTCGCTCGGGATACTGACCTGCTCGCCCTGCTCCATGTCCGTGATGGAGCGGTTGTGAACGGCTTCCGATACCGCCTGCTTGATGTGCTTGCGGTAGCGGCGCAGGAACCGGTTCCGGTTCACCGCGCTCTTGTTCTTGCCGTTGAGGCGGCGGTCAACAACGTGACTCATGCCCATGCAGACACCTGCTTACCCTACTGGGATTTCCGGACGCGCAGGTACCACTCCGCCAGCAGCTTGACCTGCTTCTCGGTGTAGCCCCGTTCGATCATCCGGTCCACGAACTGCTGGTGCTTGCGCTGATCCTCCTCGGAGGCCTTGGGATTGAACGAGATCACCGGCAGCAGCTCCTCGGTGTTCGAGAACATCTTCTGTTCGATCACGCTGCGCAGCTTCTCGTAACTGAGCCAGGACGGGTTCTGGCCGTTGTTGCTGGCCCGTGCCCGCAGCACGAAGTTGACCACCTCGTTGCGGAAGTCCTTGGGGTTGCTGATGCCGGCCGGCTTCTCGATCTTTTCCAGTTCCTCATTGATGGCCGCGCGGTCGAACATCTCGCCGGTTTCCGGATCCCGGTAGTCCTGGTCCTGGATCCAGAAGTCGGCGTAGGTGACGTAGCGGTCGAACAGGTTCTGGCCGTACTCGGAGTAGGACTCGAGGTAGGCCGTCTGGATCTCCTTGCCGATGAACTCCACGTATTCCGGTGCCAGGAATTCCTTGATGAACCGGAGATAGCGCTCGTGGGTCTCCGGCGGGAACTGTTCCTGCTCGATCTGCTTCTCCAGCACGTACAGCAGGTGCACCGGGTTGGCGGCCACCTCGGTGGTGTCGAAGTTGAACACCTTTGAAAGAATCTTGAACGCGAAACGAGTGGACAGGCCGTCCATACCCTCGTTCACGCCGGCCGCATCGCGGTACTCCTGGATGGACTTGGCCTTGGGATCGGTGTCCTTGATGTTCTGGCCGTCGTAGACCTTCATCTTGGAGTAGATGCTGGAGTTCTCCGGCTCCACCAGCCGTGACAGCACTGTGAACTGGGCCAGCATGCTCAGGGTGTCCGGCGCACACGGGGCACCGGCCAGGGAACTTTCGCGCAGCAGCTTCTCGTAGATCTGCTGTTCCTCGGTCACGCGCAGGCAGTAGGGCACCTTGACGATGTTCACCCGGTCCAGAAAGGCTTCGTTGTTCTTGTTGTTGCGGAAGGTCTGCCACTCGGACTCGTTGGAGTGGGCGAGGATGATGCCGTCGAACGGGATCGAGGACATGCCTTCGGTGGTGTTGTAGTTGCCTTCCTGGGTGGCGGTCAGCAGTGGGTGCAGCACCTTGATGGGCGCCTTGAACATCTCCACGAATTCCATGATGCCCTGGTTGGCGCGGTTCAGGCCGCCGCTGAAGCTGTAGGCGTCCGGGTCGTCCTGGCTGAAGTCCTCCAGCATGCGGATGTTGACCTTGCCGACCAGCGCCGAGATGTCCTGGTTGTTGTCGTCGCCGGGCTCGGTCTTGGCCACGGCCACCTGGTCCAGGATGGAGGGGTATTTCTTGACCACCCGGAACTGGCTGATGTCGCCGCCGTATTCGTGCAGGCGCTTGACCGCCCAGGGCGACATGATGGGCTTGAGGTAGCGCTGGGGAATCCCGTACTCCTCCTCGAGGATAGGGCCGTCCTCTTCCGGGTCGAACAGCCCGAGGGGGGATTCGTTCACGGGCGAGCCCTTGATGGCGTAGAAGGGCACTTTCTGCATCAGGTGCTTGAGCTTCTCGGCCAGCGAGGACTTGCCGCCGCCGACAGGGCCGAGCAGGTACAGGATCTGCTTCTTCTCCTCCAGGCCCTGGGCGGCGTGGCGGAAGTACGAAACGATGTTCTCCACGGCTTCTTCCATGCCGTAGAACTCGGAGAATTCCGGGTAGCGCTTGATAACCTTGTTCTGGAAGATCCGGGAGAGGCGCGGGTCGCGGGAGGTATCGACAAGTTCCGGCTCGCCGATGGCGAGCAGCATGCGCTCGGCGGCGGTGGCGTAGGCGGAGGGATCCTCTTTGCAGATGCTGAGGTATTCCTCGAGGCTCATTTCCTCTTCCTTGGTTGCCTCGTAACGGTCCTGATAGCGCTGCAGTATGCTCATGCTTGGCCCCCTTGCTGTGACCTGGGTAAGGGGTGGTGCCTGCGCTGGCCGCACTCGCCCCTGATGGTGTCAGTTCATCATGCCTCTGTTCCGTTGGGTTCTGTCTTCAATTATGGGTAAGCCGGCGCGGGTTGCGAGTCTGATTGACGTTTCTGTGACCCGTTCGCGGCCGGGGTGCTTTCCATTGAGATTAGTAGACGGTGGTGGGGTTGAACAGGGGCGTGTGGATTAAGGTTTGATCTTTTCGGGGGCGTAACGGGCTGGCCGCGGCAGGATTGCTGGCTTCTGGGTGGTTGAGACGCCGAAGCGGGGTGCTCCTTTCCGGGACCGCTGTCGATACATCCCTGTACGCTGGCGCGATGGCATCCCTGCCATCGAGCCTCCCGGAAAGGAGCACCCCACTCCGGCGCTTTGACGTTTATGCATGGGATCCGCGATGTTGTAGGAGTCTGCTTGCAGACGAATCTGGGGGTATCGCGTGCGGGGCACGCTCCGACGGAAATGGGAAAGGGCCCACTGTAGGAGCGCGCCTCGCGCGCGATGGTTTCGCGGATGCGCTGCGGCAGTCAGTCCGGCATATCCGTTACCGCGCCCTCAGAGGCGGAATTCACGGTCTTGGCGTATTTGGCCAGGGCGCCGCGCCGGTATTTGGGGGCCGGTTTCTGCCATTGGGAACGGCGCTGCTCCAGTTCTGATTCGCTGAGATCGACGTCGATCCGGTTGGCTTCGGCGTCGATCGTGATGGTATCGCCGTCCTGGAGAAGGGCGATGGGGCCGCCGTCGACCGCTTCGGGGGTGACGTGGCCGACCACAAAGCCGTGGCTGCCGCCGGAGAAGCGCCCGTCGGTGATCAGCGCTACCTGATCGCCCAGGCCGCGGCCCATGATGGCGGAGGTTGGCGTGAGCATCTCGCGCATGCCGGGGCCACCCTTGGGTCCTTCGTAGCGGATGACCACCACGTCGCCGGCCTGTACCGTGCCGTCGTTGATCCGCGCCTGGGCTTCCTCCTCGGACTGGTAGCAGCGCGCGGTGCCGGTGAAGTGCGTGCCTTCCTTGCCGGTGATCTTGGCCACCGCGCCGGTGGGCGAGAGGTTGCCGTAGAGGATCCGCAGGTGGCTGTCCGGCTTGATGGGGTTGTCGAAGCTGTGAATGATGTCCTGGCTCTCCGGGTAGGGCTCCACGCCTTCAAGGTTCTCGGCGAGTGTCTTACCGGTCACCGTCAGGCAGCCGCCGTGAAGCAGGCCGCGATCAAGCAGCATCTTCATCAGCGGCTGGATGCCGCCGATGGCGACCAGCTCGGACATCATGTACTGCCCGCTCGGACGCAGGTCCGCCAGCACCGGGACGCGCTTGCCGATCTCGGTGAAGTCTTCCAGCGACAGCTCCACGCCAATGGTGTTGGCCATGGCGAGCAGGTGCAGCACCGCGTTGGTGGAGCCGCCCAGAGCGATGACCACGGTGATGGCGTTCTCGAACGCCGCGCGGGTCATGATGTCCGAAGGCTTGATGTCCTTCGCGATCAGGTCCAGCACCGCCGCACCGGCAGCCCGGCAGTCCTCTTCCTTGGTCTTCGACACCGCGTTCTGCGCCGAACTGTCCGGCAGACTCAGCCCCAGCGCCTCAATGGCCGAGGCCATGGTATTCGCCGTATACATGCCACCACAGGAGCCCGGCCCGGGAATCGCTGTTTCCTCAATCTGTTTCACATCGATCAGCGACTTGTCGCCCTTGGTGTAGGCCCCGACAGCCTCAAACACCGAGACCAGATCCGTGTGGTTCTCACCCGGCTGGATGGTACCGCCGTAAACAAACACCGAAGGCCGGTCCAGTCGCGCCATACCCATGACCAGCCCTGGCATGTTCTTGTCGCAACCGCCAAGCGTCACCAGCCCGTCAAAGCCCTCACAACCGGTCACCGCCTCCACCGAGTCCGCGATGATCTCGCGCGATACCAGCGAATACTTCATTCCCTCGGTGCCGTTGGCGATGCCGTCCGAGATGGTGATGGTGTTGAAAATCACACTCTTGCCACCGGCCTCATCCGCCCCGGCGCCTGCATGTTCCGCCAGTTTATTGATGTGCATGTTGCAGGGCGTGACCATGCTCCAGGTGGAGGCGATCCCGATCTGGTTCTTCTGGAAATCCTCGTCCTCGAACCCCACCGCCCGGAGCATCGCCCGGCTGGCGGATTTGCCGACTCCATCGACGACTTGGCTGGAATAGCGGCGGTTGTTGTCTTCGGCCATGGCGTGACTCTCTTTTATCCTGCTGATTGTTTTCAGGCTTTGGCGTTAACCGGGGCGTTTGAAGTAAGGGAGCGGGGAGTCCTGATCGGGAAGCTCTGGAGCCATGGATGGCGGAAGAGCAGCGTACAGGGATGTATTCACAGCGTTTCCCGAGCAGGACTCCCCGCTCCCTTACCGCAACAAACCGGAACGCTGGTATGGTAAAGCTTAAAGGCGTAATAGTACCGCGACTGAGAACTCAGGGTAAGGGACTCCATCAATGTGGCAGCAACGCATTCTCCAGTTATCCCCGAAATCCAAGGGCTTCCACCTCATCAGCCGTGAAGTCCTCGACCAGCTCCCCGAGATCGCCGACATCCAGACCGGCCTGCTGCACCTGTTCATCCAGCACACCTCCGCCTCCCTGAGCCTGAACGAAAACGCCGACCCCAGCGTACGCGGTGACATGGAACGCCACTTCCAGCACGCCGTGCCCGAAAATGCGCCATACTACGAACACACAATGGAAGGCCCCGACGACATGCCAGCCCATATCCGATCCGTGATGCTGGGCGAATCCCTCAGCCTGCCAATCGGGCAGGGACGGCTGCTGCTGGGCACATGGCAGGGCATTTACCTGGGCGAACACCGCAACAACGGCGGCGCCCGCAGGGTCGTGGCCACCCTCAACGGCGATTAACGGGAGCAGCACGTGATACCCGAGTACCTGACCGCACGTCTTAAGGAATGGGAAAACTGGCTGCTGGAAAAGCCGGACGCCGAGCACCCCCGTTCGGTGGCCTTTGCCCGCCGCCAGCTGCGCGTCGCCTATGCCGTGGTCCGGGACCTGATGGCCGGCCAGCTCAACCTCCACGCCATGAGCCTGGTCTACACCACACTCCTCTCAATGGTGCCGCTGCTGGCACTGAGTTTCTCCGTGCTCAAGGCCATGGGCGTGCACAACCAGCTCACGCCAGTGCTGTACCAGTTCTTTGAACCCCTGGGTCGACAGGGAACCGAGATTGCCGAGCAGGTCATCACCTTCGTGGACAATATCAAGGTCGGCGTGCTCGGGTCGGTGGGGCTGCTCCTTCTGGTCTATACCGTGATCGCTCTGGTTCAGAAGATCGAGCGCTCCTTCAACATGGTCTGGCGTGCCCCCATGGGCCGCTCACTCGGGCAGCGGTTCTCCAACTACCTGAGCGTGATCACCATCGGCCCGCTCCTGATGGTGGCCGGCATTGGCCTCTCGGCCACGGTCTTCGGCTCCGACATTGTCCAGCAGCTCAGCGCCATCGAGCCCTTCGGCACCCTTATCGCCGTGGTCAGCCGCTCCACTCCCTTCCTGATCACGGTGATCGCTTTCACCTTTGTCTATGCCTTTGTGCCGAATACCCGGGTCCGCTTCCAGAGTGCCCTCGTGGGCGGGCTTGTCGCGGGTGTGGCCTGGCAGGCCGCGAGCCTCGCCTTCGCCTCCTTTGCGGTGAATGCCAGCCGCTACGAGGCGATCTACTCCAGCTTTGCCATTGGCATCCTCCTGCTGATCTGGCTCTACATCAACTGGATCATCCTGCTTTCAGGCGCCAGCATCAGCTATTACCACCAGCACGAACAGGCGATCTCCTCGCGTCGGGAAGTGCGGTCGTCACCGCAGGTGGAGGAGCGCCTGGCGCTGGCGCTGATGGAGCGCGTCGCGAAAGCCTTTGACCAGGGCGATAAGCCACCCCGCCAGGAGCTTCTGGCGCTGGATTTCGGCATTCCCGGGGACATCACCCAGCACGTGAGCGACAAACTGATCCGTGCCGGCATCCTCCACCCTGGCGGGGATGATGGTGAGGAACTGATCCCCGCCCGGTCCCTTGACCGGATCCGCCTGGTGGATATCCTCAGCGCCGCCCGGGCGGATGAGGACGGGTTGCTCGCGCGTCTGCCGGCTGTGGATGCGCCGCAGATGGAAGAGATTGCGGATGCCCGGCTTACGCAGACACTGGCGGACTGGGTGCGATGATCCTGGGTCGTGCAGCGTCTAATGGCTGATCCCTCCCGGAAGCCTGCGCGTACTCCTCCCCCATATGGCTCTATCAGAAGCTGCCCCTTGTTGAGGTGCTTTTCCTCCGGGGCAGCAATGACGCCTCTTTCGCCCTGTGTTTGGACCGGATCCTGCTGGATCTGCTTTCCTTGACGGCAGGACAACCGGCTCCGGGAGTAGTAACCCATGACGACCCTGAATCAACAGGCGCATGAACGCCTGCCCAATGACAGACTGATGCTTGGCCTGCTTCTGGCCCACGTGCCCGTTGTCGGGCTGATCATTCCCTGGGGGTATGAAACCACGGCGTTTGCTCTGACGGCTTCCGTGGTCCTTGGATTGCTCGTGGCCCTCGCCCACGCGGCTCTGAAGGGTCAGCGTGCGTTCTCCGTCGTTGTGGCAATGGCGCTCATGGCGTTTTCGGCGATCATGATCCAGGCCCAGATGGGGCGCATTGAGATGCACTTCCACATCTTTGGTGCCCTCGCCTTTGTGATTCTCTACCGGGACTGGCTGCCGGTTGTCGCTGGTGCCCTCGTGATTGCTGTCCACCATATGGTGATGACGGCACTGCAGCTTGAGGGCGTGTCCGTCGGTGGTATGCCACTGATGATTTTCAGCCATGACTGCAGCTGGGGGGTGGCTTTCCTGCACGCGGCCTTCGTGGTGTTTGAGGCTTCCGTGCTCGTATTCCTGGCGCGGCGTCTGGGCGCGGAGAAAGAGCGAACCCACCGTATGCGTGAACTGGTGGAACGCGTTGCCGGGGATGGGGATCTGAGTGTGCGCCTGGATGCTGGCGGGCAGGATGCCAGTGCCACGGCCTTTGACCGGTTGATGGAACAGTTTGAAGGGCTGGTCCGCGACGCTACCGGGCTCTCCCGGAGGCTTCAGTCCGTTTCCGGCAATGTGGATGAGCTCAGCCAGGGCACTCTTGCCGCGGCGGATAACCTTCAGGGCCAGACCACGCAGGCGGCTTCGGCCATGGAGCAGATGAGCTCCTCGGTCAGGGGCGTTGCCGACAATGCGGCCCAGGGCTCCGAGGCAGCCACCCGTGCAGCGGCCCACGTGGGCGCCAGCCGCCAGGATGCCGATCAGGCCCACCAGGTGACCCGGGCCAGTAACGAGGCCATGGAGCAGGCGAGTAGCGTGATCCGCCGACTGAGTGATCAGGTGGCGGAAATCCACGGAGCCGTGAGCGCCATCAATGAGATCTCCGACCAGACCAACCTCCTGGCACTGAATGCGGCCATTGAGGCCGCACGCGCCGGTGAGCACGGGCGTGGCTTCGCGGTGGTGGCCGATGAGGTGCGCAGCCTGTCCCAGCGTACCCAGTCCTTCACGCAGCAGGTGCAATCCATTGTGGCCCAGCTCAACGAGGGCAGTGAGCAGGCGCTGGCGGCGATCGACATGGGGACCACCCGCTCGGGCGAGGCGCTGCAGCAGATGGAGCGGGTCAGTGAGGGCGCCCAGGAACTGGAGACGCTGGTGAACGACCTCAGTGGTTTGAGCCAGCAGATTGCTGCTGCCGCGGAACAGCAGTCCTCCGCTGCGGATGAGATCAGTGGCAGTGTCCAGTCCGCGGCGGATGAGAATCGAACCGTGGCGGAGAAATCGGGTGAGACCCGCGAATCCGCGTCCGAGCTGCGCGCCCTGGCGACGGAAATGGATCAGCTTCTGAGCGGGTTCAGTATCAGGCGCGATTGAGCCCGGTCTACGGGCTCTTGATGTTGTAGGACCCTTTAGACGGCAGTCGATCGCGCTGCTTGAGGTCTCTCAGGTTCTGATCCCAATCATCAGCCAGGGCCTGAGCGTTTGCCAGCATCTTTGAGACGAAGAAATGGACATCCAGTCGAGCGATGACATCGCTCTCAAGGCCGGTGAGCCCATACTGGGCAATGGTGGTGTCCGCCGACGTCTGGTAGTTCAGCAGGTAGTCGGCACGCCCAAACTGGATCATCTGGAGCGCTGACTGGTGCGTTCGGGCCTCAGTGATGCGCATGGCATCGCTTTCAGCCTCAAAGAAGCGCCCGAGCTGGCCGTAGGAGTAGCCTTTCATCAGCACCACGTGATGGCCCTTCAGTTGCTCCACATCGCTGACGGGTTGGGTGTCCTTGCGGTGGTACACGGTCAGGTTGAGGGTGATGGCGGGTTCTTCGGCCTCGACCGCAGTGTTTTTCAGTCGGTGCAGGTCGGCTGCTGCCAGTGTGAAAGCGGTCTCGCCGGAGTCAATCTGGCGATAGAGGCGGGTGGCCGGGTGCTGTACGAAGCGCACGGGCTGATCCATGGCACTGAATACCTGGCGAGCCAGCTCTACAAGGTATCCCTTCGACTGGCCCTCACTGTCCGTGTACCCGAAAGGCGGCAGGTGAATATAGCCGAATTCCAGTGGCTCGGGTTCCGTCTGCGCGGATGCCTCCGTGGACAGGAGCAGGGTGCTGAACAGCAGAGACATGAACAGTGAGGTTCGGGAACTGCGGCGCAGGGACATCGTTCACCTGTCAGAGGGGGGATAGGGGAAGGTGATTCTATCGGCTGCACTCACTTTATGCGTTGGTCAGGATGTAAACAATTTCAAAACATTGTCCGGCACTCAGTCAGGTTGACCTGGATGCTGTGTTAACATCTTCTCAGAATGATCTCCTGTGTCAGTCGGGAGTTGATCCCTATCAAGCGCGAGCGCTAGCCTGATTTGGACTTTGTGCGAAGTCTTTGTCTGGAAACAAGGAAAAGGAGTTCCTCATGTATCTATGGAAAGTTGATCGTCTTGCCGATGAACTGGGCAACAATCAGGTTTCCCAGAAAGAAGAGTTCAAGTATACCCTCGCCTTCACGCTCCTCGGCATCCTGCTGCTGGGACTGGCGGCCTTCGGGTCCGGTGCTGTGCCGCACTGGCTGATGGCGGCGGATCTCGCCATTATGCTGATCATCACCGGTGCCGGCATCGTGTATTGCTACAAGCGCAATCAGGGCTCGGATAACCGCGACTTCATCGTCCGCTTCATATGCCTGGGGCTGCCGGTGACGGTACGCATCACGATCCTTGGGCTGGTGGTTGGCTTCATCGTGGGAGCCGTTGCCGGCATTGTGCTCGAGCCGGAGTCTTTTCAGCACTCGGAAGCCGAACCCGGAGCCATGGTGTTCATCAACCTTGGCGTCGGCTACCTGATCCATGCCCTCTATTTCATCTATCTGGCGCGTTGGATGGCTGCGGCGGGTGATGCTTTCAGGAATCCTGTGGGCTGACCTGTAGAGAGCCTTGTGATCGGTCCCCCTCGCGATTATTGGGGATCGATCGTCCCACCTTCAGGTCGCTTAAACATCGTCTTTGAACTGGCTGGTGCTGGTAGCAGTATCTGCGGATGCCTTTCTATAAACCTTGTCTGATGTCAGAAATATAAAGACTTCTGTGATGCCTGACAGTATATGGAGAGTCGTGCCCTGAGAAATATCGAAGATGTTTTCGGGTATCGACCTTGCTATCGCTAGGGAAAATATGGCCAGGAGTGAGTTCTTCGCCGGTATTAGGAATGCATTCTTTTTCAGGGAAGGGGGAAATTTTTTATAATATGGCGTATCAGGGGTAAAGGAGTGATGAATGAATGGAGGCGGTGCGTATGGTTGCGTCGAGTGTATGAACTGTCGCAACTTCTTAATTCATCTTTAAATATCTCGAGATAGCTTGTATACCCAACTAATGTTGCATAGTTTTTTTGGGGGTATTTTTGAGTGCATTTTAATAATGTTAGTGAAAGGGGCGTGGATTTCATCTATCCGGTTTGATGATTTTTTGATATTTGGGTGCAGCGCATACTTCTTGGTGTGTAAATGCCGATATAACGCCAAAAATTATTGCCTCATTGGAGATTATAGATGATCTCAAAAGTTTTCTTTATGTCCTTGTTAGTATTGTAAAAAATAGGACACAAAAGGAATATTTTAACCGTGTCGTGGTCATTCCTAAATTTCTTTTGTTCAAGTGGGTAGGTTGTTAATGCACATTAAATATTGGGCATCATTCGTTGGTTTTGTGATCGCTCATCGAGTTTGATATATATAGGAGGGTATGCATGATTTCGACGAATTAGGGTAGATTGTTTGAGGCAGGTTATTTTTTTATGAGACTTTCTATGCTTTTTAGAGCAAGTATTGTGTATCTCGTCGTCAAAAACATGAAAGCGGAATGTATTAATAAAAAAGCCATAACTAAGTGGGTGGATGTTGTGTTGTTGTGATTGTAGACAATATAAAATAATGCGGCTAGAAAAGGTATATAAATATAATTGAGGGCAGCTAATCTTCCCGTTATAGAAGGAGTATTTTTTTTCATAATAATGCCCTGCCTTCGGAGTTTTTGAGTGGGTTGTTTTCACGGCACCCGATAAAGGGTACCGTGAAAACTAAGATTTACTCACTTACATAGTACATTGCACCCGCAATGGGGTAGCCAAATGCCATGGTTGTAGGTCCACCAGCTGTGGCAAGAGCCGTAATCATGGTGGCACCCTCATTCCAAGTTAACTCTCCGCCGCCAACTTTTTCAACTTCCTGCATATTCAGTTCACGCATTTGTCTTCTCCTTTCAGTCATAGAATGATACTACCAACTATTTCCGTGTTGTCCCTGACCGGTCATGGAGCAACAGCCTCAACCTATGGTGGGCCATTACTTGCCTTCAATACTTGCCTTTTTCTGTGCGTGAAATAATTCACAGAATTGGTGTAGTGATTATTGCGGAGTTGCCGCCGGATTTTCGTCTGGTGCATGGTTCTGTTCAAGGACGAAGCGGCGGAATGCTGAGGCGATAGCGCTCCGCTAAAAGGAACACCACAGGGACTGCCGGTGTGATGCGAAGGAGAGCACTTGCCATGTCGCTATTTGCGGCTTGCCTGATACTGCCCGAAACGGGGGCACCTTCCGAGGTCAGATCTGACCTGACAGAACTGCATGCGCTTGCTCTTGAACATGATGCAGAGCTGGAAGCAGCGCGGCATCGCCGTGATGCCGGAAAGGAGGCTTTGGAGCAAGGGCGTGCCAGCTTATTGCCGAAGTTGTCTGTTTCCGCGGAGTATTCGCGGAACCGTGAATGGTCCGATCAACGTAAGCGGTCCACGAACCCCATCTTAACGGCCTGAGCCGGATTCGCCAGACTGCCTGCGTGGTTTCAACGGAGGTACTCATGACGCACCGACTGACCGACACCCAGGCGTTCTGGCTGGGGCACCTGTTCCGGGCTTACTCGTTGGGGCAGAGCCTGAGTGCCTATGCCGCACACCAGCAACTCGATTTCTCCGATCTCATGCAGTGGCGCCAGCGCCTGGCAGTTCAAAACATTGAGCTGCCGCCCCAGCACCGCCCGGATCGGTTTGTCCGTGTTGAGGTGGCCTCGTGATCCGCCCCGCAACCGATGTGGCCGTCTACCTGTGCCGGGACGTGGTGGACATGCGCAAGTCCATCGACGGGCTGGCGCTGCTGGTGCAAGAGGCGATGGAACTGAACCCTTTTGAGCCAGCGGTTTTCGTGTTCTGCAACCGCCAGCGCGACAAGGTCAAGATCCTGGCCTGGGAGCGCAACGGTTTTGTGCTGTGGTACAAGCGTCTGGAGCAGGAGCGGTTCAAGTGGCCGGAGCAGGCCGACGGCTCGCCGATGGCGCTGACAGGCCAGCAGCTGAACTGGCTTCTGGATGGGTATGACATCGCCCGGATGAGGCCGCATCAGGAGCTGATTTTTGACACCGTCGGATGATTTCAAGTGGCTGATTGATGGGCGATTTAGTACAATAGCGTCATGTCAGACGCCGCCTCCAGCCCCGCTTCCACCGTTGCCGAACTGCAGCGCCAGCTGCAGCAGCAGAAGGCGGAAAATGCTCGTCTTGCCAAGCGTAATCAGTCGCTGGAAAAGGCCAAGCGCGATCTGTTTGAGCAGCTGCGGCTGCTGATCGAGAACCGCTTCGGGCCCTCCTCCGAGAAGTACCGCGTTGAGCAGGCGGACATGTTCTTCAACGAAGCGGAAACGCTGGCCGCTGAGACGGAGGAGCCCCCGCCGGCGGCAGCCCCCAAAGACGAGGATGACGCTCAGACCGAGGCGGGTCGCTGCCGGCGCCAGAGCTCCAGT
>NZ_VYJH01000012.1:0-113171 GCF_008709855.1 Halospina sp. K52047b | reverse complement strand
AACGCCGCGTATTCACCCCCATTTAGGGATCTTAATCGGAATCCATCACCAGAGAACCAGGATCAGCAGCGCTCCCAGGGCCAGCCGGTAGATGACGTAGGGCATGAGCCCGATCCGCTCCAGGAAGCGCAGGAACAGATGGATGCACAGCAGGGCACTGATGAACGAGAGCAGCGTGCCCGAGGCGATGGCGTGCCAGTCCGTGGCGCCGCCCTGTTCGATGAGCTCCAGGGTCTTGAGGGCACCGGCGGCCGTGATCAGCGGGATGGAGAGCCAGAAGGAGAAGCGCGCCGCATCTTCCCGCCGCAGGCCCAGTAAGAGGGCGGCGGTGATGGTGATGCCGGAGCGCGAGGTCCCCGGGATCAGTGCCAGGGCCTGGGCGAGACCAATGAGCAGGGCATCCCTGAGCGTAACGCTGCTCAGTTGGCGCCGGCGCGAACCGGCGGCATCCGACCACCAGAGCAGCAGGCCGAAGCCGATGGTGGTGGCGGCGATGACCCAGCCTGAGCGGAGTTCGTCCTCAACAAAATCGTTGAGCAGCAGACCGGCCAGGCCCGCGGGAATGGTGCCCAGGATGACCGCCCAGGCCAGCCGGCTGTCTTCGGTGACGGTCCGCTGGGCGGTATCCCGTACCCAGGCGTTACCCATGCGGAACACATCCTGGCGGAAATAGCTGAGCACGGCACAGAGTGAGCCCACGTGCACGGCCACGTCGAAGGCCAGGCCCTGATCCTGCCAGTTGAGCACCGCTGAGGGGAGAATGAGATGGGCCGAGCTGCTGATCGGAAGGAATTCCGTCAGGCCCTGGATAATGGCCAGTACGATGATCTGCCAGAGGTCCATGGCGTGATGACCCATAAAAAAAGCCGCAGCGTTCACTGCGGCTTTCTGAATACTGGTAGCAAGGGGCGGATTCGAACCGCCGACCCCGGCATTATGAGTGCCGTGCTCTAACCAACTGAGCTACCTTGCCGCAAACCCGTCCAACGCCTGACCTTCGGCGTTGAGGCGCGTATTCTCTGGATTTTTCCCCGGGGTGTCAAGGCACCCCGGGAATTGTGGCCAGAACGGCCGATCAGCCTGAATGACCTTCAGCACCCTCTTTGGCGAAGTACTCCCGGGTAACAGCGAATACCGTGCCGGAGAGGGCGAGCAGTGCGATCAGGTTGGGGATGGCCATCAGGGCGTTGAGCACATCCGCGATCAGCCAGATCAGCTCCAGGTTGGCCACGGCGCCCAGCACCAGCAGGACAACCCACAGGTAACGGTAAGGCATGATCACCTTGACGCCGAACAGGAACTCGGCACTGCGCTCGCCGTAATAGCTCCAGGCCACGATGGTGGTAAAGGCGAAGAAGATCATGCCGAAGGTGACCACCCAGTTACCGCCAGGGATGCCCTGGTTGAAGGCCATGGAGGTCAGGGCCGCGCCTGACTCGCCGGTTTCCCATGCCCCGGTAAGCACAATCACGAGGGCCGTCATGGTGCACACCACAATGGTGTCGATGAAGGTCCCCATCATGCCCACGGTGCCCTGGCGTACCGGGCTGTTGGTCTGTGCCGCCGCATGCGCGATGGGGGCGGAGCCAAGGCCGGCCTCATTGGAGAACACGCCACGTGCCACACCGAAGCGCAGCGCTGCCCATACAGCAGCACCTGCGAACCCGCCAGTGGCCGCCGTTCCAGTGAACGCGCCGGTGACGATGTTTGCCAGTGCGCCGGGAACCTCGGGCAGGTTCCAGAGGATGACGGCAAGCGCGCCCAGGATGTAGATCACGGCCATCAGCGGAACCACCTTTTCGGTGAGGTGGGCGATGCGGCGTATACCACCGATGATCACGAGGAACACCAACACGGCCAGTACCACTCCGGTCACCCATGGGGGTACCGACAGGTTGGCTTCGACCACATCCGCCACGGCGTTGGCCTGCACAGTGTTACCGATCCCGAAAGCCGCCACCATGGCAAAGAAGGCGAACAGGACACCCAGCCAGTGCCAGCGGGCCCCCAGGCCGTTCTTGATGTAGTACATGGGCCCGCCGACGTAGCGCCCGTCTTCATCAACCTCGCGGTACTTCACGGCGAGGAGGGCCTCCGCGTACTTCGTGGCCATGCCCACCAGCGCCGTCATCCACATCCAGAACACGGCGCCCGGTCCGCCCAGTGCAATGGCTGTGGCCACACCGCCGATGTTACCGGTACCAATGGTTGCGGACAGGCTGGTGGAAAGGGCCTGGAAAGGGGTGATCTCGCCTTCTTCCTGGGAGCTCCGGCCCAGGAACATTTGCTTGAAGCCGTAACCGATGCGGCGTATGGGCATGCCGCGCAGCCCCAGCGTCAGAAAGAGGCCGGTGCCGAGCAGCAGAACCAGCATCGCAGGTCCCCACACGACGCTGCTTATGCTCTCCAGTGCGCTCATTAGTGTTTCCATGCAGTCCTCCAGTTCTGGTTTTTCTATGGGAATGACGGCTTCAGCCGAGTATGTCTTCAGGGGAGGTGGCGCTCCGCCCCTGGCTTTGTGCCACCGGAACGCAGGTCAGTACGCCATCCGCTACGTTCAGGCCATTGCGCAGGTTGGAGTCCGCCCGCAATGCCTCGCGCCAGCCCTGGTCAGCGAGGCTGAGGACATGTGGCAATGTGGCATTGGTGAGAGCCAGTGTGGACGTTCTGGGAACGGCGCCTGGCATATTGGCCACACAGTAATGGACGACACCATCCACCACGTAGGTGGGGTCGGCATGGGTCGTGGGCTGACTGGTCTCGAAGCAGCCGCCCTGATCGATGGCGACGTCCACCAACACCGCACCGCTGTTCATCCGCTTGACCATATCACGCGTAACAAGCTTGGGAGCGCCGGCGCCACTGACAAGGACAGCGCCGATTACCAGGTCACTGTCCAGAACAGCCGCTTCCAGGCTGGTTCCTGTGGCATAGAGCGTTTTCAGGGCTGGCCCGAATTGATGGGACAGGCGCTCGAGGACGTCCGGACTGCGATCCAGAACCGTGACTTCCGCGCCCATGCCCAGCGCGATCTGGATGGCGTTCTGCCCAACCACGCCCCCGCCAATGACGGTTACCCGGGCTGGCATCACCCCGGGGACACCTCCCATAAGCAGGCCACGGCCCCCGAAGATGCTCTCCAGAGCCTGTGCTCCCGCCTGGGCGGACAGCCGACCGGCTACCTGTGACATTGGGCGCAGGAGTGGTAAGCGGCCCTGGTCATCCGTAACGGTTTCATAGGCGATACAGGTGGCACCAGAGTTCATGAGGGCGTCGGTCAACGCCTTATCCGGTGCCAGGTGGAGGTAGGTGAACAGTATGTGCTGTGGTCCCAGCAGCTCACATTCGCTGGGTTGGGGCTCTTTGACCTTAACGATGAGTTCCGCCTTGCTGAATACTGCCTCAGCATGGGGCAGTATATGGGCGCCTGCCTGCTGGTAGTGCTCGTCGCTGGCGTCAATACCCTGGCCGGCGCCGGTCTCCACGTACACGGAATGCCCGTTTGCTGCCAGTTCCCCGACCGCCTCCGGTGTCAGCCCAACCCGAAACTCCTGGCTCTTGATCTCCTTCGGGACCCCAATCTGCATGTCGTCGTCCTCGGATGGCTTGTGTGCGAGCGTTCATGCTAGTGCATCTGCATAAGCAATGTCTCTGCCAAATCAAGCTTATAGCGATGGGGAATGCAAGGAATGGCGGAAAAGAAAAGGCTGACTGGCAGGGGGTGCGTTTACCGGGGCTGACAACGAGTATGCTGTCAGACCCGGTGGACGGGGCTAGACGTTAAAGCGGAAGTGGATGACATCACCATCCTGGACGATGTACTCCTTGCCCTCCAGCCGCCATTTGCCGGCTTCCTTGGCACCGTGCTCGCCGTTGTAGGCGATGAAGTCGTCGTAGCTGACAACCTCGGCCCGGATGAAGCCACGCTCGAAGTCGGTGTGGATCACGCCGGCGGCCTGGGGCGCCGTGGAGCCGGTGGGGAAGGTCCAGGCGCGGACTTCCTTGGGACCGGCGGTGAAGTAGGTCTCCAGGCCGAGCAGGTTGTATCCGGCGCGGATCACGCGGTCCAGGCCCGGTTCCTCCATGCCCATCTCGGAGAGGAATTCGGTCTTTTCCTCATCCTCAAGCTCGGCAATCTCGGACTCGATCTTGTTGCAGATGGCGACCACCCCGGCGCCTTCGCGTTCAGCAATGGCGTTCACCGCATCAAGGTGCGGGTTGTCCTGGAAGCCGTCCTCGTTGACGTTGGCGATGTAGACGGTGGGTTTGGCCGTGAGCAGGTGCAGTTCGCGGATCAGCGCCTGGTCGTCCTCGGACAGATTCATGGAGCGTACCGGATCGCCCTCGTTGAGTACCGGCTTGATGCGCTCGAACAGTTCCAGCTGGGCCTTGGCGGTCTTGTCGCCACCCTTGGCGGCGCGCTCTGTCTTCTTGGTGGTGTTCTCGATGGTCGCCAGATCCGCCAGTGCCAGCTCGGTGTTGATCACTTCGATGTCCGATGCCGGGTCGATGCTGTTGGAGACGTGCATGATGTCTTCGTCCTCAAAGCACCGCACCACGTGGGCAATGGCTTCGGTCTCGCGGATGTTGGCCAGGAACTGGTTGCCCAGGCCTTCACCCTTGGAAGCGCCGGAGACCAGACCCGCGATGTCGACGAATTCCATGGTCGTGGGAATCGTCTTCTCCGGCTTGACGATCTCCGCGATGCGGTAGAGACGCGGGTCGGGGACGGAGACCACACCGGCGTTGGGCTCAATGGTGCAGAAGGGGAAGTTTTCGGCGTCGATGCCGGCGCTGGTCAGCGCGTTGAAAAGCGTGGACTTGCCCACGTTGGGCAGCCCAACGATGCCGCATTTGAATCCCATAGCCTGTGATCCTTAACGGAGTTCGTGATGAATGATGGTTACTCGTGACGGAACGCGTGCAGGCGGTTCATGGCCGTGCTCCAGTCTCCCCGGAGGGCGTCCGGCAGGGCGCGCACGGTTTCGTCCAGTGCCGCCTCGATCGCGTTCATTTCCCGCTTGCCGGCGTTACTGAGCACGTAGTTGATGACCTGCTTGCTGTCGCCGGGATGACCCACGCCCACGCGCAGCCTGTGGAAGTCCGAACTGCCCAGATGGCTGATGATGTCCCGCAGCCCGTTATGGCCACCATGGCCACCGCCTTTCTTGAACCGTGCCGTGCCGGGGGGCAGGTCGAGCTCGTCATGGGCAACCAGTATGGATTCGGGTGGGATACGGAAGAAGTCACTCAGCGCCTTCAGGGAACGGCCGCTGTGGTTCATGTAGGTCGTGGGGAAAAGCAGGTGGAGATCCTGCCCCTGCCAGATCACCTTGCTGTGGTAACCCAGGAACTTACGCTCTTCACGCAGGGGCTGCCCGGCTTCCCGGGCGAGCATCTCCACAAGCCAGGCCCCGGCGTTGTGGCGGGTTCCGGCGTATTTGGGCCCGGGGTTGCCGAGCCCGGCAATGAGCCTGACCACGTCGGATGCCATAGCGGGGCCTGAACGGGCGGCTTATTCCTCGCCGCCTTCCTCTTCGTCGCTGTCGGCAGAGCCGCCACCGCCGGCTTCCTCGGCCTTCTTGCCCTTGGGCTTGTGCACGGAGACAACCGGCTGGTCGTGGTCTTCGCCATGCTGCAGGGCAACGATCTCGACGCCCTTGGGCAGCTTGAGGTCCGACAGGTGCACGATCTGCTCGAGTGCCACCTCGTTCATGTCCACCTCGAGGTACTCGGGCAGATCGTCCGGCAGGCAGGTCACTTCGACTTCCATGGCGTCGTGGGAGACGACACCGCCCTCAAGCTTGATCGCCGGCGCGCTTTCCTCATTGAGGAAGTGGACCGGGACCGTGACGTTGATCTTGTGGCCCTTCTCGACGCGCTGGAAGTCCGCGTGGGTCAGGATCGGCTTGTAGGGATGACGCTGAAGATCCTTGATGATCACGTCTTCCTTCTTGCCGTCGATGCTCAGGGAAATGATATGCGTGAAGAAGGCTTCGTTCTCGATCGCCTTTTTCAGGTCATTGTGCCAGAGCGTGATCGGCATCGGATCCTTGCCTTCGCCGCCGTAGACGATGGCCGGGATCTTGCGCTCAACGCGACGCAGGCGGCGGCTCGCACCCTTCCCTTTGACGTCGCGCTGGAATGCTTCAAGTTCAAATTCTTGTGCCATGGTTCCTCCTGGGCATCCACGGGGCCCGCGACCAGGCTCTGGTCCGTGGACGGTTCGAATCAGCCCTTGGGGCTGGTTAACAGTCAATAACGCCGCGCGACCACGGCACCGATTCACTCGATGTTGTAGTCGAACATGGCGCTGATGGATTCCTCGTTGCAGACCCGGCGGATGGACTCCGCAAGCAGGCCCGACATATCGAGGGAGCGGATTTTATCACACTGAGCGCCTTTGTCACTCAGCGGAATCGTGTCCGTGACGACGAGTTCATCCAGGCGCGAGGACTGGATGTTGTCGATGGCGGGACCGGAGAGAACCGGGTGCACGATGTAGGAGCGCACGCTGTTGGCGCCATGCTCCTTGAGGGCATTGGCGGCCTTGCACAGGGTGCCGGCGGTGTCGACGATGTCGTCGACCAGGATGCAGGTCTTGTCCTTTACATCACCGATGATGTGCATGACCTGGGAGTCGTTGGCGCGCGGACGGCGCTTGTCGATGATCGCCAGGTCCGCGTCCAGCAGCTTGGCGATGGCACGGGCCCGCACCACGCCGCCAACGTCCGGGGAAACGATCACGTAGTCCTCGTTGATGTGCTGGCGCTCAATGTCGTCCAGCAGCACCGGCGTGGCGTAGATGTTGTCCACCGGGATGTCGAAGAAGCCCTGGATCTGGTCCGCGTGCAGGTCGACCGTCAGAACGCGGTCGATACCGGCGCTGGTGACCATGTCCGCCACCAGCTTGGCGGTGATGGAGACCCGGCTGGAACGTGGGCGGCGATCCTGGCGCGCGTACCCGAAGTAGGGCACAACGGCCGTGATGCGTGCTGCCGAGGCGCGGCGCAGGGCGTCCACCATGACCAGCAGTTCCATCAGGTTGTCGTTGGTCGGGGCGCAGGTGGACTGCAGGATGAAGACGTCACGGCCACGTACATTCTCGTTGAGCTCGACCGTGGTTTCGCCATCACTGAACTTCGCGACGGTGGCGTCACCGAGCGGGATATTCAGGCGTTTTGAGACATTGCGGGCCAGTCGGGGATTGGCATTCCCCGCGAACACCATCAGGTTGGACACGATTGAATCCCTCTGCGGTTCGTCTGAGCGTTCGTGCGGTTCGGAAGGGGGAAGATGGCTGGGGTGGCAGGATTCGAACCTGCGAATGACGGGATCAAAACCCGCTGCCTTACCACTTGGCGACACCCCATCTGATCGTTTATCCGGCATCAATCCAGTTCACCCAGTTGCGTGTACAGTGGAGACCGGTTTCTGCTCTGGGCGATGAAACCGTTGATGCCTGAGGGTTTCTCCGCGTGTGCGTCAATGGCTGCGGATTGTGTCTCGAAAGGACAGAAAACGCAACCCCCTGTGCCCGTGAGCCGGGCTTCACCGTATTCCCCAAGCCATTCAAGAGCTTGGTCCACGGCCGGGTAAAGCTGACGCACGATGGGTTCGCAGTCGTTTCGGAACCCGTCGCTACCCTCAAAAGCGGTGCGCATTCTGCGTTTCGGGGTGTCCCGTGTCAAGTCGGGATGACCAAAGATTTTTGCGGTACTGATTTCGACCTCCGGAACCAGCACGAGATACCAGTGTTCGGGGGGCACAACCGGGGTGAGCTGTTCGCCCACGCCTTCACCCCAGGCGGCAACACCATGAATGAACACGGGCACGTCGGCCCCCAGCTCCAGACCCAGGGTGGCCAGTTGTGGCCGGCTCAGTCCGGTTTCCCAGAGGTGGTTGAGGCCCACCAGGGCGGTGGCCGCATCGGAGCTGCCGCCGCCCAGACCACCGCCGGCGGGCAGGATCTTGGTCAGTTCGATCTCGGCGCCCAGGCCAGTGCCGGTGCGTGCCCGGAGGCGTTCCGCGGCGCGCGTGATGAGGTTATCACCGGGCTCCAGCCACTCCGGGCCATGCACCCGGATCAGGCCGTCATTACGGGGGGTGATCCGCAGCCGGTCACTGTGGTCCAGGAACTGGAACAGGGTCTGGAGTTCGTGATAGCCGTCATTCCGGCGCCCGGTAATGTGCAGGAAGAGGTTGAGTTTGGCCGGGGCGGGCAGGTCCAGGGGGGTCATGGGGATTCAGGCGTCCACCGGGTGATGACCAGCCGCAGGCGCAGGTCGTTACGCGTCGCCGTGAGGCTGTGCGGTACTGCCTCAACGCCGGCCAGGGTGGCATAGTTGCTGTAATGGATTTCCCAGCCCTGTTGGCGCAGATGACTGATCCGGCCCTGTTGATCAAAGAAGACATCGGCCGGGCTGTCCTGCAGTGGCAGGCCGCGCACCCAGATGTACAGGGCTTCCACCGGCAGCGACCAGCCCAGGGTTTCGCGGATCAGGGCGTCCGGGTCGTCGGAGAGGTACTGTTGCCCATCGGAGTCCGTGATGGTGAGGAAGGTGGGGGAACCTTCCAGGCGCACGCTGCCCATGCCCATGAAGGCGGAGGACATCTCGATCAGGAACTGATCACCGTTCTGGACCCACTCGCGGATGAACGCGGAGTCGTTGCCCTGCTCATGGCGCACCGCCACCTTGCCCTGGAGTGTCCATTGGTTGAGCGTGCGCAGTTCGGCCTGGCGGGCCTGCCAGCCTTCCGGCTGTGCGCGGGTCAGGCTGTCATCAGGGGCTGGCGCCGGCGGCGCGGTCATGCAGCCCTGGAGAAGCCCCCCCAGAACCACCATGCCGAGCAGGCGTTGGGCCTGTTTCATTACAGGGTCTCCGGTTCGAGGTCCAGTTCCTCAAGAATGTCGAGGAGCGGCTTCAGTGCCTCCGTGCTGTCCGCTTCCTCCAGGGTGCGGCGCCACAGGGTGCGGGCTTCTTCCCGGCGGTCCACGGCCCACAGCACCCGACCGAGGTGAGCGGCGATCTCCGGGTCCTGGAGGCGCTCATAGGCCCTGCCCAGATAGTCCAGGGCTTTCTCGTGCTGGCCCCGGTGGTAGTGGATCCAGCCGGCGCTGTCGAGGATGGCCGGGTTGTCGGGATCCATTTCGAGCGCCTGCATGATGAGCTTTTCCGCCTCTTCATAACGCTCGGTGTGCACTGTCAGGGTGTAGCCGAGCGCATTCATGGCCACGGCATTCTCCGGTTCCGCCTCGAGCACCTGGCGGAGGTCGGCTTCCATGCCCTCGATGTTGCCGGTGCGCTCGCGCAGCATGGCGCGGGTGTAGCGGATTTCGGTGTTGTCCGGGGTCTGTTCGAGGGCATCACTGGCAACGTCCAGAGCCTTTTCCGGCGCCCCCAGATCCAGCAGGAGGTTGATCTCCATCTGCCATAGTCGGGCGCTCTGGCCCGGCAGGCGTGAGCGGAGGTTCTCCAGGTTGCTGCGCACCGCCTCCAGCTCACCCTGTTCGGCCCGGATGTAGCTGGCGCGGGCGAGAGCCTGGAAGAAATGGTTGCCGCCCTGCACCTGGGCGTAATGGTGCAGCGCTTCGTTGGGGTTGTCGCGCCTGTCCGCCAGCCGGCCCAGATAGAAGTGAGCCTGGTTGGTGTGAACCCCTTCCGCCAGGAGTTCATTGAGCAGTGTTTCAGCGGTATCGGGGTGATCGTTCTCCAGTGCCACGAGGGCCCGTGAGAGCTTGAGGCCAGTGGCTTCGGGGAACCGATCCATCAGGGCCTCGAATTCGTCCTCCGCGGCCTGCAGCTTGCCTTCGTTGACCAGAACACGGGCGTAGAGGGTGCCCAGCCGACGGTTGTCCGGGAAGCGCCGGGCCTGCTCGCGCAGGTAGTCGATCGCCTCCTCGCCCCGATCCAGGTCATAGAGCAGTTTGCCCTTTAGGGTCACGGCGGGCTGGTAGTTGCTCTCTTGCGCTACCAGGGATTCCGTCAGCGCCAGGGCACGCTTGCTGTTGCCGGTGTTGTCGTTGAGCAGCGCCAGGCTGTAGGTGATGGCGGTGGCGTCGGGGTGGCGTTCGTGCATCCGCCCGTAGAGATCCAGCATCTGTTGCTGCTGTTCGGCCGGGAGCGCGCGCGCCTGGTTGGCAAGGGTGTCGAACTGGGCTTCGCCGCCCTGCTGATGGAGCTTTTCCATGTAGGACAGCGCCTGCTCCAGGTTGCCTTCGCGCAGTTCCGCCAGTGCGGCAATGCGCAGGGCCTGGGGATGGTTGGGTTCCTTCTTGAGCCAGACCTCGGCGATCTGGCGCTGGGCGTTGGTGGCATCCAGCGCCTGGGCGATCTGCATGGCCCGGCGGATCACCGCGGGGTCCTGGGTATCAGCAGCGGACTGGGCGTAGTTCATCAGCGTGACGTCGTAACGGCCACGCTGGGCGGCCAGCTCGGCACTCAACAGGGCGAAGAGCACATCGGGCGGAAAATCCCGGTACTCGATCTCCTCGGAATCCATGACCGCGGATTCCACGGATTCCTCTGTGGTGTCATCCGTACCACTGTCAGGGGAGTCGGCGGGTTGCTCTTCGCGGGCAGTGTCCCCCTCTCCGGGATCGGTGGCCAGGCCGGAGCAGCCCCCGAGGATGAGGGTCAGTGCAAGGGCGGGGACATGGAACCAGGCGAGTTTCTGCATCTCTAATCCACTGCGGTGAAAGGCTTCCAATAATGGCACAGCCCGGCCTCTACGCCCAAGTGCGTACAGGCGTATCAGTAGCACTGAGGCCCGTCGATCGTTACACTGGGCAGCGTACATTCAGAGGGGGCTGAATACCAGTCTATGGCGTTGTGGGTCCTGGGCATCAACCACCGCACGGCAAGTGTGGAAAAGCGCGAGCGTGTGTCCTTTCCGGAGAGTGAAATGGCACCGGCGCTGCAGAATGCACTGCAGCTGCCCGGGGTGCATGAGCTCGCGGTCATGTCCACCTGCAACCGCACCGAGTTCTACGTGGTCGGCGACGAACACATCACCCGCCAGGCAATGGTGGAGTGGTGGGGCGCCTGGCTGGACGTGGAGCCGGCCAGCTTCGAGGAGTGCGTCTACGTTCATGAGGAGCAGCACGCCGCCCAGCATGTGATGCGGGTTGCCTGTGGGCTGGACTCCATGGTGCTGGGTGAGCCCCAGGTTCTGGGCCAGCTCAAGGAGGCCTACAACCAGGCCTACGCCGCCGGTACCACGGGCACCATCCTTTCCCGGCTGTTTGAGCATGCCTTCTCGGTGGCCAAGCGTGTGCGCACGGATACCGCGATCGGTGAGAACCCGGTATCGGTGGCTTACGCGGCAGTATCCATGTCACGTCACATCTTTTCCGACCTGCGGCGCAAGTCGGCCCTGCTGATTGGCGCCGGCGAGACCGTGGAGCTGGTGGCGCAGCATCTTGCCCAGGCCGGCATCCGGGATCTGACCGTGGCCAACCGGTCCATCGAGCGGGCGGAACAGCTGGCATCACGTTTTGAGGGTAAAGCGGTTTCCCTCTCCGCTGTGCCGGATGAGCTTCCGGGCGCGGATATCGTGATCGCTTCCACCGGCAGCCAGTTGCCCATCCTCGGCAAGGGCGCGGTGGAGCATGCGATCCGCAGGCGCAAGCACAAGCCCATTTTCATGGTGGATCTGGCCGTACCCCGGGACATTGAACCGGAGGTGGGCGAGCTGGATGACATCTTCCTCTATACCGTGGACGACCTGCACAGCGTGATCGAGGAGAACCGGCGCTCCCGTGAAGGGGCGGCGCAGGAGGCGGAACACCTGGTGCAGGAGGGTGCTTCGGGGTTCATGTATCAGCTGCGGGCCCTGGATGCCGTGGCCACGCTCAAGCAGTTCCGTGGCGAGGTGGAGTCGGTGCGTGACGCGGAGCTGGACAAGGCCCTGCGATCACTGGCCTCCGGGGGTGATCCTGAAACCCTGCTGCGCAGCATGGCACGGACACTGACCAACAAGTTCCTGCACCATCCCACCGTGCAGGTTCGCAAGGCCACCGCCGAAGGGCGTGTTGAGGTGACCGACTGGCTGCGTGAACTCCACGGCATGGAGCCCATCTCCGGGGAGACCGGGGACGCCGACGCCGGTGAACGGTCACCCCAGGACACGTCTGTTTCTCCAACCGAGTCCAGCACCCGGAACCCATCATGAAGGAATCCATCGCGCGGCGCCTCGACCAGCTGGTGGAGCGCCACGAGGAGATCAGTGCGCTGCTGGCGGACCCGGCCACCATTGGTGACCAGAAGCAGTTCCGTAACCTTTCCCGTGAATACGCGGAGATCGAGCCGGTTGTTGAGACCTACCGGGAATACCGGCAGGTTAAGGAGAACATGGCCGAAGCCGAGGCACTGCAGAACGACGGTGACCCGGATATGCGCGAAATGGCGGAAGACGAGCTGCGCCGTGGGCGCGAGCGGCTGGAAGAGCTTGAGACCTCCCTGCAGACCCTGATGCTCCCCCGCGACCCCAATGAGCGCAACAATGCCTACCTGGAGATCCGTGCCGGTGCCGGTGGTGACGAGGCGGCTCTGTTTGCCGGTGACCTGTTCCGCATGTATTCGCGTTACGCGGAGAACCAGGGCTGGCGGGTGAGTGTGCTCAGCCAGAGCCCTGGCGAGCATGGCGGCTACAAGGAATTGATCGCTCTGGTGGAAGGTGAGGGCGTCTACGGGCAGCTGCGTTTTGAATCCGGTGGTCATCGCGTCCAGCGCGTGCCCGAGACCGAATCCCAGGGCCGCATCCACACCTCGGCGTGTACCGTGGCCGTGCTTCCCGAGGTGGACGAGCCCGAGGACGTGACCCTGGACAAGAACGACCTTCGGGTGGATACCTTCCGCAGCTCTGGTGCTGGCGGTCAGCACGTGAACACCACGGACTCGGCCATCCGTATCACCCACCTGCCCACCGGCCTGGTGGTCGAGTGCCAGGAAGAGCGCTCCCAGCACAAGAACCGGGACCGGGCCATGAGCTTTCTCCAGTCCCGCCTCCAGCAGATGGAGCAGGACCGGCGTGCCGCCGAGGAGGCCGATACCCGGCGCAATCTGGTGGGCAGCGGGGATCGTTCGGAACGCATCCGCACCTACAACTTTCCCCAGGGCAGGGTGACCGATCACCGCATCAACCTGACCCTGTACCGGCTGGACGAGGTGATCCAGGGCAACCTGAGGGAGGTCATTGGAGCCCTCCAGCAGGAACACCAGGCCGACCAGCTGGCGGCCCTTGGAGCCGAATCGGCATGAACGGGCCGGATCGGGTCGACGCGCTGCTGGATGATGGCGCGTGCCGCCTTGAAGCCGCCGGCCTTCCCAATGCGTGGGGCGAGGCCCGCATGTTGCTGGCTCACCAGCTCGACTGCAGTCCAAGCCGTTTCCGCATCTGGCCTGAGGCCCTGGTCGGGGACGACGATGCCGAGACCTTCCGCAGCCTGGTGGCGGCCCGTGCCGGTGGCAGGCCCCTGGCCTACATCACCGGCGAACGTGAATTCTGGTCTCTGCCCCTGACGGTTACCCCGGATACCCTGATCCCCAGGCCGGATACCGAAACCCTGGTGGAGGCAGCGCTGGCCTGCCCGCTGCCGGAGTCGGCGCGGGTTCTGGACGTGGGTACCGGCAGCGGTGCTGTGGCCCTGGCGCTGGCCCGGGAGCGCCCAGGCTGGCAGGTCACGGCCAGTGAGACTTCCAGTGAGGCCATGGTGGTGGCAGCAACCAATGCCCGGGCCCTTGGGCTGAACCTGGCCTTCGTGGAAGGGGAGGGGTTGGCACCTTTCGAGGGCGAATACTGGGACCTGATCGTGTCCAATCCGCCGTACATCCCTGAGGATGATCCGCATCTCGCCCAGGGGGATCTGCGTTATGAACCCCGGGGGGCGTTGGCCGCTGGCGCGGATGGATTGGATGTGATCCGGCCACTGATTGCGCGGGGGCCCGACCGGCTCAACCCGGGCGGCTGGCTGCTTCTGGAGCACGGTTACGACCAGGCGGAGGCCGTGGCGGAGCTGCTCGCGGGAGCGGGCTTCCGGGACTGTTTCATGCAGCGCGACCTGACGGGTAATCCCCGGGTGAGCGGCGGACGCTGGGAGGAGTGACGGTATGGATCCATTGAGCGACAGGGACCTGGAGCGCTACAGCCGCCAGATCCTGATGCCCGAGTTCGACGTGGCCGGCCAGCAGTCACTGGCGCACAGTCGCGTCCTGGTGGTGGGCGCCGGCGGGTTGGGCTGCCCGGTGGTGCTCTATCTGGCGGCCGCCGGAGTCGGCCACATTGAAGTCGTGGATGACGATCACGTGGAGCTGGCCAACCTCCAGCGCCAGATCGCGTTCACCGAGGCGGATATCGGTCGTTCCAAGGCAGAGGCGCTGGCTGAACGTGCCATGGCCCTGAACCCGGGGGTCACCGTCGAGCCGATCCAGAGCCGCGCCAGACAGCGCTGGCTTTCCCGCGCTGCGACCCGCAACCACCTGGTTCTGGACGCTACGGACAATTTCCAGACCCGGTTCGCCGTGAACCAGGCCTGTGTGGACGCCTCCGTGCCACTGGTCTCCGGCGCCGCCATCCGCGCCGAGGGCCAGGTGGCGGTGTTTGACAGTGGCCGGACGGGCGCCCCCTGCTACCAGTGCCTGTACGCGGATGTGGGCGAGGCCACCCTGAGCTGTTCCGAGGCCGGCGTGATCGGGCCCCTGGTGGGCATGATCGGGGCTGCCCAGGCCATGGAGGCCATCAAGCTCCTGGCGGGCGTGGGTGAGTCCCTTACCGGCCGGCTTCTGCTGCTGGATGCCTGGCGCATGCAGTGGCGGGAGATGCGCGTTCCCAGGGATCCCGACTGCCCCATCTGCGGCGACTGACCCGGGAGCGGCGCCTCAGCCTTTGCCCAGGGCCTTGAAGCGCTCGATCGCCCGCTGCCGGCTTTGCTTCAGGTCCACAATGGGTGCCGGATAACCCGCAACCGTGCCATTCGGATTGAACAGTTTCTTCCCCTGCAGATGGGCGATTTCCGGCACCCAGTGCCGGATGAAGGTGCCCTCCGGGTCAAAGCGCTCGCTCTGGGTCACCGGGTTGAAGATGCGGAAGTAGGGCGCTGCGTCCGTGCCGGTTGAGGCACTCCACTGCCAGCCGCCGTTGTTCGAGGGCAGGTAGCCGTCCACCAGCTGCTGCATGAAGTATTGCTCGCCCAGTCGCCAGTCCACGAACAGGTTCTTGGTCAGGAACATGGCGGTGACCATGCGCAGGCGGTTGTGCATCCAGCCGGTGGTGTTGAGCTGGCGCATGGCCGCGTCCACCAGGGGGATGCCGGTGCGGCCGGCTTTCCAGGCTTCCAGGTTGGCGCCCGCTGGCTCCCAGGGCAGGGCCTCCGTTTCCGGCTTGAACGCCTGGTGACGGGACAGGCGCGGGAACTGGTAGAGCAGCTGGATGTAGAAGTCCCGCCAGGCGACTTCGTTGAGCCAGGTGTGGGCGGCGCTGGCCGGGGATTCCGCGCTCGTTCGCTGCTGCACCGCGACCAGGCACTGGCGGGGCGAGAGCACGCCCAGCGCCAGGTAGGGCGAGATCTGGCTGGTGGCCGGAACTGCCGGGTAGTTCCGCTGATCCGCATAGGCCCCGAGGCGCTGGTCGATGAATCCTTCCAGGGCCCTGTGGGCCGCGCCTTCACCGCCGGCCAGCCAGTCCACGTGTTCGCTGCGCCACGCGGTCAACTCAGGGAGCGCGGGGGGAGGCAGGGGCGCGCCTCTGGCTGCCGGTGCGGGATGCAGCCGGGGCGGGTGACTTTCCACCCAGCGCCACCACTGCCGGGAATAGGGCGTGAAGACGGTGTAGGGCGTGCCATTGCCGGTTTTCAGCTGATCCACTGGAACCACGGTCTGGTCGCGGTAGATGTGGAGCGCGATGCCCTGGTGGTTCAGTGCCCCGGTCAGTCGGTGATCCCGGATGCGCTCGTTGAAGGCGTATTCCTCGTTGGCATGGATCCGCGTGATGCCACGCTCCCGGCACAGCACCAGAAGTTCTGTATCGGTATCCGTAAAGCGGTCAATCGAGCGGATGTGAAGGGGAATGCCCAGCGCCGCCAGGTCCTGTCCGAGCTGGTCCAGGCTGCGAAGCAGCAGGTCGGTGCGGTTGGGGGACCAGTCATGGTCCGCCCACTGGCCAGGTGCGGGCAGGAAGCAGGCTTCCACGGCGGCATTGCCGGCGCAGGCGGCGGTGAGGGCAGGATTGTCCCCCAGGCGGAGATCATTGCGGAACCAGATGAGTTCGGTCACGGGCACCCCTTATGATTGTCTGTACTGCTGGGTTGTTCGCTGAACCGCGCGCTTTGGATTATAGTACTCCGCAATCCGAGTTCAGGAATCATTATGGCTCAACCCCAGTCCTCCTCTGGTACGGATGGTCCCATCGCGGCATGGGGCGAGTCTGTGCCCCTTTCACCGGGCGACACCCTGCGCAATGGCCTCAGTGACATGACACTTTCCGTGACTCTGCTGGCCCATGAGTGGCAGGTGCGTGTGGCACGCCACCCCGGGGCCTGGGAGGAGACGGCCTGGCACCAGTGGTGTGACAGTGCCCTGCCGGAGCATGATGAGGGACTGGAACGGTTCGCACGGGGCAATGAGGCTCCCCGCGTCGCACTGCGGCCGGCGCTGGCGGACCTGCCCCTGATTGTACGCCCCAACCATCCTCTGCACCTGCCGCCAGGCATGGATACAACCATCTATATGAGTACCCTGGTCTGGCTCCAGCTTATGGTGGGCGAGGACCGCAGGCTGATGGAAGTGCCGGTACGCCAGCCCTCCTGGACCTGGATGGGGGCGGACACCATGGAGGGCGAGCTCTGCTATGCCAGCCTTACCGCAGCCCGCCTGGAGCCGGACAATCTGCCACGCCGCCCATGGCGGGCCATGTCCGCGGTACGGCTGCGCCATGAGGGCGACGACTACCTGACGCTGGACCGTTTCAGCTTTCCGGCGCCCATCATGCCCCTGTTCCGCCAGAGTGAACCGGGAGTGGACGGTGCGCACTCGCTCTGGACGCCGACGCTGAGCATCCGGTGCGAGCGGGACCTGGCCACCGCGTCGCTGAAGGTGGAAGCGACGCCACCGCCCGAGGCTGGGCCCTGTACGGCCCTGGCACCGGCGCGCCAACCGGTTGAACGCAACCATCTGGTGCGCACCATGGACCGGATTTTCGGATAGGAGCCACGATGCCGGAATGGATGACACTGGAGACCCTCGGGCAGTGGCTGCGGCCGCTGGTATGGATGGCTCTCGGGCTGTTCCTGGCCACGATGCTCGGGCGCATGGTGGAGCGGTTCGGGCAGGGGCGCCTGACACGGCACCAGGCCGTGCTGTTCCGGCGTCTGGTGTTCTATACGGTGCTGGGGATTGCCGTGGCGCTGGCGCTGCAGCAGTCCGGTTTCCAGATCGGGGTGCTGCTGGGCGCGGCCGGTATTCTGACGGTGGCGTTGGGTTTTGCTTCCCAGACATCGGCCAGTAACGTGATCAGTGGCCTTTTCCTGCTTGCCGAGCGGCCGTTCGAGCTGGGGCACTTTATCGAAGTGGATGGTGTGCGCGGCGAGGTGGTCGGGATCGACCTGCTGAGCGTCAAGCTGCGCAGCCTCGACAATCTCTACATACGGGTGCCCAACGAAACGCTCATCAAGACCCGGGTGACCAACTTCACCCGTTTTCCGGTCAGGCGCCTGGATCTGCCCATTGGTGTGGCCTACGGGGAAGACCTTGAAAAGGTGAATGCGGTACTGCTGGCGCTGGTGGATGAGAACCCGGACTGCCTGGAGGAGCCCGAGCCGTTCATTTACCTGCAGCAGTTCGGGGCCTCATCCGTGGACCTGCAGCTGTCGTTCTGGGTGCGGGGCCTTGATCTCCGGCGGGTCCGCAGTGATGTGATGTTTGCCGTCAAGGCGGCTTTCGACCGCGAGGGCATCGAGATTCCCTTCCCCCATACGAGCCTCTACGCTGGGCAGCATTCAGCACCGATACCGGTTGCCATTCATCAACATCAGGACAAACCATGACGGACAGGGCGGAGACGCCGGGCTTACACTGGGTCGGCTGGCGCGAGTGGGTGAGTCTGCCGGAGCTTGGCATTCCACGCCTGCGGGCCAAGGTCGACACCGGGGCAAGAACTTCCTGCCTCCACACCTTTGACCTGGAGGCCTATGAACACCAGGGCGAGCGCCGGGTGGCGTTCTCGATCCACCCGAGCCGCCGTAACCTGAACCGGGTGATCCACTGTGACGCGCCACTGCTGGACGAGCGTGTTGTTACGGATTCCGGGGGACACCGGGAAATGCGCTATGTCATCCTGACGCAGATGCGCATGGGGCCCTGGTGCTGGCCCGTGGAGATGACGCTTACCAATCGCGATACAATGCGCTTTCGTATGCTGATCGGTCGCACTGCCATGAAGGAGCGCCTGTTGGTGGACCCATCAGCTTCTTTCCTGGCCGGTAAACCGCGTGAGGAGTAATCAATGAGAATTGCAATCATGTCGCGCAACAAGCGCCTCTATTCCACCCGCCGCCTGGTGGAGGAGGCCAAGAAACGCGATCACGAGGTGCAGGTACTGGACTTCCTGCACTGTTATATGAACATCACGCCGGCCAGCCCGACCATGCATTACCGGGGTGAGAAACTGCCTGAGTTCGACGTGGTGATCCCTCGGATTGGTGCCTCGGTGACCTTCTACGGTGCTGCTGTATTGCGCCAGTTCGAGATGATGGGCGTGTTCCCGGCGAACGAGTCGGTGGCCATCACCCGCTCCCGGGACAAGCTGCGCTCGCTGCAGCTTCTGGGGCGCAAAGGTCTGGGTATGCCGATCACGGGCTTTGCCAGCAAGCCGGACGACGTGCCCGACCTGATCCGGATGGTGGGTGGTACACCGGTGGTGATCAAGCTGCTGGAAGGCACCCAGGGTATCGGCGTAGTGCTGGCCGAGACGCGCAAGGCGGCGGAAAGCGTGATCGAGGCCTTCATGGGTCTGAAGGCGGACATCCTGGTGCAGGAGTACATCAAGGAGGCGGCGGGCGCGGACATCCGCTGCTTCGTGATTGGCGACAAGGTGATCGCGGCCATGAAACGCCAGGCCAACGAAGGCGAATTCCGTTCCAACCTCCATCGGGGCGGACAGGCTTCGCTGGTGCGTATTACGCCCACCGAACGCAAGACGGCGGTGATGGCGGCCAAGGCCATGGGGCTGAATGTGGCGGGTGTGGACCTGCTGCGTTCCAGTCGTGGGCCGCTGATCATGGAGGTGAATTCCTCGCCGGGCCTTCAGGGCATTGAAGCGGCCACCAACAAGAATGTGGCCGGCATGATCATCGACTTCATCGAGAAACGGGCCCGGCCCTGGCGTACCGCCACCAAAGGCGCAAGGGGCTGAGCATGGCGAAACGTGCGCCCTTCCGTCTGGGTGATGAACGGATTCCGGCGGGTGAGCGCCTCCAGGTGGAGGTGCCCATAGGGCGCCTTTACACCCAGACGCCGCTGCACATTCCGGTGGAGGTGATCCACGGCCGTCGCCCCGGGCCCACGCTGCTGGTCTGTGGCGCCATCCATGGGGACGAGATCAATGGTGTGGAAATCGCCCGCCGGCTGCTGCGGAGCACAGGGCTCAAGCGGCTGCGCGGAACGCTGCTGGTGGTGCCCATCGTCAATGTGTTCGGGTTCCTGCACCAGTCCCGCTACATGCCGGACCGGCGGGATCTGAACCGGTGCTTCCCGGGGACCGAGAAGGGCTCACTGGCCGGGCGCATTGCCTACCTGTTCCGGACCCAGGTGCTGGAAAAGGCCACCCATGTGATAGACCTGCATACAGGGGCCAGCCACCGTTTCAACCTGCCGCAGATCCGTGCGGAGCTGCGTAATCCAGTGACGGCGGACATGGCGGAGATCTTTGCGGCTCCCATTGTGATCAACGCCTCCCTGCGCGAGGGCAGCCTCAGGGCCTGTGCGGATGCCGCCGACGTTCCCGTGATCACCTATGAGGCTGGTGAGGCGCTGCGCTTCGACGAGGTGGCCATCAATACGGGGGTGCGCGGCATACTGCGTGTGATGCGCATGCTGGAGATGCTGCCCAGCCGCCGGCGCGGCCGGCACCGGCCCGCGAAGCGCTCTGAAGTGGCTTCAAACTCCACCTGGATGCGCGCGGAGACCGACGGCATCATGCGCCCCATTGCGGGCATTGGCCACCGGGTGAAGGAAGGGCAGAGACTGGCGGTGGTTGCGGATCCCTTTGGTCGGCTGGAGTCCTCTGTGACCAGCAGCGTCAATGGCATCGTCATCGGTATGAACAACCTGCCCATGGTCAATGAGGGGGAAGCCCTCTACCACGTGGCGCTGTTCGATGAGCTCGATGAGGCCATGAAGACCATGGATGCGTTCCGCGACCGCTACAAGCCGCTCCAGGGCGAGGAGCCCATGGCGGACCATCCCTGGGATAACGATCTGGGCCAGGAGACGAATAACAGCGACTCCTGACCCAGGGCGGTTACAGGTGTTCCTCGGCGTACTCGGCCAGCGGCGAGCGGGGAACGCCCTGCAGGTGGATGTGGCCGCCGTGCTTGAAGCCCTTGAAACGTTCGGTCATGTAGGTCAGGCCGGAACTCAGGGGGTTGAGGTAGGCGGTATCAATCTGGGAGAGGTTGCCCAGGCATACCACCTTGCTGCCCGTGCCCGCCCGCGTGATGATCGTCTTGAGCTGGTGCGGGGTCAGGTTCTGGCTTTCATCGATGATGATCAGGCTGTGCTGGAAGCTGCGGCCCCGGATGTAGTTCAGTGACTTGAACTGCATGGGAACCTTGCTGAGGATGTAGTCCACGCTGCTGGTCATGTTCTCGTCATCCTCGTGCAGCGCCTCGAGGTTGTCCACGATCGCGCCCAGCCAGGGTTCCATCTTCTCGGATTCGGTCCCCGGCAGAAAGCCGATGTCCTCATCCAGACCCTGGGTACTGCGGGTGGTGATGATGCGCTTGTAGGTCTTGCTCGCAACGGTCAGCTCGATGGCGGCCGCCAGGGCCAGGATGGTCTTGCCGGAGCCGGCGGAGCCGGTGAGGTTAACCAGGTGCACATTCGGGTCCATCAGCAGTTCCAGCGCCAGCCCCTGGTAGATGTCGCGGGGTGACAGGCCCCAGACCTGCTGGTGCATGAGGTCGTCCTGGAACAGATCCTCCACCACCAGCCGCTCCGGCTCGGTCTCCGTGATCCGGCCGATGAACCCCTGATGGTCGAGGATGAACTCGTTGATCTGGTAGTCCGCCATGGCCTCGGTGCGTGGGATCAGGTGCTCGGTGATGCCCTCGCGCTGGACCGTCTCCACCTTCTCGATGCCATCCCAGAAGGATCCCTCGAACTCGTGGTAGCCGGTGGGCAGGTAGCGCACGTCGTCCACCAGCTGGTCGGTCTGGTAATCCTCAGCTTCCAGGCCGCAGCCACGCGCCTTGAGGCGCATGTTGATGTCCTTGCTCACCAGGATGATGGGCCTGTCGCGGTGCTGGCGCTGAAGCCGGGCGAGGAGGTTGATGATGCGGTTGTCGTTAAGGTGATCCGGCAGCCCGTGTTCAACGTCGTCCTGACCGCCCATGGCAATGGAGAGGGTGCCCAGGGGTTCCGATTTCTCGCCGCGGCGGATGGGCACGCCATTGTCGATGTCGTGTGGGTCCGCGTCGCCGATCAGCCGGTCGATGGTCCGTATGGCCTGGCGGCAGTCGGCGGCCACGGCCTGCTTGCCGTTCTTCAGCTGGTCCAGCTCCTCGAGCACGGTCATGGGAATGACCACGTGGTGCTCTTCGAAGTTGAGGACGGCGGTGGGATCGTGGATCAGAACATTGGTGTCGACGACGTAGGTCTTGATCTGGGACTGGTCTTCCCGGGGCATGGGCTTGGTTACCTCAGAGCCGGTTGCTGGGCGTCAGGTGGGGGTACCGGAGTCGTCGGCCTCGAGACAACGCCGGGTCAGCTCCGGTTCCGCCACCAGCTTGAGCATGTCATAGGTGGTGATGATGCCGGTGATGGCCTCCTTTTCCGTCACGAAGATGCGGTGCAGGTGCTCCGCCATCATGATGTCGGCGATGGTCCGGACGCTGGTATCGGCGTCCACGGACATCACGCTGGGAGTCATGATGTCACGAACTTCCACGGGCATGCGAGTCATGCCCTCCAGCATCATCTGCCGGATCTGACGTGCTTCCTGTTTCTCTTCGTCCGAAAGCTCCTTCTCCGGCTCACCGCTGACCTGGTTCCAGCGGAATTCGGCAATGTCCTTGAGGGTGACGATGCCGATGATGCGTTCATTGTCGTCGCACACCGGGCTGCCGGTGATCTCGTTCTCCGTGAGGAACGCCGCCAGTTGCTGCATGGTCCAGTCCTGGGGGACAGCTTTCACGCTGGGGGTCATGATGTCCTGCGCGGTTACGGCCATGATTCAGCCTCCCTCCGCATCGGGAGTGGGTTCGCTGTCCGGGGTTACGTTTTCCTCCGGGGGGATGACGTCCACGAGCCGGCCTTCTTTATCGAACGCCAGCTCGTGGCCCTGGTAGCGCTCTTTCTGGACCACGTCGTTGAGCGTGCGCAGGGATTCGTAGGGGATATCCGTGGCCAGTTGGTTCACCAGCCAGTTGGGCAGGGAACCTCCGGGGGCGGCATGCTGGTACCAGACGATCCGGGTGCGGTTCTCACCTTCACGGGAGAATTCATAGACCGTGGAGGATTCGGGCATGCGCACATAGCCATCCTTCTTCCCGACACGGCCGTCCACGGATTCCATCTCAATGATGATATGGTCCCGGCTTTCGCCGGTGTGGGTCGTGATGTGCAGGACATAGTCCCGGTCACTGACCGGCCAGGGCATATCATTGATGGAATAGGCGTAGCGGTCCCGGAAGCTGCCGCCTTCCAGGTTCTCGGCGTGCGAGCACTGGTGGACCCATTCCATGCAGGATTCCGGGTTGGCCATCACTGCCATGACGGCTTCCAGAGGGGCATCCAGCACTGTTTCCGCGCGGAAGGCATCGATCCGCGAATTCTCCAGGTTGCGGGTGTGGACCTCGATTCCGTCCGAATCCACGGCCTTTTCCCAGTTCTCGTCGTCGGTCGGGACTTCCGCGTGCAGGCTGACGGTGGTCAGCAGGAGGACCAGTGTCTGAAGAGCGGTCAATACGGTTCGCATGGGCGCATCCGGACAGTGAGAAGGAACCCTCATGGTGACAGGGGCGCCGGACCGGATCTGCCGATTCCTCCGCAGCATGGCCAGGCAGTGCCCCGTGTGCCTCCCTACTGGGGGTCGGCCACCTCCTCGGGAAGGGTGACGTTGAGTTCCAGTACCGAGCAGCTGTCATTACGATCAAGCTGGACCTGGACCTGGTCGTCCTCGATCTCAACGTAGCGTCGGATCACAGCCAGCAGCTCCTGTTGGAGCTCGGGCAGGTAATCCGGCTGCTCCCGGGTGTTGCGCTCGTGTGCCACGATGATCTGAAGCCGTTCCTTGGCAACGGACGCGGACGACTTTTTCTTGGTCTTGAAGTAGTCAAAGAAACTCATCTCAGCCTCCGAACATGCGCTTGAGGAAGCCTTTCTTCTGCCCGTCGAGGAACCGCAGGGGGCGTTCCTCGCCCAGCAGCCTGGCTACGGCGTCCGCGTAGGCCCCACCGGCCTCGCTTTCGTCTTCCAGAATCACGGGAGAACCCTGGTTGGAAGCGTTGAGCACCGCCTGTGACTCCGGAATCACGCCCAGCAGTGAGATGCTCAGGATGTCGTTCACGTCCTCGAGGGACAGCATCTCACCGCGTTCCACACGCTCACTGTTGTAGCGCGTGAGCAGCAGGTGCTCCTTGACCGGGTCCATGCCCTGTTCGGCACGGCGGGATTTGCTCTGGAGGATGCCCAGGATGCGATCCGAGTCGCGTACCGAGGAGACCTCCGGGTTGGTGACCACGATGGCTTCGTCCGCGTGGTAGAGCGCCATCAGGGCGCCGTGTTCAATGCCCGCCGGGGAGTCGCAGACGAGGTAGTCAAAGGTCTCGCTCATCTCGTCCAGAACCTTCTGCACGCCCTCCGCCGTGAGCGCTTCCTTGTCCCGGGTCTGGGAGGCGGGAAGGATGAAGAGGTTGTCGACCCGCTTGTCGCGGATCAGTGCCTGGTTGAGCGTGGCCTCGCCCTGGATGACGTTGACGAAGTCGTACACCACGCGACGTTCGCAGTTCATGATCAGGTCCAGGTTGCGCAGGCCCACGTCGAAGTCGATGACGGCTGTCTTGTAGCCGCGCTGCGCAAGGCCGGTGCTGATGGAGGCGCTGGTGGTGGTCTTGCCCACCCCGCCCTTGCCGGATGTCACTACTATGATTCGTGCCAAGGTTGTTGTCCTGTTTGCTGTTCTGTCGTTCCGTTAACGGGTCAGCGGGTCCACTGTCAGTACGTCCCCCTCGAGGCGGATCCTGGCCGGCGTCCGCCAGTCATCGCCCTGCAGATCCTCGGAGATTTTATAGTGCCCAGCCACGGACACAAGCTCCGCTTCCAGTGACTGACAGAAGATGCTCGCGCTGGTGTCGCCGTGCACGCCGGCGAGCGCCCGCCCGCGGAGTGGGCCATAGATGTGGATATGGCCGGCCGCGAGCACTTCCGCCCCGGCGCCAACCGGCGCCATGATAATGAGATCACCTTCGGGGGCATAGACCTGCTGGCCGGAGCGTACCGGCTGTGTAACCAATCGGCCGGCACCGGTGCTGGTGGTTTCCGGGGCGCTTTCCTCTGTGCTCTCTGCGGTGTCCTGTTCAGGTTCGGGCACGGGCCTGGGGGCGCTGGCCTGGCCGCCGGGGAGCCAGGCCAGGGCGGCGTTGCGGGCCAGGCGCCGGATATCGTCGTCACCCCCACGCACGCCCAGGACCTGGATGGAGTGCGTGCGGCAGATGCCAATGAGCTGGAAGAAGTCCAGATCGGCCACGTTGCCCTCGTAATGATCCAGCCCGATCACCAGTGGCAGGTCGCGGAAGAAATTCGGGGCCTGTCGGATCTTGTCGCGCAGATCCCGCTCCAGAGCATCCGGGTCGAAATGGTGCAGTTCCATCACGGTCAGCGTCTGGCTGGCACCGCGCAGTTCAAAGCAGGCGCGGTTCTCGGTTGCCGTGGCGGCGGGTTCGCTCATCGGGCTATCCTTTTTCGGGTATCGCTGTCCTGACACGGGCTCTATGGCGCCCTAAGATACAGCCTGCACTGAATCCACGGCAACTCCGGAGATGCCCTTTGACCCGCAAGATCATCCATTGCGACGCGGACTGCTTCTACGCGGCGGTGGAAATACGGGACAATCCGGCGCTGGCGGGCCGCCCCATTGCCGTGGGCGGGGCCACCGGGCGCGGTGTTGTGGCCACCTGCAGCTACGAGGCACGGGCCTTTGGCGTGCGTTCCGCCATGCCGGTTTCGGAGGCGCTGCGCCTGTGCCCGCACCTGGAGTTGCTGCCCACGGACATGCCCCGCTACCAGGCGGTTTCGCGCGACTTCATGGCCATCCTGCGCGAGACCTCGCCGGTCCTGGAGCCGCTCTCGCTGGACGAGGCCTACCTGGATGTTACCGGCATTGACCACTTCCAGGGCAGTGCCACGCGCATGGCCGAGCATATCCGGGCACGGGTGCGGGATGAACTGGGGATTACGGTTTCTGCAGGTGTGGCGCCGAACAAGTTCCTGGCCAAGATCGCCAGTGACTGGCACAAGCCGGACGGGCTCTGTGTGATCACCCCGGAGGAGGTGGCGGATTTCGTGCCCCGGCTGCCGGTGACAACGCTGCACGGCGTGGGGCCCCGGACCGCGGAAAAACTGCATGGACTGGGAATCAATACCTGCGGGGACCTGAGGGAGTGGTCGGAACTGGCCCTGCGGGAACGTTTCGGGCGCTACGGGGCGCGCCTTTACGGGCTGGCCCGGGGCGAGGACGATCGGCCGGTACAGGTAACCCGCCCGCGCAAGTCGATCAGCGTGGAGAACACCTACAGCCAGGATCTGGCCACCCTGGCCGAGTGCCGGCGGGCTCTTGAGGGGTTGGTCTCGGACCTTGAGAGGCGCATGCGCCGCAAGGGCCTGGACAGCGCCGACGCGGGCCAGTTTGAGAAGCTGTTCGTTAAGCTGCGGTTTTCCGATTTCGAAACCCATACGCGTGAGATGGTGTGGCGCCGCCCTGAGCATCCGGGCGCCGCTGACTTTACGCCCCTGCTGGATACGCTTTATGGCGATGTGCCGCGCCCCGTGCGGCTGCTCGGGCTGGGCGTGCGGCTGCCCGAGGTCAGGCGTGGCGGCCACCAGCTGGCCCTGTTCGATGCCGGAGGCCGGCCTGTTACACCCGCTTCAGGCAGGCAGCAGCGGCAGCAGGGCAATGAGCGCGGGGGCGAAGTGCAGGGCGATGAAAGCGCATCCAGCCCCGATGAGGCTGCCGGCGAGGACGTCTGAGGGGTAGTGCAGCCCCAGCACCACGCGCGAGGCCAGCACCGCTACGGTGAACGGCAGTACGGCCCATCCCAGCAACGGCATGCCATGGAACAGCAGCATCGTGAAGCACACCGCGTGCAGGCTGTGGCCGGAGGGGAAGCTGCCCCGGTCCAGCGGTGGCGAACCGCAATGGATTGCCGGGAAGCTGATGAAAGGGCGCTCGCGCACCAGGCAGGTCTTGAGCAGCTTGTACAGCAGGGTGCAGGCGGCGCCTGTGAGCGTCATCAACGCCGCCAGGGCCCACCCCTTGAGGCCATTGATGGCCGGCAGCGCCAGGATGAGGGCGTACCAGAGCCAGCCATCCCCGAGCCGGCTTACGATCCGGAAGAAGGGCGTGACCGCTGGAAAGGCGAGGCTGCGGTTCAGGCGCAGGCACCAGCGCCCTTCGCCGTGATCAATACGGGTGAAGACCCGCGACAGGCGGTGTGGCGTCATGCTGAGCGGCCTCCTCGGTGGGCTCCAGAAGGAGCTGTTCGAACCGTTCCGCGAGTACGGACCAGTCCAGTGTCTGCGCGTGCTCCCTGGCGTTCCCGCCAATCTGGCGTCGGAATCCGGGTCTGTCGGCGAGCTCAAGGGCGGCAGCGGTGAAGCCCTCGGTGTCGCCGGGGGGCGCCTTCATGCCATGGACCCGGTGGCGGATGTGCTCGCGGGCGGCCGCCTGGTCAAATGCCACTACGGCCAGGCCCGAGGCCAGTGCTTCCGTCACGACGTTGCCGAAGGTGTCCGACTCACTGGGAAACAGGAAGATATCCGCCGAGGCATAGTGGCGGGCCAGATCCACACCGCGACGGGTACCCCGGAAGATGAACTCCGGGTGGGCCCGTTCCAGGGTCTGTCTCAGTGGCCCGTCACCGACCAGCACGAACCGGGCGGACGGGTGACAGTCGCGCAGGCGCTCAAAGGTGCTGACGGCCTGCATCAGGTTCTTTTCAGCCGCGAGGCGCCCTACATAGAGCACCACAGGCGCGTTGCCCGCGTTCCACTGTGCCCGCAGGACCCGGCTGCGCCGATCGGGGCTGAAGAGCTGGCTGTCCACGCCACGGCTCCAGCAGTGGGTGGTGTGGACACCCCAGCCGGAGAGCTGGTCGCAGATGCGGGTGGTGGGGGCCAGGGTAGCGCCGGTGCGGTTGTGGAAGGCAACGAGGTAGCTCCGGATCAGGGGCTCCATGAAACCGGCGCCATAGTAGCTGCTGTACTGGTGGAAGTTGGTGTGAAAGCCGGACAGGCAGGGGAGGCCCAGTTCCCGTGCGGCGGCCACCGCGCTCCAGCCCAGCGGTCCCTGGGTGGCCACGTAGATTGCATCCGGCGGCTTCTGGCGCCAGAGCCTGCGGAGCCGCCGGCGCGCCCCCAGGCCGAAGCGCAGCGTGGGGTAGCCGGGCAGGGGCAGGCCCCGCACGCGCAGGGTGCGTTCCCCGAACAGTGGGTTGTGGCCGCCAGGGGGTTCATCGCGCTGGTGGGGTCGGATGAGGGTCAGCCGGTGCCCGCGCCGTGCGAGTTCACGGCAGAGGTTGCCCAGGGTGCCCGCGACGCCGTTGATCTCGGGCGGAAAGGTCTCGGTAACCAGTGCGATGTGCTGTTCCTGCATGCTTGATTCTCCGGGGCTGGGCGGACAGGGTCAGTCTCCCCCGGGAGCGTTACCGTTTTCTGACACGGGTGTGATGTTCTGATGACAGCGTGTGGCATTGCGGTGACCCCGGGATGGACTTAGCATGCAGGGACAACCAGCAGGAGGTGACTGTAATGGAGAAACGCCAGCTAGGCCGGACGGGCATCGAGGTGAGTGTGATCGGCCTCGGGACCATGACCTGGGGGGAACAGAACACAGAACAGGAGGCCTTTGAGCAGCTGGATTACGCGGTGGATCAGGGCATCAACCTGATTGATGCCGCCGAGATGTACCCGGTACCACCACGTGCCGAAACCCAGGGGCTGACCGAGACCTATCTGGGCAACTGGCTGAAAAACCGTGGAAAGCGGGATGACCTGGTGATCGCCACCAAGGTGACCGGGCGCAGTGATATGGACTACATCCGGGGTGGGCCACGCCTGACCCGGGAGCAGATCCACCAGGCGGTGAACGACAGCCTGAAGCGCCTCCAGACGGATTACATTGATCTCTACCAGGTGCACTGGCCCGAGCGTAAGGCCAACTTCTTCGGCAAGCTCGGCTATAACCCCGTGGACGACTCGGATGCAGTCCCCATCGAGGAGACTCTGGAAGCCCTTAATGAACTGGTGGAAGCCGGCAAGATCCGGCACATCGGGCTTTCCAACGAGACCGCCTGGGGCGCCATGACCTGGCTGAAGGAAGCGGAGCGCCGGGGCTGGACGCGCCCGGTGAGCATCCAGAACCCCTACAGCCTGCTGAACCGCTCCTACGAGGTGGGCCTTGCCGAGGTCTCGCTGCGCGAGGATTGCGGGTTGCTGGCCTATTCGCCCCTGGCCTTCGGGGCCCTGAGCGGCAAGTACCTGGGCGGGCAGAAGCCGGCCGGAGCGCGGCTCACGGAGTTCTCGCGTTTTACCCGCTACACCTCGGAGCAGGCCCAGGAGGCGACCCAGGCGTACGTGAACCTGGCGGGCGAGCATGGGCTGTCCCCCGCGCAGATGGCGCTGGCATGGGTGAATTCGCGGTCCTTCCTGACCAGCAACCTGGTGGGGGCCACCACGATGGAGCAGCTTTCCGAGAACATCGGCAGTGCCAGCATCCAGCTCTCCGAAGAGCTGCTCGATCGGATTGAGGCGCTGCACCAACGCTACACCTACCCCTGCCCGTGAGCTGCCCATGAGTGAGGAACGCACAGGCGCGCATTTCCGTCAGGCGGAACGGTGTGCCGAGGAGTTGATCCGCCGCCTGGATGGCGATGTCCGGATTGCCCTGCCATTGGGGTTGGGCAAGCCGGTGCATCTGATCAACGCGCTCTACCGGCGTGCCTGTGAGGATCCGAAAATCCGGCTGCACATCATGACGGCGCTGTCGCTGGAGAAGCCGGGAGGCGGGAACTCTCTGCAGAAGCGCCTGATGGAGCCGTTCGTGGAACGGGTCTTTGAGGGCGTGCCCGAGCTGGCGTACGCCCAGGCGGTGAGCCGGGGCGAGCTGCCGGACAATGTCACCGTCACCGAGTTTTTCTTCAAGGCGGGCAGCCGCCTGGGCAATCCGGACCAGCAGCAGCGGGTGGTGCTGACCAACTACACCCATGTGGTGCGGGATCTTCTGGCGCTCGGGGTCAATGCGGTGGGGCAGATGCTGGCGCCGGACGGCGATGGCCGACAGGTGAGTCTGAGCTGCAATCCGGACCTCACACTCGACATCCTGCCGGAACTGGAGAAGCAGCGCGATTCCGGGCAAGCGGTTGTGATCGCCGGGGAACTCAACCCGGAGCTGCCCTGGTTCGGTAATGACGCCGCGCTGGACCGCGACACCTTTGACCTCGTTCTCGAGCCCCACAACCAGCCCATGCGCCTGTTTCCGGTGCCGGATCTGCCGGTGGAACCGGCGGATTACCTGATCGGGTTCTACGCCGCCAATCTGGTCCGTGACGGCGGCACCCTGCAGGTGGGTATCGGCGCCCTGGGCTCGGCGGTCGTGTACAACATCCTCTTCCGGCACCGGGACAACGGGCTGTTCAATGAGCTTTCCCGGCGCCTGGATGCCCATTCGCGCTTTCCGGAGCTGGCGGCGATCGGCGGTACGGGGCGTTTCGAGGAAGGCCTCTACGGCTGTAGCGAAATGATGGTGGAGGGCTTCCTGCACCTCTATCAGGCGGGCATCCTCAAGCGTCAGGTGGTGGCCGACCGGGCCCTGCAGCAGCTTCTGGATGACGGCGTCATTCCGGATCCGCTTGATATCTCCGCGCTGGATCGGCTGTGCGAGGCGGGTTGTATCGAGACCGTTCTGAAGGCGCGGGACGTGCAGTGGCTGGTGCGCTTCGGTTTCCTTGATGACGCATGCGAACTCAAGGGCGGGCGCCTGGCTCTGGGCGACGAGGCGGTGCGCCCGGACCTCGCTGATGACCAGGCGCGCGCGCTGATTGAGCAGTATGCCCTGAAGGAACAGCTTGACGGCGGCGTGGTCATGCATGGTGGCTTCTTCCTGGGGCCGGAACGCTTCTACCAGGGGTTGCGGGAGCTGGATGACGCGCAGCGGGCCCGCTTTGACATGACCAGCGTTGGGTTCGTGAACCATCTCTACGATCATCCGCTGGGCGATCAGGCACTGAAGATCGCCCAGCGCCGCCGCAGCCGTTTCATCAACTCGGTGATGATGCAGACCCTGAACGGGGCCGCCGTATCCGATGGGCTTGAGGATGGCCGTGTGGTCAGCGGTGTGGGTGGTCAGTACAACTTCGTGGCCATGGCCCATGAGCTGCCCGAGGGGCGTTCCATACTGACGCTTCGGGCAACACGCATCAGCGCGGGCCGACCGGAGTCCAACATCCGCTTCAGCTATGGCCACTGCACCATACCGCGCCATCTGCGCGATCTCGTGGTGACCGAATACGGCGTGGCCGATGTGCGTGGGCAGCCCGATGTCGAAGTCTACAAGCGGCTGATCTGCATTGCGGATTCACGCTTCCAGAACGAGCTCATGCGTGAGGCGAAGAAAGCCGGCAAGATCCCGAAGGACTGGAAAGTCCCGCGGGCACACCGCAACAATTACCCGCAGCGCATCGCGGAAGCCATGGCGCCGCTGCGGGATCATCACCAGCTGTTCCCGGCGTTCCCCTTCGGTACGGACTTCACTGAGGTGGAGCAGGGACTGGTCCAGGCTCTCCAGTGGCTGCGCGATGCGACCGGCTCAAGACGTGGTCTGCTGGCAGTACTCTGGCGCGCCCTGCGTCAGTCCGCCCCCGGGGCGGCGGAAAGGCCGGCGCTGGAGCGCATGGGGCTGACGCAGCCCGGCGGATGGCGTGAACGGCTGGAACAGCGGCTTGTCATACATGCACTGCGGGTCACAGGGGTGACCCGTACACAATGATCGAAACAGGGGTAAAGCACGACAGCATGGCGGAACAAAGGGTTTATCGACTGGGGTATCAGCTGAAGAATCGTGAAGGCGAGGTTGTGGACAGTTCCGTGGGAGCGGAACCGCTGCACTTTGTCAGTGGCTGCGGGCAGATGATCGAGGGCATTGAGCGCGCCGTGGATGGGCGTGAGGTGGGCGAGTGCCTGGAAGTGACCATTCCCCCGGCGCTGGCCTATGGTGAACACCAGCCCGAGAAGGTCCGGAAAATGCCGCGCAGTATGTTCCAGGGCGTTGAAAAGCTCGAAGAGGGCATGAAGTTCCAGACGGATTCCGGCGATGAGGCCCAGGTGGTGAAAGTGGTGGGCTTCGAGGACGAGCAGGTGCTGGTGGATGCCAATCATCCTCTGGCCGGAATCACCCTCTATTTCGATCTGGAAATACTGGAAGCCCGGGATGCTACCCCGGAGGAAATCGAGGCTGGAGAGCCGCTGGCCTGAAGTCAGCGCTGACATGCAAACTCGCATTCAGTGTGTATACTTGTGTTACACAATGTTTGATGTACGACCCGGCGCCTGCGCCTCAATCCCGCGACAGGACTGACAATGGAAACAATAACGAACGAGACGGATGCCGTGGAACAGACCAGTGAAGCCTCCCGCGTTCTCATCGTTGAGGACGATGAGCGGCTGGCGGAGCTGACCCGGGATTTTCTGGAGAAGAACGGCCTGGTGGTGTCGCTGGAAACCAACGGCGCCCACGCGGTAGAGCGGATACGGGATGAAACCCCGGATCTGGTGGTTCTCGACCTGATGCTCCCGGGGGAGGATGGCCTGGCCATCTGCCGCCGTGTTCGCCCGTTCTACAACGGGCCCATACTGATGCTGACCGCCCGCACGGATGACCTGGATCAGGTTCTGGGGCTGGAGATGGGGGCGGATGACTATATGTCCAAGCCGGTGCGCCCCCGGGTCCTGCTGGCCCGGATCCGGGCGCTGCTGCGCCGCATCAGTGAGCCGTCTGCCCAGGCCGGTGGTGGCTCGACCCAGTCAGGGTCCGACAGTGCGCCGGAGCGCCTGGTCTTCAACAATCTGGTGGTGGATCATTCGATGCGTGAGGCCTGGCTGGACGATGAGAGCATCGACCTGACCAGCGCCGAGTTCGACCTGCTCTGGCTGCTGGCCAGCAGCGCGGGGCGTGTGCTCAGCCGTGAGGAGATCTTCACGTCCCTGCGCGGCATTGAGTATGACGGCCAGGACCGTTCCATTGACGTACGGGTATCGCGCATCCGGCCCAAGATCGGCGACGATCCGGTGCACCCGCGCCGCATCAAGACGGTGCGCAGCAAGGGTTACCTGTTCGTTCGCGACGTCTAGGCATCAATGTCTCTGGGGCGCTACTACCTCCGCGTCTACGGTGCTCTGATCCTGGTGGCGCTCGGCGTCACCCTGGTGGGTGCCGCATTGGTGGTGACCATCAACGGTGTGCGGAAGCAGGCGTTTCTCGAACACCATCCCCAGCCGGTTCTGGACTGGCTCGCCCAGCATCCCCGGTCGGTTGATCCCGTCAACGCCAGAACGGACTCTTCCCGATTGCGCCTGCTGCCCAGGCAGGCGGTCTCCCTGAACGACGTGGCCCGGGAGCGCCTTGAGTACGGGCAGGTGCTGGCCCAGCGTCGGGGGGACGCGGTCTATTTCTACCGTCTGGCCCCGAATGCCGGGGTGTTGGAGCTGCGCGCCGAGGACCCGTACCGGCATGTGGCGGAACTGGCGGCCAGCACGCTGGTGCATGTGGCGGCGCGCTCACGCGGTTCAGACCCCGTCGCGATGGGGGCCGCTCTGGGTGTGCACGCAACCCCGCTGGAGACTCCTGAGCAGCTGCCGGGGCCATCGGCGCTGGACCGGATTGCCCGCGGTGGCATTGTCTACCATCAGCCCCATCCCCGTGAGCCCGCTTACAGCTACGCAGCGCTGGGTGACGGCACCCTGGTCTCGATCGCCCATCCGCCGCCGTTCCGTTACTGGTCCTGGTCCTTGGCACTGGTGCTGGCAGGGCTGGTGGCCGCGGTTCTGGGGGCGGTGGTCTATTTCCTTCTGGCTGGTCTGCACCGGCGTCTGCGTGGCATTGAAGGGGCGGTGTCGCGTATCGCCCGTGGTGAACTGGACGCCCGCGTCAGTGAGGAAGGCGATTACATGGGCAGGCGGCTGGCGGGTGCCTTCAACCGCATGGCGGAGCATATCCAGCGGCTGGTCAGCGTCCAGAGTGAAATGATCCACGGCGTCTCCCATGAACTGCGCACGCCCGTGGCCCGGATCCGCTTCGGGGTCCAGATGATCGAGGACTGTGAGGACCCTGAGATGCTGCGCTCTCAGCTGGGCGCCATAGACGGGGATATCCAGGAGCTGGACGAGCTCATTGATGAGATCCTGACCTATGCCCGCCTGGAGCAGGGCGGTCCCATCATGGCGGTGCAGCGGCTCGATATTGCTGACGTCGTGGATCAGGTGATCGAGGAACAGCAGAGTATCCGTCCAGAGCTGCGCATCGAGTCCGATATTCCAGGGGATTCGCGGTCCCACGCGGAGGCGGATGCGGAACCCCGCTACATACACAGGGCCATCCAGAACCTGGTGGGCAATGCCGCCCGCTACGCCAGTGAGCGGGTTCTGGTGGCCTGCCATTTCGATGACCAGACCATGCGTATTGATGTCCAGGATGACGGCAAGGGCATTCCCGAGGAGGACTGGGACAAGGTGTTCACCGCCTTTGCCCGGCTGGATGACAGTCGCACGCGCAGCTCCGGGGGTTATGGTCTGGGCCTGTCGATTGTCCGGCGCATCCTGTACTGGCACGGTGGCCAGGCGTTCGTGGGGCGTTCGGAGACCCTGGGCGGGGCCTGCTTCACGCTGGTCTGGCCCCGTCATCAGCCCCGGGATCAGCATGAGGGCAGCGCGCGCACGGAGGATCCGTCATGACCCGAATACTTGCCATTGACCAGGGCACCACCAGCTCGCGGGCTATCCTGTTCGATGAGGATGGTCAGCCCCGCCAGATCGCCCAGCATGAATTCCAGCAGTTCTATCCTGGAGACGGCTGGGTGGAGCACGATCCGATGGAGATCTGGAATACCACCCACAGGGCCTGCCTGGAAGTGCTGCAGCAGGAGGGCATTACGGCCCGTGAGGTCGCCGGTATCGGCATCACCAACCAGCGCGAGACCACCATCGTCTGGGACAGGGCCACAGGCGAGCCCATCCATCGCGCCATTGTCTGGCAGGACCGTCGCACCACGCCCCAGTGCGAGACCCTCAAACGCCAGGGCTGGGAATCCACGCTGGTGGAACGGACTGGTCTTCTGATGGATCCCTATTTCTCGGCCACCAAGCTGGGCTGGATCCTGGATCATGTGGAGGGGGCGCGGACGCGGGCTGAACGCGGTGAACTGGCGTTCGGCACCATCGACACCTGGGTTCTCTGGAAGCTGACCAGTGGCCGTGTGCACGCCACTGATGCCACCAATGCCTCGCGCACGGCGCTTTTCAACATCCACGAGCAGAAATGGGATGAGCGTCTCCTGGAGCTTTTCCGCATCCCCGCCGCGCTGCTGCCGGACGTACAGGACAGCGCCTCGGACTTCGGGCGGACGGATCCACAGGTGCTGGGCGAGGCGGTGACGGTGGGCGGCATCGCCGGGGACCAGCAGGCCTCACTCTTCGGCCAGACCTGCTTTGAGCGCGGTATGGCCAAGAGCACCTACGGCACCGGCTGTTTCCTGATGCTCAATACCGGCAGCGAGGCGATCCGTTCCGAGAACCGGCTTCTGACGACCGTCGGCTACCGGCTGGAAGGGCAGACCACCTATGCCATGGAGGGCAGTATCTTTGTGGCCGGTGCGGCCATCCAGTGGCTGCGGGATGGCATCAAGCTGATCCAGAGTGCGGACGAGTGCGAACCCATGGCGGAATCCGTGGGCGTGGAGAACCCGGTCTACCTGGTGCCCGCCTTCACCGGGCTGGGCGCGCCCTACTGGGATCCCCACGCCCGCGGCGCCATTCTGGGGCTGACCCGGGATACGGGCATCGAGGACATCGTGACCGCCGGCCTGCAGTCGGTGTGCTACCAGACCAAGGACCTGGTCCGGGCCATCCAGAACGACGGCGCGCCGTTGGAGGAGCTGCGCGTGGATGGGGGCATGGTGGTGAACAACTGGTTGATGCAGTTCCTGGCCGATATCCTCAACGTGGCTGTGGACCGGCCCGCGATCACCGAAACCACGGCGCTGGGCGCGGCCTGTCTGGCCGGGCTCCAGACCGGTGTGTACGACGGGCTGGACCGCATCCGCGAGCGCTGGCATGTGGACCGCCGGTTCGAACCGGCCATGGCCCCGGCGGTGCGTGAGCGCGCCTACCAGGGCTGGCTGGATGCGGTTGAGAAGGTGACGCGCTCGCGCTGAGTGGTGCTCAGTCGAGCCGGTCGAAGCCGAGGATCAGCCCCTCAAGCAGTGCCTTCTGGGCATGCAGCCGGTTTTCCGCCTCGTCCCAGACCACGCTGCTGCGGTGCTCCAGCATGTGTTCCGAGATCTCCTCGCCACGGTGGGCCGGCAGGCAGTGCATGAAGAGCGCATCCCGGTCGGCGTGCTCCATCAGCTCCGGTGACACCTGGTAGCTGCTGAAGTCCCTGATGCGTTTCTGCTGTTCCTCTTCCTGGCCCATGGAGGCCCAGACGTCGGTCACTACCAGGTTGGCGTCGCGTACGGCCTCTTGCGGGTCGTTCACGATCCGCACCCGGTCCTGGTTGGCTGCCACCAGGGCGCTGTTGGGCTCATAGCCCTCCGGGCAGGCCACCACCAGCTCGAAATCGAACTGCAGTGCCGCGTTGATGTAGGAGTTGCACATGTTGTTGCCATCGCCTACCCAGACGACTTTTGCGCCCTGGATGGAGCCCCGGTGCTCGCGCCATGTCTGCATGTCCGCCAGGAGCTGACAGGGATGGAAATCGTCGGTCAGCGCGTTGATGACCGGCGTACGGGAGAAGGTGGCAAAGCGCTCGAGCGTCTCGTGACTGAAGGTGCGGATCATGACCGCATCCACCATGCGCGAGATCACACGGGCGCTGTCCTCCACGGGCTCACCGCGGCCCAGCTGGGTATCCCGGGGCGAGAGGAAGATGGAACCTCCGCCGAGCTGGGTCATGCCCGCTTCGAAGGAGACACGGGTCCGGGTGGAGGATTTCTCGAAAATCATCCCCAGACTGCGGTTGTGCAGGGTGTCCCGGTGGATGCCCTGGTCACGCTCCCGGCGCAGGGCCGAGGCGTGATCCAGTACACGCGTCAGTTCATCGTTGTCCAGATCCAGCAGTGTCAGGAAGTGTCGGACGGTCATGCTGTTTTCCCTTTATAGCAGGCAGCGTTACTGGCGCGGGCGGTCACGGTCATCGGCGGCGTACAGCTTGATGATCCGGATGACCTGGTCCGCCAGGTAATCCGCTTCGTCGTCGGTCATGGTCAGTGGTGGCAGCAGCCGGATCACCCGCTCCCGGGTGATGTTGAGCAGGATGCCCTGGACTTTGGCCAGCAGCACCAGTTCCGAGCAGGGTTCGGTGAGCTCAATGCCCAGCATCAGTCCCTGGCCCCGGATGTCGTGTATGTATTCCGCTCCTTCCAGGTGTTCCCGGAAACGGTCGAGCAGCCGCTGACCCAGAACGCGGGCGCGATCCGTGAGCGCATCCTGTTCAATCGCATCCAGCACGGCGAGGGCGGCGGCACAGCCCAGGGGGTTGCCACCGAAGGTGGAGCCGTGGCTGCCGGGGCCGAAAACCCGGGCGGCGTCGCCCCGGGCCAGACAGGCGCCGATCGGGTAACCGTTGCCAAAGCCCTTGGCCAGTGTGACCACATCCGGCTCAACCCCTGCCTGCTGGCAGGCCAGGTAGGTGCCGGTGCGGGCGTTGCCGGTCTGGACTTCGTCCAGCATCAGCAGCCAGTTGTTGCGGTCACAGATGTCACGGAGTCCGGGCAGGTAGTCCGGGTCCGGAATGGTCACGCCGCCTTCGCCCTGAACGGGCTCGACCAGAATGGCGACGACATCATGGTTGGCCTCTGCAATGGCCTCGATTGCTGCCAGATCATTGAAAGGGGCGCGCACGAAGCCGCTGACCAGTGGCTCGAAGCCGGCCTGGACGCGGCGGTTACCGGTGGCTGTCAGGGTCGCGAGGGTACGCCCGTGAAAGGCGTTTTCCATCACAATGATGCTGGGGTTGGTCACGCCGCGCTGGTGGCCGTAATGGCGTGCCAGCTTGATGGCCGTCTCGTTGACCTCAGCGCCGGAGTTGGCGAAGAAGGCACCGTCCATGCCGGTAAGGCTGCAGACACGGTGCGCCAGCTCCTGCTGGAGCTTGCAGTGGAACAGGTTTGAACAGTGGGTCAGGCGTTCCGCCTGTTGGCTTATGGCGCCCGCCACGCCGGGATGGCTGTGCCCCAGGCCGCATACGGCGATACCTGTGAAGGTGTCCAGGTAGCGCTGGCCCTCGGTATCATAGAGCCACATCCCGCGACCGTGTTCAAAGACGACGGGCAGGCGACCGTAAGTGTTGAGCAATGGCTGGTTCGCCATGGCAGAGGGCCTCACTGAAACAAAAAAGGCAGCCTTCAAAGCTGCCTCCGTGTGAAGCCAATACTAGCGTTAAACTCGGGGGCTGGCAAACCGGGCCGGTGGCTGCACGCTTCGCCGGAAGGCTGTAGCGAATAACCCAGTACAATGGTCAGGTATGGGTATGTCCTGTAGAATGAAGCCCGATAACGATCAGCGTGTTCCAGCTGGAGGATCAATGGACATCAACGACACCATCAAGCAACAACTCAGTGAAAACCCCATCCTGCTGTATATGAAGGGAACGCCCCAGGCGCCCCAGTGCGGGTTTTCCGCCAAGACGGTCCAGGCTCTCATGGCCTGTGGCCAGCGTTTCGCCTACGTGAATATTCTCGATAACGACGAGCTGCGCGAAGGGCTCAAGGTCTATTCCAACTGGCCGACCTACCCGCAGCTGTACGTGAACGGTGAGCTGGTCGGTGGCTGCGACATCATCCTGGAGATGCACGAAAGCGGTGAGCTCCAGGAAGTGGTGGACAGTGCCGCCGAGGCAACCGAGGATAATTCCGGCGCCTGAGATCACTCCGGCCGGGCCGGCTCGAATATGAGCCGGACACTGAAGCGGCGGCGTCCCTCCGGTGGCACCGGGAAGGGCGTTGCCGCCAGGGCGGCTTCCCGCGCCACCCCATCAAGCTCCGGGATCCCCGAGGGTGTGCCCACCCGGGCCCGCCTGAGGGCCCCATTGGTCATAAGCCTCAGATCCAGGACTACCTCTCTGGGCTCCTCCAGTTCCGCCAGAAGCGGCGTGTATTCCACTTCCCGGGCAATCTGTTCCCACAGTGCGATTTCGTAGTCTGAGCGCTCCCGTCTGTCGTCCTGGCTGAGCCGGGTAACCGGTGTGCGCGTATCGGCCTCGTTGGCCGGGGCATCGTGGCCGGCGTTACTGGCCGCCTTGTCCGGCGAAGGCGATTCTTCGGGGTGGGCAGCGGTTTCCCGGTGGGCATCCTTTCCGTTGGCTTTTCCTGCCGGTGAAGCCGTCGGCTCCGCGGACCTGTCTGTTGTGCCCGGTGTGGTGGCGTTGGCTTCGGGAGCGCTGGTTTCCGGGGCCTCATCGCGCGGGGCCTTCTGGTCCCGGGTTCGGGGCGGGGACTCCGGCTGCACCGGTGACCGCTGGTTGCTGCTGCCCGGCGGAGCGATGCGTACGCTGACAGCCGGCGCGGGCTCTTCTGGAGCCGGCAGGGAAAGCCACGCATTGACCAGGGTGCCCAGGACCACATGGATAAAAAGGGCCACCGACAGCGCCAGTACAAGCGGGTAAGGGGTCTGTTGGTTCGGGGGCTCTGTCATGTACTCCAGGGCCGTTGGCCGTCCATGCTTTAGCCGGCCTTGCGGTTCAGGCCTCCGACAACGGCATGCAGTGCCCGGTCGATCAGTGCGCCCTGCTCGAGCAGGGTCATACGCCCGCGCCTGAGCTCGTGGGCCAGGTCGGCGCGGCTCTTTTCCGCCACCTTCAGGCCCATGCGGTTGACGAATACAAAGCTGTCGGCATCCTCAATGACTGCGGACAGCTTACAGCGGAATTGGGTGCCGTTGACAAGGTGAAATTCCACCCAGTCGCCGATGCTGATGGTTTCCAGCTTCTCGTAGTGCTCCGCCATGGCGGCATCCTCGAACGCCTGGCTCTGCTTGACCGCGGTCTGTACGACAGGTTCCGGGGGCGGGCCGTCCTCGGCCGCTTCCGCCAGGGCCTGGCGGCGGAAGGCCTGGGTGAGATCCCGTTTGAGGCCTGTCATGGTCTCGTCCAGCCGGTTGGCATTGTAGGAGACTTCCTCCAGGCCGGCCCTGATGGTCTTGATCAGGGTGGGAACAAGGCGCACCCACTGCTCACGGCCATCGCTTTCCGCCTGGGGGCGCAGGCACCACAGCAGATCGTCCACAACCCTGACGGTATGGGCCCAGCGGTGTTCGTTGTCATCGCGCAGATAGGCCAGGAACATGACCCGGCTCCAGCCCTGGGTCAGCAGCTGGTGTACGTGTTCCGGGACATTCCGTCCGTCCAGCCGCTCCCGCAGGACCTGGTCGACCGTCTCCTGAGCGCGGCGGGACTTGATACGGCCCCTTTCGGATTCCCGCGTGCGCTGCTCGACCAGTGTCGCCTTGCGGGTCTCGCGCTGCAGGAACTGTTCGAACTCGTCGTACAGCGTTTCGAAGAGGGCGATGTCGCCATCAAATTCCTCCAGGATGCGTTGCACCACCCGCTGGATCTCGTTATACAGCCGATCCCGGTTCTTCTCGCTGTGGTCGTTCCATCCGATGCCTGCCCTCGCCAGGGCGTTGAGCAGCTTGCGCGCCGGGTGGGAGGGGTTGCTGAGGAAGGAGCGGTCACGGACCACCACCTTGAGAACCGGAATCTGCAGCCGGCTGATCAGTGCCTGGATCGGGGGTGAGAGGTTGCGGTCGTCGAGGATGAACTCGAACAGCAGGGCGACCAGGTTGATCAGGTCCTCGTCCATGGTCTCGAGTGCGGCCTGATTACCCTGCGTCTCGGACTGGCGCTCCAGCAGCTCGCCCACCAGGCCGCGCAGATCGGGGCGGTCCGGGGCGCCCTGGCTCAGGTCGCTCCGAGGCTGGGGTTGGGGGATTCTTGAAAGCAAATCGTACAATTCCCTTTTGGATACGATATGGAAGGAGTCAGAGGGCGCGTTGCCCATGGCATCGGTGCTGTAGCGACGGTAGCCGGATAGCAGCGAGCTGATGCTCGACAGGAATTCCCTGGCCTCGTCACTGGCTTCCTGTTCCGTGCGGTCGCCCGTTTCATGCCGGGGGCGCTCCGGATCCGGGTGATCCTGGCTGCCCCGGGTATGGACCTCGTAGCGGAAATCCGGGATCACCCCGGCCTGGATCAGGATGCGGTTGGCCTCATCGAGCACGATGCCCAGGCTGGCGAGCAGATACCGGTCAAAGTGTTTGAGCAGGATGAGCCTTTCCCGGATCTGGATATCCAGGTCGGAACAGGCGTCACGGAACGCGCTGCACAGGTGCTCCGGAGCCAGCGGGTTCACCGTATGCTCGCGGTCATGGCCGGGATAGAGGGCTGTGAGGCGCGTCTGGAGCTGGAGCAGGGGGCCCTGGAAGCTGACCGTCGCCTTGGTGATCATGGCGTTGATGGCAACCTGTTCTTCAAGGTCGTCGTTGTCGACCAGTGACAGGCTGTCGGCATCGACGCTCTGTGGCTGGTCGTGAGTTTCCTCGGCGTTGCTCCCCGGGGGGTTGAGGAACAGGTTGGTCAGTGCCTCGCGGAATTGTTTCTCGATGCCCTTACGCTTGATGCGGATCTCGCGCATGGTCTCGAAGTAGCGGTTCTGGTCGTTGTTACTGCGTGCGCCGTTGGCCAGCTCGAACAGGGCATCATCAATGGCGTCCAGTGTGCCGCCCAGAAGATCGCACAGCCCGGGCGTTACCGTGTCACGGACCTGGCGGATCGCTTCGGGAAGGGTGCTGCCGTTACGCCGGCCCTGGCCGGGCGGAACGGGATGAATGCCGGATTGTTCGCTCATGGCGTGTCCCCACTGGCTCGCATGGCGCACTGGGCTTGCGATGTATACTCAGTGTACAAACACTAAACCATAATAACAAAGTGTTACTTGTCCGGTTTCTCATTTTCTGGTCCGGAGGGAGGCTCGGGGAGCTCAATCGGGTGGATGCGGACCGTGCGGATAACATTGTCCTTGATCTGGAGGGTTTCCAGTCGCATGCCGTGCAGCGACAGGCAGAGGTTGTTTTCCGGGATGGATTCCAGGTAGTCCGTGATCAGGCCATTGAGGGTCTTGGGGCCGTCCGTGGGCAGGTCCAGGTTCAGAGCCCGATTCAGGGTCCGGATGGGAGTGGTGCCGTCAACAATGGTGGTGCCGTCGCTCTGGGGCAGAATGTCCTGGCTGCTGCTGGAGGCGAAGTCGGTTGTGAACTCGCCCACGATCTCCTCGAGAATGTCCTCAAGAGTGGCGATACCGAGCACGTCACCGTATTCGTCCACCACGATACCGATGCGGCGGCGTTCCTTCTGGAAATTGAACAGCTGGGTGTGCAGCGGCGTGCTTTCCGGGATGAAATAGGGCTCCCGGCAGAGCTGCATCAGCGTGGCCTTGTTGATCTCATCCGTGTGCAGCAGGCGGCTGATGTTGCGCAGGTGAAGAATGCCCACGGTGTTGTTGATGTCGCTGCGGTAGACCGGCAGGCGGGTGTGCTGGCTGCCGCGTACGAGCCTGAGAATCTCATCCATGGGGTCATCCAGATCGATGCCCACGATCTCGTTACGCGGAACCATGATGTCGTTCACCGTGACCTTTTCCAGGTCCAGGATGCTGAGCAGCATATCCTGGTGGCGGCCCGGCAGCATCGAGCCGGACTCATTGACCAGGGTGCGCAGTTCCTCCCGGCTCAGGTGGTCGCTGCCCTGGTCGCCTTCCAGGCGCACCCCCATGAGGCGCAGCAGGTTGTTGGTGATCAGGTTGAGGGTCCACACCACCGGGTAGAGCAGTTTCAGCAGTGGTCCGAGCGCGTGTGAGGCGGGGAAGGCGATCTTTTCCGGGTACAGGGCTGCCAGTGTCTTGGGCGTCACTTCCGAGAAGATCAGGATGATGATGGTCAGGCCGATGGTGGCGATGACGACACCGGCGTCACCCCAGATTCGGACCGCGATCAGGGTGGCGATGGCCGAGGCCAGGATGTTCACAAAGTTGTTGCCGATCAGGATGACGCCGATCAGCTGGTCCGTGCGGGCAAGGAGGCGGTCCGCGCGGAGGGCGCCCCGGTGGCCGGTCTTGCTGAGGTGGCGCAGCCGGTAACGGTTGAGCGCCATCATGCCGGTCTCGGAACTTGAAAAGAACGCGGACAGGATGATCAGCAGGAGCAGGATCGCGCTGAGCGTGGTTAATGAGGCTTCGTTCAAGGCTGAGGGTCCCTGTCCATACGGTGTTCGTCAGAGGATGACGTCAATGACCAGGCGGCTTCCGAAGTAGCCCAGGGTCAACAGAACGCAGCCGGCCAGGGTCCAGCGGCTGGCCACGGCACCCCGCCAGCCGCGGATCTGGTGCCCGAGGATGAGCGCGGCGAATACCAGCCAGGCCAGCAGGGTGAACACAGTCTTGTGGGCCAGCTGCTGGCTGAAGAGGTCCTGGACGAAAATGGCGCCGGTGATGATCGCCAGGGTGAGGATGGCAACCCCGGTGTGGATCAGCCCGAACAACAGCGCCTCCATGGTCTCCAGCGGTGGCAGCGCGCGCACCAGAAAGCCGCTGTGATGGGCCTTGAGGTGATGGTGCTGGAGATAGAGCAGGACAGCCTGGATTGCGGCCAGCGCCAGCAGGCTGAAGGCGGTGATGGCCAGACTGACGTGCAGCAGAACCCCCAGGTTGGAATCATCGATGATCCGGGGGCCGGTATAGAAAGCAAGTTTGACCAGAATGCTCAGCAGCGCGATTGGGTAGGCGATCAGCAGCAGCGGCTGCACCGGGTAGCGCAGGGACAGGATGAGCACCAGCGCTGCCAGTAGCGCGGCGATGGTTGTGCCGGCAACCAGCATGGAGAGGTTGACGCCACCCTCCAGGACCATGAAGCGCAGGGCGAAACTGAGATGGGCGGCAATGGCCAGAACCCCGGTGAACTGGGCGAGCCAGCCAGCGCGCTGGTTGCCTGATCGGATCCGCAGTGCCTGTAGCAGTGTTCCCGCACCGTAGAGGATGACAGCGGTGAAGGCGATGATGGTCGTGCCCATGTGTGTTGGTATGACCGGCTCCGGTTCGTCTCCAAGCGCTCAGTCTGGTTATAATGGCGTTAAACATCAACCGACAATTGCGGGCGTCCATGTTTGATAATCTGACCGATCGGCTCTCTGGAAGCCTCCGGAAGATCTCCGGCCAGGCGAAGCTGACCGAGAACAACATCAGTGAAACCCTGCGCGAAGTGCGTATGGCGCTGCTCGAGGCGGACGTAGCGCTGCCCGTGGTCAAGGACTTCGTCGAGAACGTGCGGCAGAAGGCCATGGGCCAGGAGGTGATGCGCAGCCTCACGCCGGGGCAGGCGTTCATCAAGCTTGTCCAGAGTGAACTGGAAGCCGTCATGGGGGCGGCCGAGCCGTTGAAGCTCGACGGCAAGCCCCCGGCGGTGATCATGATGGCCGGCCTTCAGGGCGCGGGTAAGACCACCAGTGTGGCCAAGCTGGCGCGCTATCTGAAGGAGCGCGAGAAGAAGTCAGTGCTGGTGGTCAGCGCCGACGTCTATCGTCCGGCGGCCATCAATCAGCTGGAGACGCTTGCGGGTGAGGTGGACGCCACCTTCTATCCGAGCAGCACCGACCAGGATCCGGTCACCATCGCCAACAACGCGGTGGATGAGGCACGCCGGCGTTTCATCGATGTGGTGATCGTCGACACGGCGGGCCGCCTGCACGTCGATAACGACATGATGGACGAGATCGGGCGGCTGAATAAGGCGGTCCAGCCCAACGAGACGCTGTTCGTGGTGGATGCCATGAGTGGCCAGGACGCGGCCAACACCGCGAAGGCCTTCAGTGAGGCGTTGCCGCTCAGTGGCGTCATCCTGACCAAGGCCGATGGTGATGCCCGCGGTGGTGCCGCGCTCTCCGTGCGCCATATCACGGGCCGGCCCATCAAGTTCATGGGTGTGGGCGAAAAGAACGACGCGCTTGAGGTGTTCCACCCGGACCGCATCGCTTCGCGCATTCTGGGCATGGGGGACGTGCTCTCCCTGATTGAGGATGCTGAGCAGAAGGTCGACCAGAAGAAGGCCCAGAAGCTCACCAAGAAGATCAAGAAGGGTAAGAAGTTCGATCTGGAGGATTTCCGGGACCAGCTCCAGCAGATGAAGAGTATGGGCGGCATGGGCGCCATGCTCGAGAAACTGCCCGGTATGGGTCAGTACCAGGAGATGGCGGAAAAGCAGGTCAATGATAAGTCCATCGGCCGCATGGAGGCGATCATCTCCTCCATGACTCCGCATGAGCGCCGCTACCCGGACGTCATCAGCAGTTCCCGCAAACGCCGCATCGCCTCCGGCTCCGGTGTGCAGATGCAGGAGATCAACCGCCTGCTCAAGCAGCACAAGCAGATGCAGAAGATGATGAAGAAGATGGGCAAGAAAGGCGGCATGGAGAACATGATGCGCGGCATGCAGGGTATGATGGGGCAGGGCGGTCCCGGTGGACCCGGAGGTGGGCCCGGCGGTATGGGCGGTGGTGGCATGCCTCCCATGGGGCGGCGCTGACGCCCGTTATCAATGCTTTTCAGGGCCGGCGTTTTACAGTAGAATGCCAGCCCTTTCGCACGGGCGTAACTGAGCCCGTGACAGCCGGTTCGCATGCACAGGCTTGCCTGAACTGATTATTCGAACGCAACAGGACAGTCGTTGAAATGGTAACAATCCGTTTGACACGAGGCGGCGCCAAGAAGCGCCCGTTCTACCACGTCCAGGTCACGGACAGCCGTAAGCCCCGTGATGGCCGCTACATCGAACGGCTGGGCTTTTTCAATCCGGTGGCGCGCGGCAACGAAGAGCGTCTGCGGCTCGACACCGAGCGTGCCCAGTACTGGATCGACCAGGGTGCGCAGCCCACTGAGCGGGTGAGCAGCCTGCTGAAAGAGGCGGCTTCCGAGTAAGGGAGTCGTATCCATGGGGGTCGGGGAAACCGTACTGGGCCAGATCACCTCGGTTTACGGGGTGCAGGGCTGGGTGAAGGTGTATTCGTACACTGAGCCCCGGGAAAATATCTTTCAGTACAGCAACTGGACCCTGGTGGATGGGCGTTCACCGTCCCGCGAGCCCCGCAAGGTCCGCCTTGTGACCGGCAAGCCCCATGGCAAGACACTGGTTGCCAGGCTTGAAGGCATTGAGGACAGGGATCAGGCGGCCAGCCTCTGCGGTCTCGACATCCGTGTTGAGACCAGTGAGCTTCCGCCGCTCGGGGAGGGCGAGTACTACTGGTACCAGCTCCAGGGGCTGCGGGTAAGGACTGCCGATGAAGGGCATGACCTGGGGGTGGTGGACCACCTGATCGAGACCGGGTCCAATGACGTGCTGGTGGTGCGTGCTGACGCAGCCAGCATGGATGGCAGGGAGCGGCTGATCCCCTTCCTGCCGGATGAGATTGTCCGATCGGTGAACCTGGAGGACGGTGTCCTCGAGGCTGACTGGGATCCGGAATTCTGAGAAACGGCCCGCGCACCGGGTGAACGGTCACGGGTCAGACAAGAGGCGCTCGGGTTGCGGGTTGCGGCCATCAGTATTTTTCCGGAAATGTTCCGGGCAATCACCGACTATGGGGTGAGCGGCCGGGCGGTTTCCGAAGGGCATCTGGTGCTGGACTGCATCAACCCCCGGACCTTTACTCACGACCGTCATCGTACGGTTGATGACCGCCCCTACGGAGGCGGACCGGGCATGGTCATGAAGGCCGAGCCGGTGGAGGCCGCCATAGACGAGGCGGTTGAGCGGGTCGGCGGGGAGGCGAAGGTCATCTGCCTTTCGCCCCAGGGCCGGGTGCTTGATCAGGCGATGGTCGAGTCCCTGGCAGCGGAACCCGGTCTGGTACTGCTGTCCGGGCGCTACGAAGGCATTGATGAGCGCGTGCTGGAGTCGCGGGTGGATGAGGAGATCTCCATCGGCGATTACGTGCTCAGTGGCGGCGAGCTCGCGGCCATGGTTCTGGTGGATGCAGTAGTCCGCCAGATACCGGGGGTTCTGGGGCACAGCCAGTCCGCCGTGGAGGATTCCTTCGCGGACGGGCTGCTTGACTGCCCGCATTACACGCGCCCGGAGGAGCATCGCGGATCCAGGGTGCCGGAGGTCCTGCTCGGTGGCGATCACGAGCGGATCCGGCGCTGGCGGCTGAAACAGTCGTTGCAGCGGACCCTGATCAGACGCCCTGAACTGCTCCGCGAACGGGAACTGACCGCCGAGGAGCAGCGACTGCTGGCGGAGATTGAAAACGAACGGCCGGATGGCGGGTCGGATTGGTGACACATTCAGGAGTGAGCGAAACGATGAGTGGCAAGAACAGTATCATCCAGGAAATTGAAAACGAGCAGCTCAAGGACTCCGTTCCCGAGTTCGGCCCGGGTGATACCGTGGTCGTTCAGGTGCGGGTAACCGAGGGCAACCGCGAGCGTCTGCAGGCGTTTGAGGGCGTGGTTATCGGTAAGCGCAACCGTGGCCTGAACTCCTCGTTCACCGTACGCAAGCGCTCCTATGGCATCGGTGTCGAGCGGACCTTCCAGACGCATTCCCGCCTGATTGACAGCATTTCGGTCAAGCGTCGCGGTGATGTGCGCCAGGCGAAGCTGTACCATCTGCGTCAGCTCTCCGGTAAGGCCGCGCGGATCAAGGAAAAGCTTGGCTGAGGAACGCAACGAGCAACTGGTTGCGTCATTCAGTGAGTCGCTCTGGCTGGAATCCGGCCTGAGCGACCGCTCCCGGCTTTCCTACGAAAGCGATCTCAGACAGTTCGGACGCTGGCTCGCCCGGCAGTATCCTGAAAAGGACCTGTCCAGCGTGGACCGGAGCTGTCTCATGGACTACCTCTCCAGTGTGCTCTCTGCTGGAGCCCGCTCAAGTACGGCGGCCAGGCGTCTCTCCTGCCTCAGACGGTTTTACCGCTACCTCCTGCGTGAAGGCCTGATCGACGAGGATCCGACGCTGCGTCTGGACAGTCCGAAACTGGCCCGGCGTCTGCCGGATACTCTGACAGAGGCGGATGTGGAAGCCCTCCTGGATGCGCCTGACACGGAGGAAGCCATTGAACTCCGCGACAGGGCCATGATGGAACTGCTCTATGCCTGCGGTCTTCGGGTCTCGGAGCTGGTGGCGTTGCGGCTCTCCCAGGTGAACCGGCGCCAGGGTGTGGTTCGGCTTCTGGGCAAGGGCAACAAGGAGCGCCTGGTGCCCATGGGCGAGGAAGCCCTTGAGTGGCTTGACCGGTATCTGCAGCAAGCCCGGCCGGAGCTGGCCGGGGGCGCCGGCACGGACGCCCTGTTTCCCGGAGGTCGTGGCGGGCACCTCACGCGCCAGGCGTTCTGGTATCGGATCCGGCGCTACGCCGTGCGGGGCGGCATCCACAAACCGCTCTCGCCCCATACCCTGCGCCATGCCTTCGCGACCCATCTGCTCAACCATGGCGCGGATCTCCGGGTGGTCCAGATGCTGCTGGGGCACAGTGATCTGTCGACCACCCAGATCTATACCCATGTGGCGCGGGAGCGGCTGCAGCAGCTCCACCAGACCCACCATCCCCGGGGCTGATCAACGACAGACCAGCGGAAATCCGGTATCCTCCGGAGCATTGAAAGTGAACCCGGAGTTGATCATGAGACGCCTATCAGCCGCTTTTCTGCTGCTCGCTGCCATGCTGCTGACCACAGCAGCACAGGCGGAATCCCCGCAGGAGCGGATCCGCGAGCGCCTGAAAGAGAGCTTCCCTGACATGCCCTTGGACAGCATCCGGGAAACGGAACGTGAGGGCCTGTACGCCGTTCAGGGTGGCGGTAACCTGCTCTATACAACCGCTGATGGCCGCTATCTGTTCACAGGCCAGATGCTGCGTCTTGGCGACGGTGGCATCGCCAATCTGACCGAGCAGACCCGTACCCGGCAGCGCCGACAGACGCTGTCGAAGCTGGACAGCGGTGAGATGATCCGTTTCGGGCCGGATGAAGGCGGGGTCAAGGCCGATCTCTATGTGTTCACGGACACGACCTGTGGCTACTGCCGCAAGCTTCACCGTGACATGGAGGCCCTGAATGACCTGGGTATCCGGGTCAACTATCTGGCCTATCCCCGGGGAGGTCCCGGCAGCAAGGGCGCCCGGCAGCTGAATGCGGTCTGGTGCTCGGACGATCGCCGCAGCGCCATGACACGGGCCAAGCAGGGAGAGTCCGTATCCGCGGGCCAGTGCGAGTCACCGGTACAGTCCCACTTCCGGATGGGGCGTGCATTCGGCGTCCGCGGAACACCGGCGCTGGTTACGGAATCCGGCCGCATGATCCGGGGCTACAAACCCCCGAGAGTCCTGGCGAGGGAGCTCGGGCTCGACGGCTGACGTAACCGTAACGCTGGGAGGTTGTCGAGTTTTTTTCGGCGCGCAAAGCGTATAACATGCGCGTTTCCCCCGGCATCGACGTGCATTTTTCAAGCGAACGAGAGGTGGCCAGTTGAAGGACGTGAACATCGGAATCTGTGGTCTCGGGACCGTTGGTGGCGGAACCTGGGAGGTCCTGCAGCGCAACGCCCGGATCATCGCCGGTCGTGCCGGCTGCAACCTGCGCGTGGCGCGTGTAGCGAACCGGAGCCCGCGCCCGGACCTGGGTCTGGGTGACACGCCGTTCTCCACGGACTTGAACGATGTGGTCAATGATCCGGACATCGATATTGTCGTTGAGCTCATCGGGGGCTATGACGATGCCCGCCGTCTGGTGCTGGCCGCCATCGAGCAGGGCAAGCATGTGGTCACCGCGAACAAGGCTCTGATCGCACAGCACGGCAATGAGATCTTCGACGCGGCCCGGGAGAAGAACGTCATTGTCGCCTATGAGGCGGGCGTTGCCGGTGGTATTCCGGTCATCAAGGCGATCCGGGAGGGACTGGCCGCCAACCGGATCCAGTGGCTCGCGGGCATCATCAACGGCACCGGCAACTACATCCTCACTGAGATGCGGGCCGGGCGCGATTTCGATGAAGTGCTGAAGGAAGCCCAGGAACTCGGGTATGCCGAAGCCGATCCCACCTTCGATGTTGAGGGGATCGATGCGGCCCACAAGCTGACCATCATGGCCTCGGCCGCCTTCGGCGTACCACTGCAGTTCGACCGGGCCTATACCGAGGGCATTGCCAATATCACGCCCTACGACATCACCCACGCGGAAGCTCTGGGTTACCGGGTCAAGCACCTGGGCATCGCCCGTTCCCGTGAGGATGGCATTGAGCTGCGTGTGCACCCGACACTTGTGCCCGAGAAGAATCTGATTGCCAAGGTCGACGGCGTTCTCAATGCCGTGCTTGTTGATGGTGATGCGGTCGGCCAGACCATGTACTACGGCCCGGGTGCCGGGGATGAGGCCACGGCCTCCGCGGTGATCGCGGACCTGGTGGATGTGGCGCGTACCGTGTCGACCGACAGCGCGCAGCGCGTGCCCTATCTTGGCTTCGAGTCTGATGCGGTGACCGATCACCGAATCCTGAGTCCGAACGAGATCCGCTCGGCCTACTATCTGCGCATCCAGGCGCTGGATCGGCCCGGTGTGCTCGCCAAGGTGGCCTCCATCATGAGCGAGAACGGCATCAACATCGAATCCATCATGCAGAAGGAATCCGAACTGCATGACGGCCAGATTCCGGTGATCCTGCTGACCCATACGGTTCTGGAGAAACAGGTCAACGATGCCATTGCCGAAATGGAAGCACTGCCCGAGGTAGAGGGCAGGGTGGTGCGCATCCGCGCCGAGAACTTTCTCTGAGAACTGACCCTGGACACTGACGGAATACTGCCTTGAGATACATCAGCACCCGCGGGCAGGCGCCCGCGCTCAGCTTTGAAGACGTGCTCCTGCAGGGGCTTGCCACTGACGGCGGGCTCTACGTGCCCGAAACCCTGCCGCGCTATACGCCGGAGGATCTGATGGCGCTGCGTGGGCTGCCCTACGACGAACTGGCCTGCCGGGTGATGTATCCCTTCGTCGAGGAATCCATTGCCGAGGACGACTTCCGGGCCATGGTCCGTGAGACCTATGCCGGTTTTACCCACCGTGCGGTGGCGCCCTTGGTGCAGCTGGATGCCAACGAATGGGTCATGGAACTGTTCCGGGGCCCGACGCTGGCGTTCAAGGATTTCGCCCTGCAGCTGCTGGGCCGGCTCCTGGACCATGTTCTGGAAAAGCGTGGCCAGCACGTGGTGATCCTCGGGGCCACCTCCGGCGATACCGGTTCGGCGGCCATTGAGGGTTGCCGCCACTCAGAGCACGTGGACATCTTCATCCTGCATCCCCACGGGCGGGTCTCGGAGGTGCAACGGCGCCAGATGACCACCGTGCTCAGCGACAACGTCCACAACATCGCGGTGGACGGGAATTTCGACGACTGCCAGAAGATGGTCAAGGCCAGCTTTGCGGACCAGTCCTTCCTGGAAGGCAAGACCTCCCTGGTGGCTGTCAACTCCATCAACTGGGCCCGGATCATGGCCCAGATCGTCTATTATATCTACGCTTCACTGGCTCTGGGCGGTCCGCACCGCAGCCTGGCTTTCTCGGTGCCCACCGGTAATTTCGGCGATATCTTCGCTGGCTACCTGGCAAGGCAGATGGGTGTGCCGGTGCAGCAGCTGGTGGTCGCCACCAACCAGAATGACATCCTGCACCGGTTCATCAGCGGTAATCACTACGAGACCGGCAAGCTGCAGCACACCCTGTCGCCGAGCATGGACATCACCATCTCAAGCAACTTCGAGCGGCTGCTGTTCGATCTCTATGGTCGCCATCCAGAGAGCGTGGTTCAGTTCCTGAAAAGTGCAGAGCATGGCGCTGTGTCACTGGAGAATGACCGCTGGAAATCAGCCCGCGGGCTGTTCGACAGCCTCTCGGTGAACGATGAGCGCACCTGTGAGGTGATTGCCGAAGTCTATGGCGAAACCGAGTACCTGCTGGACCCGCACACGGCCATTGGCGTGGAGGCGGCGCGGCGCTGCCGGCGTGATGCCACCGTGCCGATGGTGACCATGGGGACCGCGCACCCGGCCAAGTTCCCGGATGCCGTGACCCGTTCCGGCGTGCCCCGCGAGGCGGCACTGCCCGAGCACCTCTCGGATCTGATGGAGCGGGAGGAGCGGTTCACGGTGCTGGACAACGACCTCGCCACCATTCAGCAGTTCATGGCCCGTAACTGGCGCTACGCCGACAGCTGAGCCCTATGCAGCAGACCATCGTTCGGCGTGCTGGCGCCGGCGGGGATGCCCTCGCCAGTGCCGATCTACATCCTCTCCTGCGGCGGCTCTATGCCGCCCGGGGCGTCATGGACGCCAGCCAGCTCGACTATGGCCTTGCCTCCCTGGCTCGCCCGGAGGGCTTCCTGGGGATGGAGATGGCCGCCTCCACGCTTGCCAATGCCGTGATGCAGGGGCAGCGGATTACCATCGTGGGCGACTTTGACGCCGATGGCGCTACCAGCACGGCGTTGGCGGTGCTGGCACTCACCCGCTTCGGTGCCCACCAGGTGGACTACCGTGTGCCCAGCCGCTTCACGGATGGCTATGGCCTGACGCCGGGCATTATCGACCAGCTGGCGCAGGAGGGCAGCCTCCCGGATCTGATCCTGACCGTCGACAATGGGATTGCCGCCCATGAAGGGGTGGCCAGGGCCGGGGAGAAGGGCGTGCGCGTCGTGGTCACAGACCACCACCTGCCCGGGGAGACGCTTCCGGGGGCCGAGGCCATTGTCAATCCCAACCAGCCAGGCTGCGGCTTTCCCACCGGCAATACGGCCGGCGTTACCGTGACTTTCTATGTGATGAGCGCGCTGCGCAGACACCTGGAAGCGGCCGGATGGTTTGCCCAGGCGCCTCCGGCAATGGCGGAATACCTAGATCTGGTGGCACTGGGCACGGTGGCGGACGTGGTGCCCCTGGATCACAACAACCGAACCCTGGTGGCCCAGGGGCTGCGCCGTATCCGTGCCGGCCGGACACGCCCCGGCATCCGGGCACTGCTTGAACTGGCTGGTCGGGATGCGGATGCGCTGGAAGCGACGGATCTGGGGTTTGTCCTGGGCCCGCGCCTCAACGCGGCGGGCCGCCTGGACGACATGGCCGTGGGCATTGAATGCCTGCTGACGGAGGATGAGGGCGAGGCGCAGCGCCTTGCCTCCGAACTGGACCGCCTGAACCGTGAACGCCGGACCATTGAATCGGACATGCGCGGGGAAGCGGAGTCGGCGCTGGCCAGGCTGCACCTGGATGAGGGTGAGCTGCCGCCGGTGCTGTGCCTGCACGATGAACAGTGGCACGAAGGCGTGATCGGTCTTCTGGCCTCGCGCATCCGCGAACGCTTCCACCGTCCGGTGATCGCCTTCGCCCGCGGTGGTGAGGGGCTGCTCAAGGGCTCGGCCCGTTCCGTGCCAGGCCTGCATATCCGGGACCTGATCGCGGAGCTCGATGCCCGCCATCCGGGGCTTTTGAATCGTTATGGCGGCCATGCAATGGCGGCTGGCATGACCCTGACTGACTCCGGTGTGGACCAGTTCCGGGAGGCAGTGACGGAACTGGTCCGCGAGCGGGTTGAGCCGGAGCTTCTGCGCCCGGAGATCCTCAGTGACGGTGAACTGGAGCCACACTGGTTGACCCTCGAAACCGCCCACCTTCTGTCCAGCGGCGGACCCTGGGGGCAGGGGTTCCCCGAGCCGGTGTTCGACGGTGAGTTCGAGCTCCTGGAGCAGCGGATTGTGGGCGAGCGCCACCTCAAGCTGCAGATCGGCGTGCCCGGATGGAACACACCGCTGGACGGCATCGCCTTCAATATCGACACCGATCAGTGGCCGTGCGAATGCCGGCGGGCCCGGCTGGCCTACCAGCTGGATGCCAACCGCTTCCGCGGGCGCGAGCGGCTGCAGCTGCGCGTACTGCATCTGGAGCCGCTGTAAGCCGCGTATTCAGTGCCCTGCGCATTCGTTACAATAAGCCATCTTTCTGACATGCCCACTCAACAAGAGGCCGTCGGCTATGGAAACCAATCCGATCATTCAGACCATTCGTGACCTGGAAGCGCGTACGGAAGCGCTTAGGGGGTATCTTTGACTACGACAGCAGGAAGGAACGGCTGACGGAAGTCGAACGCGAACTGGAACAGCCTGAAGTCTGGAACAATCCGGACCGCGCCCAGGCACTGAACAAGGAGCATGCCAGCCTGCATGCCATTGTTTCCACGCTGGACCGGCTGAGCACCGGCATCCGCGATGCGGAAGAGCTGCTCCAGATGGCCGAGTCCGAGGAGGATGAGGCGGCCGCCAATGACGTGACCGGCGAACTCCAGACCCTGGAAGGGGAGCTGGAGAAGCTGGAGTTCCGGCGGATGTTCTCAGGCGATATGGATGCCAGCAACTGCTATCTGGACATCCAGTCCGGCTCCGGCGGCACGGAGGCCCAGGACTGGGCCAATATGCTGCTGCGCATGTACCTGCGCTGGGCCGAGGCCAAGGGTTTCAAGTACGAGGTGCTCGAGGCCCAGGACGGTGATGTGGCCGGTCTCAAGAGCGCCACCATCCGGATCGAGGGCGAGTACGCTTACGGCTGGCTGCGCACCGAGACAGGCGTGCACCGGCTGGTGCGCAAGTCGCCCTTTGATTCGGGCAACCGCCGGCACACCTCCTTTGCCTCCGTGTTCGCCTCGCCGGAGATCGACGACAACATCGAGATCGAGATTGACCCCTCGGATCTGCGGATCGACGTGTACCGCGCCTCCGGCGCCGGTGGCCAGCACGTTAACACCACGGAATCCGCGGTGCGGATCACCCACCAGCCCACGGGCACCGTGGTGGCGAACCAGAGCGGCCGCTCCCAGCACCAGAACAAGGATTACGCGATGAAGCAGCTGCGCGCCAAGCTTTACGAGCTGGAGCTGCAGAAGCGCAACGAGGAGAAACAGGCTGCCGAGAACAACAAGTCGGACATCGGCTGGGGCAGCCAGATCCGCTCCTACGTTCTGGATGACCAGCGCATCAAGGATCTTCGTACGCGCGTGGAAACGAGCAATACGCAGAATGTGCTCGACGGGAGTCTTGATCAATTCATCATCGCCAGTCTCAAGCAGGGCCTGTAACCACCGGAGAATCTTTCGCCCATGACGGACAACACCGACGCAACGCCATCCCAGGACGAGAACCGGCTGATCGCCGAGCGCCGCGAGAAGCTCCAGGCGCGGCGGGAGGCCAGCGACAACCCGTTCCCCAATGACTTTGAGCGGGACAGTACCGCCGCGGAGCTGCAGGCGCGCTACGGCGACTACAGCAAGGAAGAGCTGGCCGAGCTGAACATGAAGGTGGCAGTGGCCGGGCGCCTGATGCTGGACCGCAAGCCCTTTTCGGTGATCCAGGACATGAGTGGCCGGATCCAGATCTACAGCACCAAGGAGGTGCAGAAGGAGATCAAGGACTGGGATGTGGGCGACATCGTGGGCGTGAAGGGCACGCTGTCGAAGTCCGGTAAGGGCGACCTGTACGTGGTGATGGAGGAATACCAGCTCCTGACCAAGTCACTCCGGCCCCTGCCGGAGAAGCACAAGGGCCTGGTGGACCCGGAGCAGCGTTACCGCCGGCGCTACGTGGACCTCATCATGAACGAGGACACGCGCAGCACCTTCAAGGTGCGCTCTAAGGTCATCAACCACGTCCGCCATTACCTCACCAGCCGCGACTTCGTCGAGGCGGAGACGCCCATGCTGCAGGTGATCCCCGGCGGTGCTGCGGCCCGGCCCTTCGTGACCCACCACAACGCGCTGGATATCGACATGTTCCTGCGCGTGGCGCCGGAGCTCTATCTCAAGCGCCTGGTGGTTGGTGGGTTCGAGAAGGTCTTCGAGATCAATCGCAACTTCCGCAACGAAGGGCTCTCCACCCGGCATAACCCGGAGTTCACCATGCTTGAGTTCTATCAGGCCTATGCGGACTACAACCACCTGATGGAACTGACCGAGAACCTGCTGCGGGAAGTGACGGAAAGCGTTTTTGGCGAAGCGCACTTCAGCAACGGGGTACGGGGTGAGAACGGCGAGATCGTGGATCACGTTACCTACGACTTCTCGGGTCCTTTCCGGCGCCTGAGTGTGATGGAAGCGATCCTGGAGCATAATCCCGAGCTGACCGAGGCACAGCTCTCGGATCCGGAGCAGGCGGCGAAGGCCGCCGCGGCTCTGGGCATCAACGTCAAAGACGGCTGGGGGCTGGGGCGCATCCAGACCGAGATCTTTGAGGAGACCGCCGAGCACCGGCTGACCCAGCCCACCTTCATTACCCGGTATCCGACCGAGGTGTCACCGCTGGCACGCCGCTGTGACGACGATCCGAGCGTGACCGAGCGTTTCGAGCTCTTTGTGGGCGGGCGCGAGATCGCAAACGGGTTCTCCGAGCTCAACGATGCCGAGGACCAGGCCCAGCGCTTCAGGGAGCAGGCCGAGGAAAAGGCGGCCGGCGATGACGAGGCCATGTTCTACGACGAGGACTACATCACGGCGCTGGAATACGGCCTGCCGCCGACCGCGGGTGAGGGGATCGGTATCGACCGGCTGCTGATGCTGCTGACGGATTCGCCCTCGATCCGCGATGTCATCCTGTTCCCGGCGATGAGACCCGAGAGGGGCTGAGCATGCACCCGGCCACGGAAGCGCTGCTGTCGCATCTGAAACCGGGCACCGGCTGGCGGGAACGCCTTGAGGGTGAATTCAGCCAGCCGTACATGGAAAAGCTCGGGGAATTCCTGGCCGCGGAAGAGCAGGCCGGGAAAACCCTGTTCCCGCGCGCCAGCCTCTGCTTCAATGCGCTCAACAGCACGCCGTTCGAGCGCACCTCGGTGGTCATTCTGGGGCAGGATCCCTACCACGGGCCGGGTCAGGCCCATGGCCTGTGCTTCAGCGTCCGGCCCGGTGTCCAGGTGCCGCCCTCGCTGGTGAATATCTTCAAGGAACTGAATCAGGACCTGGGCGCGCCCATTCCGGATCACGGCTGCCTGCAGCCCTGGGCGGAGCAGGGTGTGCTGCTGCTCAACAGTGTACTGACCGTGGCCCAGGGCAACGCCGGAGCACACCGCGGCCAGGGCTGGGAGACTTTCACGGACCGGGTTATCGGGCACCTCAACGAGGAGCGTGAAGGCGTGGTTTTCCTGTTGTGGGGCAGCTACGCCCAGAAGAAGGGTGGGTTCATCGACCGCAATCGGCATCTGGTGCTGGAAGGGCCCCACCCATCGCCTCTTGCCGCCCATCGGGGGTTCTTCGGGCAGAAATGGTTCTCGCGGACCAACGAGTGGCTGGCGCAGAAGGGGCTTCCGGAGGTGGACTGGGCGCTGCCGGACCAGGCCACACTGGAAGCCCGTTACCGTGGCGGCAAACAGGCACAGGGCTGAGCGGGATCAGCCCTTGAGCAGGGCCATGGCCGCGTCCATCTGCTCGCCCAGATCCTCGTCATCCTCCATTCCGGATTCCGGATCCAGACCGAGGCGATGGAACGCTGTGACCTCGTGCCAGTTCATTTCCGTGTAGGGGTGGCCGGTTCCCACCAGGGTCTGAAGGCTGGCGACCATGACCACATCCGCGTAGTCCGCTTCCGGCACCTGGCGCCCGAAGTTGACGTGCTCTGACGGCACGTGATGCAGCTCCAGAGGGAAGTCCCAGCGTTTGAGAATCCGGTCCCCGATCACCGGGTGGAGCTCATCCACCAGGTTGTCCAGCATGGCGCTGTTGACCTGCAGGTCATGGTCCTCGACGAATCGCAGTACCGGCAGGGCGCCGATCTGGCAGACAAGACCCGCCAGGGTCGCCTGCTCTGGCCGGAGCTTCGTGTAGTGCTGGGCGAGTACCTGGGCAATGCCGGCGATTTCGGTGCTGCGCTGCCAGATGGTCCGCAGGCGCCGGTCCACCATATCCGAGGTGGCCTGGAACATCTGTTCCATGGCCAGCCCCATCGCAAGACTGCTGGTGTAGTCCATGCCCAGCCGGCTGACGGCCATGTTGAGGGTGTTGATCTCGCGTGATCCCCGGAACAGGGGGCTGTTAACCACCTTGATGATGCGCGCGGACATGGCCGCATCATCACTGATGGTCTTTGAGATGTCCTGGATGGTGGCGTTGTCGTCCTCGGCGATGTCCCGGACTTTCAGCGCCACTTCCGGCAGCGTCGGCAGGGTCAGTTGATCCTGGTCGATGGCTGTTAGGAGCTGATCACGAATGCGATTGGCCAGTTCCGTCATAGCCCTGAGGGCCTCCTGAATGCTTTGAAATGCTGCCCTCTTTATAGCAGGAGCTGGCGCGGCCTGCCGTTATATTTTGTCACGGCTGCTGTTCGGGCACGTCATATCCCAGTGGCTGCAGTTCCAGCTGGGCCCCCGGTTGATCGGCAAGCGTGATGGTGGCTTCCATGGCGGCATGCTTGAGAACCCCGAGAAGCTGCACGGTGCCCTCGTCGGTGGCGATACTGTCTGTGATCTCACCCAGGGCATTGCCGTCGCCGTCCACCAGCCGGTCGCCGGGGGCGGGGAGGGTATCGGTGAAGCGGGCCTCAAGACGGAAAAGGCTCTTCTTGAGCTGTCCCAGGTGATGCATGCGCGCGATGATCTCCTGGCCGGTGTAGCAGCCCTTGGTAAAGCTCACGCCCCCGTAGGACTGGAGGTTCAGGTTCAGCGGTATGTACTGTTCCGTGGTGGTGTCGTTGAGCAGGGTCAGGCCGCTCATGATTTCCGAGAGCTCCCATGCGGTGCCAGGCTGATCCGGCTCTGGAGCCTCCTTCGCGGCCGTATTCCACCAGAACTCAAACCGGGGCCGGCCGTCCGGCAGCGGCACGGTGCGTACCAGGACGCCATTGTCGGTGATGGTGGCGTCGTTCAGCTCCGCCGGGAGTGACGGGGCGAGGGTCGCGGGGTGTTCTTCCCCGATAAGGCCCAGGAGCTGCCAGTCCTCTGCGGCTTTCAGTTCCGCCTGGAAGAAGGCGAGGTACTTGCTCAGCTGCTGGCTGATCCGGTCGCTCAGGGTTTCGGGAAAGCGCACCAGGACCCTTTCGGGCGACAGACGCACCAGGCGGAACAGCGCATAGGTACGCCCCTTGGGTGTGCAGGCCGCGCCGGGCAGGCTGTGTTCGCGGGTCAGTTCCTCAATGTTGCAGGTGACCTGGCCCTGGAGGAAACGGTCCACATCCGGGCCTTCCAGCAGCATCAGCCGATGGGCATCGGCTGATGCGGTCATGGCATCAGGCAGGGTGGCGGGGGCCGTGGTCGTCTGGGTCATTCCGTGTCTCCGTGAAAAGGATTCATGAGCTCACTCACCGCTGGCGCGGCTCGGCCCCAGCCGGAGCCAGCCCGTCAGTCGGCGCAGGCTTTGCGCGTCAGTATTGCGGATACCGGGGAGGGTGCTCAACAGCAGGGGTTGGGCATGGCCGCTTCCACTGAGGCGCAACCAGATGAGGCGGTGGGTGATCCGGGAACCGGCACCGACCCGGACTGGGTGTTCGTCGCCCAGGGGATTCACCGTCCGCAGCCCCTCCGGTCCGGCGATCAGTCGCAGCGGGCTGTGGCGGGTGCGCAGGAGCTGGCGCCGGGTGGCCGTGATGGCGCCAACCGCGCTGGCAGCGGTCACGCCCACTGTGACAGCGCCGGGAATGCTCTCCAGGCCCAGGATCAGCCCCGCCGGCAGCAGCCAAGGCGCTGCGGCTACGGCAGCGAGGCCCGGGGAAGGGCTCAGCGGGACGTCAATCCGGCTGAACCCGCTGGAGGATGAGGTCGACGATGCGGGCAAGGTCCGGGTCCTCGGGGCGGCTGCGCTGCATGAACCAGGCGAAGAGGTCGTTGTCCTCGCACTCGATCAGGGTCCGGTAACGGGCCTGGTCGGCTTCGGGCAGCGAGGGGTAGGCTTCCTTCACAAAGGGCACGAGCAGCAGGTCAAGCTCCAGCATGCCCCTGCGGCTGTGCCAGACAAGGCGTTTGTATTCACGGTCGTCAGTCATGGAGTCGGTGGTTTCCATCAGGGCTCAGGCGTCGGAACGCATGTAGGTGGTTGGCACCAGCACGGTGTCCTTGGGCTCCGCGATGGTTGTCGGGTAATCCAGATTGTAGTGAAGCCCCCGGCTTTCGCGCCGCTGCAGGGCCGAGCAGATGATCAGGTCCGCCACTGTCACCAGGTTGCGCAGCTCCAGCAGGTCATTGCTGACGCGGTAGTTGCTGTAGAACTCCCGGATCTCACTGTGCAGCATGTCCGCCCGGTGCTTGGCCCGCTGCAGCCGCTTGGTGGTGCGCACGATGCCCACATAGTCCCACATGAAGTGGCGCAGTTCATCCCAGTTGTGGGCGATCACCACGTCCTCGTCCGAATCTCGCACCCGGGACTCGTCCCATTCGGGCACTTCCGGCGGTTCCGGAACATGCGGGGTCTGTTCATTGATGTCCCGGGCGGCGGCCCGGCCGTAGACCAGACATTCCAGCAGCGAGTTGCTGGCCATGCGGTTGGCACCGTGCAGGCCGGTGAAGGAGGTCTCGCCCACCGCGTAGAGCTGGTTCACGTCCGAGCGGGCGTGATCGTCCACCATGACGCCACCGCAGGTGTAATGGGCGGCGGGCACGATGGGAATGGGCTCGCGGGTGATGTCGATGCCGTACTCGCGGCAGCGCGCGGCGATGGTGGGGAAGTGTTCCTCGATGAAATCCGCCGGACGGTGGCTGATGTCCAGGTAGAGGCAGTCCGCGCCCAGGCGCTTCATTTCATGGTCGATGGCCCGCGCCACGATGTCCCGCGGAGCCAGTTCGGCGCGTTCGTCGAAGCGGTCCATGAATCGGCTGCCGTCCGGCAGAAGCAGTTTACCACCTTCCCCGCGCAGGGCCTCGCTGATCAGGAACGACTTGGCCTGGGGGTGATAGAGGCAGGTGGGGTGGAACTGGTTGAACTCCATGTTGGCCACCCGGCAGCCGGCACGCCAGGCGATGGCAATCCCGTCGCCGGTAGCGCCATCCGGATTGCTGGTATAGAGGTAGGCCTTACTGGCACCGCCGGTGGCCAGCACCACGAACCGCGCGCGGAAGAGTTCCACCTCCTGGGTGTCGTGGTTGAATATGTAGGCGCCCACGCAGCGGTTGCCCGGCAGGAACAGTTTGCGGTGGGTGACCAGATCCACCGCCACCCGGTTTTCGAAGATGTCGATGTTGGGCTGCTGTCGGGCACGCTCGCAAAGGGCCTCGGAGACCGCCTGACCGGTGGCGTCCGCAGCATGGATGATACGGCGGTGACTGTGGCCACCCTCACGGGTCAGGTGGAAGTGGCTGCCGTCGGCCCGGGTGAACTGGACACCCTGCGCAATCAGCCAGTCGATGCTGTCGCGTGCCTGGGAGACGGTCAGCCGGACCGTGTCCTCGTGGCAGAGCCCGGCACCGGCCGCGAGGGTGTCGGCGGTGTGCGCGTCCTCGCTGTCGCTGTCGTCCAGCACGGCGGCAATGCCGCCCTGGGCCCACTGGGTGGAGCCGCTGTCGAGCTCCGTCTTGCTCAGAACAGCAACGCTCAGGTCAGAGGACAGGGTCAGGGCAGTGCTCAGACCTGCTGCACCGCTGCCGACGATCAGCACATCGTAATGGTGGAATGCATGCATGGCGGATATTGAACTAAAGTTTGCTTCTGGTGTCACTCTTTACGTACAGCGATGGCCGGGAGATGATCCGGATATCGGAATGGGGACGGGCAATGGAAGAACAGGCGCAACCGGACGACGAACGCCAGGGCGAGGTTCTCGAATGCGTGGGGCAGCGTGCCCGGATACGGGTGGCGCCGGCCGCTGGCTGTTCGCGCTGTGCAGCCGGTGAGGGCTGCGGCCAGGGGTTGCTGGGCGCGATGCGGAGTGCCCCCTCTCCCGGCGAGTTCTGGGTTACCGTCCCCGGGGATGAACGGGTGACACCGGGAGACCGGGTGTTGCTGCGGATGAGGCCTTCGGCCCTGGTGGCCGGCGCGGCGATGGTCTATATGGTGCCGCTTCTGGGGCTGGTGCTCGGGGCTCTGCTTGCGGAGGTGCTGATTGGCAGTAGTGATGGGGTGACCACGGCTGCCGGGATTGCCGGCCTCGCGGGGGGGCTGCTGCTGGCCCGCTATCGGTTGCGTAGTGCCCGCGAGGCCGGGCGCTACGAGCCGGTTTTTGTGAGGCGCGTCCCTGATTGTGACGTACAGTTCACTTGAAAACCCCGGTGTCGAACTCAATATCATGACGGGGTATCAGGCGAGGGTCCGTGCACCACGCACGGCCCCTGAGTATTCAAACCGGATGGGAGATCCTAATGACGAGGATGCCACATCGAGTCACACCGCTGCTTGCCCTTGCATTACTGCTGGTGAGTGCCTGTGTGCCCGCGCAGCAGAGCGGGAGTCAGTTGCCGGATTTCACCGGGCTGGTCGAGAATAATGCGGACGTTGTGGTTAATATCAGTACCACGTCCACGAGCTCCCGGGGCGCGACGCCGTTTGGTGGCCAGATGGAGCAGCTCCCGGAATTCTTCCAGGAATTCTTCAATGAGCGCTTCCGCGGGCAGATGCCGGACCGCCAGCGTGAGCACCAGTCCATGGGGTCGGGGTTCATTGTCTCTTCCGATGGTTACATTCTCACCAACAACCATGTGGTCGAGAACGCGGACGAGATCATCGTGCGCATGAACGACCGGCGCGAGATGGAAGCGGAAGTGGTGGGGGCTGATGCCCGTTCCGACATTGCGGTACTGAAGGTGGATGCCGAAGGCCTGCCCACGGCGAAGATCGGCAGCTCCTCGGATCTGTCGGTGGGCGAATGGGTGTTCGCCATCGGGTCGCCTTTCGGCTTTGACTACACCGTCACTTCGGGGATCGTCAGCGCCAAAGGCCGTTCCCTGCCGCGTGACAACTACATTCCCTTCATCCAGACCGATGTGGCCATTAATCCCGGCAATTCCGGTGGCCCCCTGTTCAATATGGACGGTGAGGTCATAGGGGTGAACTCCCAGATCTATACCCGTTCAGGTGGTTTCATGGGGGTTTCCTTCGCCATTCCCATGGATGTGGCCATGGATGTGTTCGATCAGCTCAGGAACAAAGGCAGTGTTACCCGTGGCTGGCTGGGCGTGATGATTCAGGAGGTCAACCGGGACCTGGCCGAAACCTTTGGTCTTGAACGGCCGCACGGCGCCCTGGTGGCGGACGTGGTGCCGGATTCACCGGCCGCGGAAGCCGGTCTGCAGCAGGGTGACGTGATCCTCGAGTTCAATGGCGAGGAAATCACCCGCTCTTCGGATCTGCCGCCCAAGGTCGGGCAGGCGGATGTTGGCAGCGAGGCCGAACTGACCGTGATGCGCGGCGGCGAACGGATCAAGGTGCCCTTTACTGTGGGTAAGCTGCCGGAAGATGGGCAGCAGGCGCAGCAGCAGTCCGTGCAGCCGGATACCGGCAACCGTCTGGGGCTGAGGGTTGAACCGCTGCCTGAGCAGCTGGCACGCCAGTGGGATCTGGACGGCGGTGTGCTGGTCACGGAAGTCGGGCGTGGTCCGGCACGCCAGGCCGGTATCCGCCGTAATGATGTAATCCGCAAGATCGGCAACCAGGGTGTGACCGACGTTGACGAGTTCCGCGAGGCGGTTTCCGGGCTGCCGGCCGGCAAGCCGGTAGCGGTCACTCTGATCCGGCAGGGGAATCCACGGATCGTGGCCCTGCGCCTGCCTGAGTAACGCCTGTCACCATGCCGGCCGGCCCGGGGTATTCCACCCGGGCCGGCCATAGCCTTTCCCTCCCGTGTCCGGTAAAATCCGCCCGGTCATGGCCGCTGCCGCAATGGCAGTCGCCGGAAACCGGATTCTGGAGTTTCAGTGAGCGATCTCAGCCACATACGCAACTTTTCGATCATTGCCCACATCGACCACGGCAAGTCCACACTGGCGGACCGCTTCATCCAGGTCTGCGAAGGACTGACCGACCGGGAAATGAACGAGCAGGTCCTGGATTCCATGGACTTGGAGCGTGAACGTGGGATCACCATCAAGGCCCAGAGCGTGACGCTCAAGTACAAGGCAAAGGATGGCAACGTCTACGAGCTCAACTTCATCGACACGCCGGGGCACGTGGACTTTTCCTATGAGGTGTCGCGCTCCCTCAAGGCCTGCGAGGGTGCGCTGCTTGTTGTGGATGCGGGCCAGGGCGTCGAGGCCCAGTCCGTGGCCAACTGCTACACCGCCATGGATCAGAACCTTGAGGTCATCCCGGTTCTGAACAAGATCGACCTGCCACAGGCCGATCCCGAGAAGGTGATGTCCGAGATTGAGGACGTCATCGGGATTGATGCCAGCGACGCGGTTCCCTGCAGCGCCAAGAACGGCACGGGCGTCGAGGACGTGCTGGAGGCGCTGATCAAACGCATTCCGCCGCCCGAGGGCGAGGTGGATGACGCCCTCCAGGCACTGATCATTGATTCCTGGTTTGATAACTACCAGGGCGTGGTATCGCTGGTGCGCGTGATGCACGGCAGCGTGCGCAAGGGCGAGAAGATTCTGGTCAAGTCCACCGGCAAGACCCACGTGGTGGACAAGGTGGGCTACTTCAATCCGAAGCCCACGACCATCCCCGAGCTCAAGGCCGGAGAAGTGGGCTTTGTCGTCTCCGGCATCAAGGACATCAAGGGTGCCCCCGTGGGCGATACCATGACCCACGCCAGCACTCCGGATGTACCCCAGCTGGAAGGCTTCCAGAACGTAAAGCCGCAGGTTTATGCGGGCATCTTCCCGGTGTCCTCGGAGGACTACAACGCCTTCCGGGACGCGCTTGAGAAGCTCACCCTCAATGACGCCTCGCTGTTCTTTGAGCCGGAGAGCTCGGATGCGCTCGGGTTCGGCTTCCGCTGTGGCTTCCTGGGCATGCTCCACATGGAGATCATCCAGGAGCGGGTGGAGCGCGAATACGGCATCAATCTCATCACCACTGCGCCCACGGTGGTCTATGAGGTGGTGATGGTGGATGGCACCGTTGAGTACATTGAGAATCCATCGCGCCTGCCGGACCCGGCGGAGATCGAGGAGATCCGCGAGCCCATCTGCGAGGCCAACATCCTCGTGCCCCAGGAATTCCTGGGCAACGTGATCGCACTCTGCGAGGAGCGCCGGGGCCAGCAGACCAACATGAACTTCCTGGCCACCCAGGTCCAGGTGGTCTATGAGCTGCCCATGAGCGAGGTTGTGCTGGACTTCTTCGACCGCCTCAAGAGCGCCACGCGCGGTTATGCGTCGCTGGATTATCAGTTCCAGCGTTTCCAGGCGGCGAATCTGGCGCGGCTGGATATTCTCATCAACGGCGACCGCGTGGATTCCCTGGCCATCGTGGTGCACCGGGATCAGGCCCACAGCAGGGGCAGGGCCTTTGCCGAGAAGATGAAGGAACTGATTCCCCGCCAGATGTTCGATATCGCCATCCAGGCGGCCATCGGCAACCACGTGGTGGCGCGCCAGACGGTCAAGGCGCTGCGCAAGAACGTCACGGCCAAGTGCTACGGCGGTGATGTCAGCCGCAAGAAGAAACTGCTGCAGAAGCAGAAGGAAGGCAAGAAGCGCATGAAGCAGGTCGGGAACGTGGAGGTGCCCCAGGAGGCCTTCCTGGCCGTGCTCAGGGTGGACGATGACTAGGGAGTGTCCATGAACATCAATTTCCCGCTGCTGCTGGTGGTACTCACCGCCGTCACCGGCATCATCTGGCTGATTGATGGCCGGTTCTTCCGGCCGCGCCGGCAGGAGCGCTATGCCCAGAGTGGTGCCCGCAAGAGCGCCGAGGACGCGGCGGACAGTAATGATCCGGACCAGCCCTGGCTCGCCGAGGTCAGCCGTTCCTTTTTCCCCATCCTGCTGGTGGTTCTGGTGCTGCGTTCCTTCCTGGTGGAGCCTTTCCAGATTCCGTCCGGCTCCATGCTGCCAACACTGGAAGTGGGGGACTTCATCCTGGTGAACAAGTTCACCTATGGGCTGAGGCTGCCGGTGGCGCACTGGGAGATTGCTGATTTCGGTGATCCTGAAAGAGGCGACATCATGGTGTTCCGCTACCCGGTGGAGCCCTCCGTCAACTACATCAAGCGTGTGGTCGGGGTGCCTGGCGACCGTGTTGCCTACGAGGGCAAACAGCTCTACGTTAATGGAGAGCCGGTGCCTTCCGCGTTTGTGGCGAGCCTGGGAAACCAGGACCTGCACCGGGAAAAGCTGGGGGGCGATGTGTTCAGCACCCTTTATGCCCAGCGCCGGACGGACCCGGATGCCGAGGGTGAGTGGACGGTTCCCGAAGGCCACTATTTCGTGATGGGCGACAATCGCGACAACAGTCGGGACAGCCGGTACTGGGGCATGGTGTCCGACCAGCATGTGGTGGGTAAGGCCTTCGCCATCTGGATGCACTGGGAGTCGCTGACCAGCCTTCCCAGTTTCCATCGTGTCGGCTGGATCCAGTAGCAGCGGAGATCCGTTATGAAACCAGCAGTCAGACACCAGAGTGGTTTTTCGATGCTCGCGATGATGCTGTTCATCGTGATCGGCGTTTTTCTACTGACCGTGGTTGTTCGTGTGGTGCCGGTGTACATCGAGGACTTCACGCTCAGCAGCATCATCGGCTCCATGGAGGAGTCCCGGCCCTACCGCGAGGCGGAAACCGTGGGGGATGTGCGGGAGCTGCTCCGCAAGCGCATTCAGATGGAGAACATTGATGGCGTGGATGTGGATGAGATCGCCATGGAGCGTGATGGCGAGCGCCTGCGCCTGGAATTCTCCTATGAAGTCCGCTCTCCGTTCATGGGCAATATCGACACCGTGATCCAATTCGACCACCAGCATGAACTGAGGATGCCGTGACCGAGCAGGAACGCCTCGACCAGCTCCAGAAACGACTGGGCTACCACTTCAGTAACGTGGAACACCTCCGGCTGGCGCTGACGCACCGGAGCTACGGTGGCAACAACAACGAGCGGCTTGAGTTCCTTGGGGATTCCATCCTCAACATGGTCATGGCCCAGTATCTCTTTCACCGCTTTCCGGAAGCCCGGGAAGGCCAGCTCAGCCGCCTGCGGGCAAGGCTGGTGCGCGGGGCGACGCTGGCGGAGATCGCGCTGGAGTTCGAGCTGGGTGACTGCCTGCGCCTGGGGTCGGGGGAGCTCAAGAGCGGTGGTTTCCGGCGGGAGTCGATTCTGGCTGACGCCGTCGAATCGATTGTTGGCGGCATCTATCTGGATTCAGACCTGGAACATGCACGGGAGCGCCTGCTGGCCTGGTTCGGGCCCCGGCTCGACCGGCTCAGCCTGCAGGATACCCAGAAGGATCCCAAGACCCGCCTGCAGGAGTTTCTCCAGTCCCGGCGCGAGTCGCTGCCCAACTACGAGGTGGAGACGGTGCGCGGTGAGGCGCACCAGCAGACCTTCTACGTGAACTGCACTGTGCCCATACTGGCGGCGGCGACCCGTGGCCAGGGCGGGAGCCGGCGTGCCGCGGAACAGGATGCGGCCAGGCTGGCGCTGGAGCAGCTCGACCAGGAGGCAGGCAGCAATGACGGATGAACCGGTCACCCGCAGTGGTTTTGTCGGCATCCTGGGACGGCCCAATGTGGGCAAGTCGACCCTGATGAACCACCTGTTGGGCCAGAAGCTCAGCATCACCTCGCGCAAGCCCCAGACCACCCGCTACCAGCTCCTGGGAATTCACACGGTGGAGCAGGATCAGATGGTGTTCGTGGATACACCCGGGCTGCACACCGAGGAACCCAGGGCGCTCAACCGTTGTATGAACCGGGAGGCCACCACGGCTCTGAGGGACGTGGATGTGGTGGTGTTCGTGGTCGACCGGGATCTGTGGAACGAGGGCGATGCCAATGTGCTGGAACGCTTCTCCCACCTTCAGTGCCCGGTACTGGCGGTGATCAACAAGGTCGACCAGATGCCGGATACGGACCAGCTTCTGCCGCACATCGAATGGCTCAGCCAGCAGTACCCGTTCACCGAGATCGTGCCGGTTTCGGCGCTGCGCTCACGCAACCTGGACCGGCTGGAAAGCGCCATCCGCAGTCACCTGCCGGAGGGGCCGCATCACTTCGGTGATGATGACCTGACCAACCGGAGCTCGCGTTTCCTCGCCGCGGAGATGATCCGCGAGAAGATCACCCGCCAGCTCGGGGCGGAGCTGCCGTACACCATGGCGGTTGAGATCGAGACCTTCGAACAGGAAGGGAACACGCTGCACATCAATGGGCTCATCCTGGTCGAGCGCCAGGGTCAGAAGAAGATCGTCATCGGCGACAAGGGCAGCCGTCTGCGCCAGATCGGCCAGGAGGCCCGGCTGGACATGGAGAGCCTGTTCGGCTCGAAAGTGATGCTGCGTCTCTGGGTCAAGGTGCGCAAGGGGTGGGCTGATGATGAGCGCGCTCTGCGTTCCCTGGGGTATGGGGACCAGGGGCGCTGAGCCGTGAGCGAGCGCGGCCAGCAGCTGGATCCGGCCTTTGTGCTGCATCGCCGCCCCTATGGTGAAACCAGCCTGATTGTTGACCTCTTCACCCTGCACCATGGCCACTTCAGCGCTGTGGCCCGTGGTGCCGCCCGGCCCCGGAGCCAGTGGCAGGCGGAGCTCCAGCCCTTCCGGCCTCTGAGGACCTCCTGGTCCGGCCGTCAGTCGCTGAGGACGCTGCGCCACGCTGAGGCCACGGCGCCTGCCCTGGCGCTGTCCGGTGATCGCCTCTACTGTGGTTTCTATCTGAATGAACTGCTGTTGCGGCTGCTGACCGAGGCGGATCCGGCCCCGGACCTGTTCAGCGTCTACCTCGATACCCTCGAACAGCTGGCGGGGGGCAGTGCTGCGTTGGAACCCACGCTGCGGCGGTTCGAGTACCGGCTGGCGGGGGAGTTGGGGTACGGCATCAGCTGGGACAGGACCGGGGATACCGGTGACCCCGTACAGCCCGACCGTGTCTACGCATTCCACCCGGCCCAGGGCGTGCTGGCGGACGGCCACGGCCCTGTCGGGGGCATTTCCGGTGAGCACCTGCTGGCGCTGGCCGCGGATGAGCTGGATAATCAGGCGGTACTGAAGGTGGCCAAACGGCTCATGCGCAGCCTTGTGGATCATCTGCTACAGGGGCGGCCGTTGCACAGCCGCCGTCTTTTCGCGCGTCAGGGGAGGTCAGAATGAGTCATCAGTCCCGCCGTGTTCTGCTCGGCGTCAACGTGGATCACGTGGCAACCCTCCGGGAGGCCCGGGGGACGCGTTATCCGGACCCGGTCCAGGCCGCACTGCTGGCGGAGGAAGCCGGGGCGGATGGCATCACGGTGCATCCCCGGGAGGATCGTCGCCACATCCAGGACCGGGATGTACGGATCCTGAGCGAGACCCTGAACACCCGCATGAACCTGGAAATGGCCGTGACCGATGCCATGCTGGGCTTCGCCGAAACCATCCGTCCCGAGCACTGCTGCTTCGTCCCGGAGAAGCGCGAGGAGCTGACTACTGAGGGCGGTCTGGATGTGGCTGGCCAGCCCGGGCGGGTCAGGGCCGCCTGCGAGCGCATGGCGGCGATGGGTACGGAAGTCTCACTGTTCATTGATGCCGATCCGGACCAGATCCGGGCGGCGGCGGACTGTGGCGCGCCGGCCATTGAGCTGCATACCGGCGAATACGCGCTCGCGGAGACGCCAGAGGTGATGGAGCGGGAGCTGAATCGGCTGAGGGAGTGCGTGGACCTGGCCCGGGGGCAGGGGCTGACCGTCAACGGCGGCCATGGCCTGCACTACCACAACACGGCCGCTATCGCGGCGCTCCAGGGCATTCACGAGCTCAACATCGGCCATGCCGTCATGGCCCGGGCACTGATGGTTGGCATGAAGGAGGCGGTCCGGGACATGCGGGCGCTGATTGATCAGGCGTCAGGTGTCGGTGCTGTGTAGCAGCTGGTGCCAGTGCGCCTGCTCACACCAGCGCATCAGCCGGTCCATGGCGGCAAGCAGGCGCTCCACCGCGTCGCCGATCCCTTCAGCCCCCTTCTTGAGGCGGGTTTCCAGGTCCGCTGCGCAGTCGCCCAGCTCCGGAACACCGGTGTAGCGGGTGGCCCCGTGAAGCCGGTGGACCCGTTCAAGCAGGGTGGCCTGGTCCCCCTGGTTGTACAGGTTCTCAACAGCCGTCCGATCCTCCTCGACATGATCCAGCAGCATGCTCAGCATCTCCTCCGCCAGATCCGGCTTGCCATTGGCCCGCTGCAGGCATGCCTCAGGGTCGACCACCGCGTGCTGGCGGCCCCGTGACGAAGGCCTGACCCCCTCCGGCTCCCTGGGCTGGCGCTCCTCGGCGGCCTGGACGTCCAGCCCCAGGTGGCGCTGGAGCGTATGGGCAATCAGTGACGGGTTGATGGGTTTGGTCAGATAGCCGTCGAAACCGGAAGCCAGGAGATGCTCACGTTCCTCCGAGAGGGCGTGGGCCGTGAGGGCGATGACCGGTACATGGCTGTTGGCGTTGTTGAGCCGGCGTATGCGGGTGGTGGCCTCGGTACCATCCATGCCGGGCATCTGGACATCCATCAGGACCAGGTCGAAGGTCTCCTGCTGGAGGCGTCGCAGAGCCTCATAGCCGCTGCCCACATCCTCCACATGGAGGTTGAATTCCCGCAGCAGCGTTGTGACAAGCTTGAGGTTGGCCGAGTTGTCGTCTACCGCAAGAACCCGGGCATTCGTTTCCTGGCGGTCGGCCGCAGGCAGAGGCGCCGGTGCCCGCGGCTGCTCCGGCAGCTCCCCCGTGCCCTGGATCAGCTGCCCCAGGCGCTGCTGGAAGAAGGTGCGGCGCACCGGTTTGGTCATGTGGGCCGAGGCCATGCTCACCAGCGGGCTGGCGTCCTCATTGAGCGTAGGGGTAAGCAGCAGCACCCGGCAGTCGCACTCGTATTCCAGGGTCCGGATCAGTTCCCGGTGCTGGTTCGAGTGGAGCAGGTGGCGGGCCACGCCCAGGATCACCAGAGCGAAGCCCTGGCCGCTGGCCTGGGCGGACTGGACCTGTGCAATCACCTCCTGCGGGCCGGAGGCGTGGGTAACAGCGACCCCGCATTCCCGCAGCAGGTTGGTGATCGCCAGCCCGGTTGTTTCCTGATATTCCAGATAGAGGACTGATTCCCCGCTGAATGGAGGAGGCGGGGCTGTTTCCGCTGTGCCCGAGGTCTCCAGGGGCAGGCTGAACCAGAAACTGGAGCCTCTGCCCAGCTCGCTATCAACCCCGATTTCGCCGCCCATTTCCTCTACCAGCCGGTGTGAGATCACCAGGCCCAGCCCGGTGCCGCCGTACTGGCGCGCCGTGGAGGCGTCCGCCTGGCTGAAGGCATTGAAGATGCTTTCCTGCTGGGATTCGGAAAGACCCACACCGGTGTCCGTGATGCTGATCCGGATTCGGTTGTCGTCTGGAGCATCCTCATCGAGCATCACCCGTACCACCACTTCGCCGTGCTGGGTGAACTTGATGGCATTGTTCACCAGGTTGGTCAGCACCTGCTTGATGCGCAGCGGGTCCCCCATGAAGGCGTCGGGGACATCGGTGTAGATCAGGGGCGCCAGGTCCAGGTTCTTCTCGTGGGCTGCCGGTGCCAGCATGATCAGCACCTCCTCTACGGTCTCGCGCAGGTGGAAGGGCGTCCTGTCCAGAACCAGTTTGCCCGCCTCGATCTTGGAGAAGTCCAGAATGTCGTTGATGATGGTGAGCAGGATTTCCGAGGACTTGCGGATGGTATTGAGGTGGTCCCGCTGCTGGGCCGAGGCGGGGGCTTTCAGCAGCAGATCCGTGAAGCCGATGATGCCGTTGAGTGGGGTGCGGATCTCATGGCTCATGTTTGCCAGGAACTCCGACTTGATCCGGCTTGCCTCGAGGGCCTGCTTGCGTGCCAGGTCGAGTTCGATGTTCTGGACTTCGATGGTCTCCAGGGTCTCGCGCAGATCCTCGGTGGCCTGGTCCACATTCTGCTGCATCTCATCCCGCGCCTGCTGCAGGCTGCCGGCCATGGCATTGAGCCCGGAAGCCAGTTCCTCCAGCTCAGGTCCTGCCGTCATCTCCACCCGGGTGTCGAGCTTGCCCTCGCGCAGACGGTTGATGGCGCGGGTGAGCTCATGGATGGGGTCGGTGACCGAGCGGCTCAGGTGAATGGCAATCAGGGTGTTCAGGAAAAGTCCGCCCCCGACCAGAAGCAGGCTCACCAGAAGGGCTTCATACTGCTCTTTGCGGGTGGTGGCATGGGAAAGTTCAACGCTCACCCATCCCAGGGGCTGCTCGCCCCCAGCGGCGTCGTTCCGGCGTCGGTCCATGTCCAGGAGGCCGTCAATCATGAGGTCCTGGGGGTAGATGGGGGCAGTGAACAGCGACGCGTCCTCGCCGGTGTGGACTGTCGGGCTGGTTACGTTCTGGAGCGGTTGCTGTCCCTGCAACCGCTCCCGGCGGCCGGTCTGTACCAGCTTCCGCCCATCACTGTCATAGATGGTGATGGCGCGGACATCGTCCTCTTCCAGCATGGAACTGGCGATGCCGAACAGCAGGTTACGGTTGCCGGTAAAAGCACCGTACTCAGAGGCGGAAGCCAGCTGGCGGCTGAGCGACATGCCCCGTTCCTCGAGCATGCGCGACAGGTTGCTGACCCAGCTGTGGGTGAAATACACCCCCACGATCACGATCAGCACCATCGTGGGGATCAGAGACAGAAAGAAGACCTTTTTCTGGACGCCCCAGCGGCGCATCAGTGACCCTGCTTGATCGTGTGGATGGCTCCGGAGTGGTTGGGCGCGGCTCCGGATCGGCGTATCATGGGCGCCAATCTAACACAAGCGTGTGCCGGCACGCGTTGCCGGTGTCACAAGCCTGAGGAGTCTCCGCCGCCATGGCCTATGCAACCATTGAGGATTATGTGGGCAATACGCCGCTGGTTCGGCTCCAGCGCCTGCCGGGCAATACCAGCAACACCATCCTGGTGAAGCTTGAGGGCAACAACCCGGCCGGCTCGGTCAAGGACAGGCCCGCGCTGAGCATGATCAGTGAGGCGGAAAAACGCGGTGATATCAAGCCGGGGGACACCCTGATCGAGGCCACCAGCGGCAATACCGGCATTGCCCTTGCCATGGCGGCTGCCATCAAGGGGTACCGCATGATCCTGATCATGCCGGAGAATGCGAGTGAGGAACGCCGTGCCTCCATGCGCGCCTACGGGGCCGAGATCATCAGCGTCTCGCGCGAGGCCGGCATGGAGGGCGCGCGGGATACGGCGCAGCAGATGGCGGCCGAAGGACAGGGCCTGATCCTGGACCAGTTCGCGAACCCTGACAATCCGCTGTCGCACTACAAGGGCACGGCGCCTGAGATCTGGCGGGATACCGGTGGAGGGATCACACACTTCATCTCTTCCATGGGGACCACCGGTACCATTATGGGCTGCTCCCGGTATTTCCGTGAGCAGAGCCCGGACGTCGAGATTATCGGGCTGCAACCGGGGGAGGACGCGGCCATTCCGGGTATCCGCCGCTGGCCGCCGGAGTACCTGCCCGGGATCTTCAATGCCAGCGCCGTGGACCGGACCATGGAAATGGGCCAGCAGGAGGCCGAGGACACCATGAGGGCCCTGGCCGCGAAGGAGGGTATCTTCTGCGGCGTATCCTCCGGGGGCTGCGTGGCCGGTGCGCTCCGTCTCTCCCAGGAGGTTGAAAACGCCACCATCGTCGCCATTATCTGCGACCGGGGCGACCGCTATCTGTCCACCGGTGTGTTTTCCAGCCAGTAGACCATCGGCCCACACCCCGTAAATCGACCATCAACAGGGTAGTCCAGCATGAGCCGACGCCGGCGAGGTCCGCGCATCCCCGCAGAACCGGTGAGCATTGAAATTGACAGCCTCAGCCATGATGGACGTGGCGTTGGGCGCATTGAGGGCAAGGCGGCGTTCGTGGCCGGCGCGCTGCCGGGGGAACAGGTGCAGGCACGCTTCCTGGACCGCCGCCGGCGTTTTGATGCCCTGCGCACGCTGGAGGTAGAAGCCAATCCCGGCCCCGACCGGGTAAGGCCACCGTGCCCGCACGCGGATCTGTGCGGCGGCTGCAGCCTGCAGCACCTGGCACCGGTGGCGCAGGTCCGGCTCAAGGCGGAAACGCTGGCCGAACAGTTCGCCCACTTCGGGGGAATCGAACCGGAGCAGTGGGCTGAGCCGCTGACTGGCGAAACCCTTGGGTACCGCCGTAAGGCGCGCCTGGGCGTGCGCTACGTGACCAAGCGCGGCGAGGTCCTGGTGGGTTTCCGTGAGAAGGGCAGCAGTTTCATTACTGCGATCAACGACTGCGCGGTGCTCGACCCCCGTGTGGGTCAGCGCATTGAGGCCCTGAAGGAACTGATTGCCGGGCTTTCGGTCTACAACCGGCTGGCCCAGATCGAAGTGGCCTGTGGTGATGACGAGGCGGCCCTTGTCCTGCGCCACCTGGAGCCTCTGACACCGGAGGACGAAGCCACTCTGTGTGAATTCGGCCGGACCCATGACCTGCAGATCTATCTCCAGCCCAAGGGGCCGGATACCGTGCACCGCCTCTGGCCGGAGCCGGGTAACGGGCCTGACCGGCTGTTCTACCAGCTTCCGGAATGGGATCTGACGCTGGGCTTCCATCCCATGGATTTCACCCAGGTGAACGCGGACATCAACCAGCGCATGGTCAGCCAGGCACTGGCATGGCTGGCGCCCGAGCCCCATCACCGGGTGCTGGACCTGTTCTGCGGTCTGGGCAACTTCTCGCTGCCGCTGGCGCGCCAGGCCGGCGAAGTGGTCGGTGTCGAGGGTGAGGAGGCGCTGGTCCAGCGCGGCCGCGAGAACGCCGAGCGTAACGGTCTGGGTAACGTCACCTTCCGGGCCACGGATCTGCAGCAGGATTTCACGGCCGAGCCCTGGGCCGCGGAAGGGTTTGACCGGGTACTGATTGACCCACCGCGCTCCGGTGCGGAAGACGTAGTGCGTCATCTCGCCGGTGCCGGTGTGGAGCGCATTGTCTATGTGTCATGCAATCCGGCGACCCTGGCCCGGGACGCCGGTATTCTCGTGGCGAGTGGCTACCGGCTGGTGCGGGCCGGCATCATGGACATGTTCCCGCATACCGCCCATGTCGAGTCCATGGCCCTGTTCGAGCGGGAGTCACGCTGATGGTGAAGGTCCGTGAAAATTACGCCAGCACGGCGGATGGCGGCGTGGATATCGGTGCCTGGGTCGACCACATTGACGCCCAGCACCCGCTGGAGGACCGTGACACACTGATCCGCGCCTGCCGGCGCAGTCTCGCCATAGACCGTAAGGCCGTACGCGAGGATCGGCAGTGGGCACCCGGGGCCAGCAGTTTCCTGACCGGGCTCGAGATGGCCCAGATCCTGACCGAGCTGCGCCTGGACCAGGAAACCCTGGTTGCGGCGGTGCTGTACCGGGCGGTGCGCGAGGAGCGCATGACGCTGGAGGCGGTGCGCTCCGAGTTCGGTGAGGCCATCGCACAGCTGATTGAGGGTGTGGTCCAGATGGCCGCCATATCCACCCTTCACCGGCCGCTCAAGGGCAATGTGCTGGGGCAGGCCCAGGGGCAGCAGGACAATGTCCGCCGTATGCTGGTGACCATGGTGGACGATGTGCGCGTGGCCCTGATCAAGCTGGCGGAGCGTACCTGTGCCATCCGTGCGGTCAAGGACGCCCCGCCGGAGAAGCGCCTGCGCGTGGCCCGTGAGGTGTTCGACATCTATGCGCCGCTGGCCCACCGGCTGGGCATCGGGCACATCAAGTGGGAGCTGGAGGACCTGTCCTTCCGCTATCTGCACGAATCCGCCTATAAGAAAATCGCCAAGCTTCTGGACGAGAAGCGCGTTGACCGGGACGCCTATGTCAAACGCGTGGCTGAGATCCTCAGGGGCGCCCTGGCCGAGTCGGACATCCAGGCCGAGGTGGCGGGGCGCGCCAAGCACATCTACAGCATCTGGCGGAAGATGCGCCGCAAGGGCATTGATTTCTCGGAAGTCTACGACATCCGGGCACTGCGTGTCCTGGTGCCGGAAGTGCGTGACTGCTATGCCGCGATCGGGGTGGTGCACGGGCTCTGGCGCCATATTCCCCATGAGTTCGATGACTACATCGCCAATCCCAAGGAAAACGGCTACCAGTCCCTGCACACCGCCGTGGTGGGGCCCGAGGGCAAGACCATGGAGGTGCAGATCCGCACCCATGACATGCACGAGGATGCGGAGCTGGGCGTGTGTGCCCACTGGCGCTACAAGGGCACCGATAACGGCGGTTCGGAGGCGGCCTATGAGGCCAAGATCAACTGGCTGCGCCAGGTCATCGAATGGCAGGAGGATCTGGGCGAGAGCGGCAACCTGGTGGAGCAGCTGCGCAGTGACGTGGGCGGCGATCGCATCTATGTATTCACTCCCGAGGGCCACGTGGTGGACATGCCCCGTGGGGCGACGCCGCTGGATTTCGCCTACAAGATCCACACCGAGGTGGGCCATGCCTGCCGGGGCGCCAAGGTCAACGGCCGTATCGTACCGCTGACCCATACGCTGCGGACCGGGGATCAGGTGAGCATCCTGCGTGGCAGCGAGGCTGCGCCCAGCCGTGACTGGCTCAATCCCGGGCTGGGTTACATCCAGACCTCGCGGGCCCGCGCCAAGGTGACCCACTGGTTCAAGATGCAGGACCGGGAACAGAACATCGCCGACGGAAAGGCGGTTCTGGAGGACGAGCTTGGCCGCCTCTCGCTGCGCGATCTCGATCTCGACGCCCTGGCCCGGAAGGTCAACTACAGCTCGGCCAGCGACATGTACGCCGCCATCGGGGCCGGGGATCTCAAGCCGGCCCAGGCGGTCAAGGCGGCCCAACGGGTGCTGGAGCCGGCCGATCGCCAGCTGGATTTCCGGTTTGCGCGCGGGCGCAGTGACAAGGCGAAAAAGGACCCGGACATCCACATCCAGGGCGTGGGCAATCTAAAGACCACCATTGCCCAGTGCTGCAGCCCCGTGCCCGGAGACCCCATCATCGGCTACATCACTGTTGGCCGTGGCGTGACCGTCCACCGGGATGACTGCATGAACCTGCTGCAACTTCGCGAGCAGGAGGCCAGCCGCATCATTGAGGTGGACTGGGGACCGGAGCCCGAAGCTCGCTACCCGGTGACCATCGATATCGAGGCCTATGACCGGGCGGGGCTGCTGAACGACATCACTTCGGTGCTGGCCAACCGCAAGCTCAATGTGCTGTCGATGCAGACCCAGTCCCACAGTGACAGCAATATGGCGAACATGACGCTGACGGTGGAAATCGGTGATATCGACCAGCTCTCGCGCCTGCTGGCCTCCATCCGCCAGCTGCCCAACGTCATGGATGTGCATCGCCACCGTGAAGCCTGACCGGAGTGACCCGATGAGCCGAACCTATTCGATGGAGGACCTGCTGGCGCTGATGGCCCGCCTGCGGGACCCGCAGCAGGGCTGCCCCTGGGATCTGGAGCAGGACTTCCGCAGCATAGTGCCGCACACCATTGAGGAGACCTACGAGGTGGCGGACGCCATCGAGCGCGGGGATTTCGATCATCTGCCGGATGAACTGGGGGATCTGCTGTTCCAGGTGGTGTTCTATGCCCAGCTGGCCCGGGAAGAGGGGCGTTTCGGCTTCAGTGACCTGGTTGATGGGGTGACCCGCAAGATGATCCGTCGCCATCCGCATATTTTCCCGGATGGCACTCTGGACAGCCATCCCGGTGACGCCGATGGCATGACCGAAGCGGATGTGCGCGTGAACTGGGACCGCATCAAGGCCGAGGAGAAGGGGGCAGAGGCAACACCTGCAAGCGCCCTGGACGACGTGACCCCCGGCCTTCCTGCCTTTCAGCGCGCGGCCAAGCTGCAGAAGCGTGCCTCAAAGGTTGGCTTCGACTGGCCGGAGACCGGCATGGTCTTCGACAAGCTCCACGAGGAGGCGGATGAGCTCAGGACGGCCTGGCAGGAACAGTCCGGCCCCGAGGACAGGGACGCGGTAGAGGATGAACTGGGCGACCTGCTGTTCGTGGCCGTGAACCTCAGCCGCTTTCTGGGGGTGGATGCGGAACAGGCCCTGCGCCGCGCCAACCTCAAGTTCGAGCGCCGCTTCCGGTGCATGGAGGCACAGCTGGAGGATGCGGGGGAAAAGCTGAAAGGGCGGGATATCGAGACCCTGGAAGCGGCCTGGCAGAGGGCCAAAAAGGCCTCGGATGCGGACAGTTGAGGCCCTGAGCGGTCACCATACGTACAATCCATTACCGTTATTCCCTCTCCTCCCAAGCCCGAATGGGCTACAGTATTGTCAAAGAGGCGGCATCAACGGGGAGGTAATATGCGGCTTGGACAACTCGTCAATCACTGGGAGCAGCATGCCCGAGGCCGGCTGGCCGAGGAGCAGGTGACCGTAAGGCTCCCGGAGGAAGGCGAACAGCAGCTTGAGGCGCTTGCAAAGCAGTACCCTCTCAAGTCCCGCGAAGCCCTGCTGCGTGATCTGATCAACGCCGCCCTGACTGATCTTGAGGTCTGCTTCCCGTACCGCGAAGGCAGCCGTGTCGTTGCCCGGGACGAGGACGGGTTCGAGATCTACGAGGACGCCGGCATGACCCCGCGTTTCCTCAACCTCTCCCGCAAGTACATGCAGCAGCTCAAGGGTGACGCCTCACGCGTGGCGTGAGGCCGTCCCCGTTGACTACTTCTGGCGGCCCGGCTCCGGGAGATCGGAGAGGGCCGCGTTGAGCAGGTCCCGCAGCAGTTCCTCTTCCGAATAGTCCGGATACAGCTCCGCCAGCGCACGCAGCCGTGCCGCATCCTCCAGTGTGACGTTCACCTCGTATTCCTGCTTGCCGTCCTCCGGTGTGCGTTCACCGGATTCCCACTGTTTCGGCAGATCCGCGATTTTCATGGTATTGCGTTGCTCCGGTCATGTTGGGCCATACTAAGGGCGTTAAGCCGGTTTCATCCTAGCACGGAGCCACCGGCATTGCCCGCAGCGAAAGGGACCCTTTTCAATGACCGAACTCCATCCCGCTCTCAGGGAAAACATCCGTCTTCTTGGTGAGATCCTCGGTGACTGCATCCGCGAGAAACCCGGTCCGGAATGGTATGAGCGGGTAGAGGCGGTGCGTCAGGCAGCCAAGGATGACCGTATGCAGGAAAGCGGCTCCGGGCAGCGCCTCGCCGAACTTCTGGCAAGCCTGACCGACGACCAGCTGGTGCCGGTGACGCGGGCTTTCAACCAGTTCCTGAATCTGGCCAACCTGGCCGAGCAGTACCACAGCATCCGACGCCGGCGTGAACCCCGGGAAGAGGGGCCCGACGAATCGGTGCATGCGACACTGGCGCGCCTGGCGGAGCAGGGTGTGGAACCGTCCCGGCTGCACGAATGCGTGCGGGATATGCGCATGGAGTTCGTGCTGACGGCCCACCCCACCGAAGTGGCCCGCCGGACCCTCATCATGAAATACGATGAGATGTCCGCCTGCCTCCAACGCCTGGACAGTGAGGATCTTCTGGCGGATGAGCGTGAGCGGGAGGTGGCGCGCCTGCGCCAGCTGATCACCCAGGCCTGGAATACCGACGAGATCCGTTACGAGCGCCCCACCGCGGTGGACGAGGCACGCTGGGGCTTTGCCGTGGTTGAGAACAGTCTCTGGCAGGCATTGCCCGACTTCCTGCGGGAGCTGGACGGAGCCCTCGTGGAACAGACAGGGGAAGGCCTGCCCATTGAGGCCAGCCCCATCCGGGTGGCTTCCTGGATGGGTGGTGACCGGGACGGCAACCCCAACGTCACCGCCGCCGTGACCCGCGAGGTGCTGCTGCTCAGCCGCTGGATGGCGGCGGATCTGTTCCTGCGCGACCTCCAGGATCTGCGGGCGGAGCTGTCCATGTGGGAGGCCTCTCCGGAATTGCAGGAGCGGGTCGGGGGCCACCGTGAACCCTACAGGGCGCTGCTCTCGGAACTGCGGGACCGCCTGAGGGCCACCCGGGACTGGGCTGAAGAGGCGGTGAGAGGAAGCGCTGAACCCTCACCGGAGGTGATGCTGGACTCCGCCGAGCTGACCGAACCCCTGCAGCTGTGCTACGACTCCCTCGTGGCCTGCGGCATGGAGTCGGTGGCGCGTGGGCCGCTGCTGGACACACTGCGGCGCGCCCACTGTTTCGGGCTGGAGCTGATCCGGCTGGATGTGCGCCAGGAAGCCTCCCGGCATGCCTCGGCCATTGGCGAAATCGTCGAGTGGCTGGGGCTGGGGGATTACACGCAGTGGAACGAGACCGAGCGCCAGCAGTTCCTGATCCGGGAACTGGAGAGTCGCCGTCCGCTGGTCCCGCGCAACTGGGCGCCCTCGGAGGAAACACGGGAGGTTCTGGATACCTGCCGGGTGATTGCCGAGCATCCGCCGGAAGCACTGGGCTCCTATGTGATCTCCATGGCGGCCCAACCCTCGGACGTGCTGGCGGTGATCCTGCTGCTGCGGGAGGCCGGCATGGATCATCCCATGCGCATCGTGCCGCTGTTTGAAACCCTGGCGGACCTGGACCATGCTCCGGAGGCACTGAGGGCCCTGCTGGAGCTGGACTGGTATCGGGAGTACACCGGTGGCGCCCAGGAGGTGATGATCGGGTACTCGGATTCGGCCAAGGATGCCGGGCAGATGATGGCGGCCTGGGCCCAGTACCAGGCCCAGGAAGCGCTGACCCAGGTGGCCACGGATTACGGGGTACACCTGACACTCTTCCACGGTCGTGGCGGCACCGTGGGCCGTGGTGGCGGCCCTGCCAATCAGGCCATTCTTTCGCAGCCGCCGGGCTCGGTGAACGGCAGCCTTAGGGTGACCGAGCAGGGCGAGATGATCCGCTTCAAGTTCGGCCTCCCGCGCGTGGCCCATCGGAGCTTCAATCTCTACACCAGTGCAGTGCTGGAAGCGACGGTGGCGCCGGCCCCGGAACCGAAGCCGGAATGGCGCGAGATGATGCACTCGCTGAGCGGTGAGGCTGTGCGCTCCTATCGCGGGCTGGTGCGCGAGACGGATGAGTTCGTCACCTACTTCCGACAGGCCACCCCCGAGCAGGAGCTGGGCAAGCTGGCGCTGGGCAGTCGTCCGGCGCGGCGCAGGCCAACAGGGGGTGTGGAGAGTCTCAGGGCGATCCCCTGGATCTTCGCCTGGACCCAGATGCGCCTGATGCTGCCGGCCTGGCTGGGCAGTGATGTGGCCCTGGGCCGGGCGCTGGAGGACGGGCATGAACCCCTCCTGAACGAGATGATCCGGGACTGGCCTTTCTTCCGCACCCATATCGACATGCTGGAGATGGTTCTTGCCAAGGCGGACCTGCGGATTGTCAGCTATTATGAGCAGAAGCTTGTGGAACCGGATCTCCGCCCCCTGGGTGAGACACTGCGTGAACGTCTGCGTGGGTGTGTCCAGCATGTGAACCGGCTGAAGGGGCAGGAGGAGCTGCTGACCCAGCAGCCGGACTTCGCCCATTCAATGAGGGTCCGCAACACCTATACGGACCCACTCCATTATCTGCAGGCGGAGCTGCTGCAGCGCGACCGGGATGCAGCCGGGCGGGTTCCGGAGAACGTCGAGAAGGCCATGAAGGTGACCATGGCCGGGATTGCGGCCGGTATGCGCAATACCGGCTGAGGCAGGGGAGAACGGATGACGGAACAGCCGGATATGGACGCACTGGCGGCAAGGGTTCAGCAGCTTTACCGACTGCCGCCCATGCCGGCTATTGCGTTGCGGGTCATGCAGATGACAGCCGCACCTGAGACAACGGCCGCCGACCTGGCGGGCGTGATCGAGCGCGACCCCAGCCTGGCGGCCCAGGTCCTGCGTTACGCCCGCTCGGCTCTCTTCAACTACCGGGGGGAGCTGCACAGTGTCCAGGAGGCCGTAACCCGGGTGCTCGGGTTCGACCGAGTCACTCACCTGGCGGTGGGCATCGCGGCCTCACGCAGTTTTGAGCTGCCGCGTTCCGGCCCTCTGGGGCTGGAGGCGTTCTGGCACCACTCACTGCACTGTGCCCGTCTTTCCCTGTCGATCGCCCGCAGCATTCCGCGGGATGCTCCTGGGCGTCCGGACCCGGAGCTGGCCTACCTGTGTGGGCTCCTGCATAACCTGGGTCTGTTGCTGATCGGGCACCTGTTTCCGGAGGATTTCCGTCAGCTCCGTGAGGCGCGCGAGGCGGAACCGGACGTGCCGCTGACGGAGCTTGAATCCCGGGTGTTCCACAGCAGCGGGCAGGACGATGGCACACCGTTGCGCGTCGGCCATGCCAGTGCCGGCGGACTTCTGCTGCATCTCTGGGAAATGCCCGCCCCGGTGGTGACGGTTGCCGGCATGCATGAGACGCCGGACTATCAGGGCCAGCACGAGGCCTACGTACACTGTGTTCAGCTCGCCAATGGGCTTCTGAAGGAACGTGGCATTGGTGATGGCAGCAGTGGATCCGATCCCGCTGATGCAGCCCGTGCCCTGGGGTTGGATCAGACGGCTATTGAGTCGCTCGGGAGTACCATCGACCAGGTGAGCGCTGAAATCGAGGAACTTGCCCGCGGCCTTGCCGCCTGATTTGCTACATACGGTCTGCCACGTATAATGAGCCTTCGATTTTTAATGTGCCTGTCCCTGTTCAGGGGGCTGCAAGCCAATGGGAGCAATCAGTATGCGTATCATTCTGCTCGGCCCGCCGGGAGCCGGAAAAGGAACCCAGGCTGCGTACCTCACCGAAGCTTTCGGTATTCCCCAGATCTCCACGGGCGACATGCTCCGTGCCCAGGTGAAGGCTGGAACCGAGCTGGGCAAGAAAGCGGAAGAGGTGATGAACGCGGGTCAGCTGGTCTCCGATGACCTGATCATCGGTATGCTGAAGGAACGCATTGCTGAGGACGACTGTAAGAACGGCTATCTTCTGGATGGCGTGCCCCGGACGATTCCCCAGGCGGAATCACTCCAGGAGCAGGGCATCAAGATCGACTACGTGGTCGAGATCTCGGTGGACGACGACGAGATTGTTGAGCGTCTCTCCGGTCGCCGGATCCATGAGCCCAGCGGCCGCGTTTACCACATCAAGCACATGCCGCCGAAAGAGGATGGCAAGGACGACGAGACGGGCGAGCCCCTGATCCAGCGTGAGGACGACAAGGAAGAGACCGTACGTAAGCGTCTCCAGGTCTATCGTGAAGAGACCGAACCACTGGTGAAGTTCTATCAGGACCTGGAAGCGAAGAACCCGGGTAATGCCCCCCACTATGTCCGGATCGAGGGTGTGGGTTCCACCGAGTCCATCCGTGACCGGATCATTTCCACCCTGAAGGGCTGATGCCTGCCATGACCCGGCTGCTCGCTGTGGATACCAGTGCTGGCCGGGGCTCCGTTGCCCTCCTTGACGGGGGCAGCGTGCTCACCGATTACAGCGATGAACCCCGGTCCCACACCCGCCGGCTGGAGCCCATGGTCAATGGCCTTCTGGCTCAGTCCGGGCTGCGGCTGGGGGATCTGGATGCATTGGCCTTCGGCGCCGGCCCGGGATCGTTCACGGGCCTGAGGGTGACCGCCGGGCTGGTTCAGGGGCTGGCTTTCGGGCTCCAGCTGCCGGTGGTGCCGGTGTCGTCACTGCGGGCCATGGCCCATGCTGTGCATGGGCGGTTGGACGCACCCGCAGAGGTCGCCGTGGCCCGGGATGCCCGTATGGGGGAGCTCTACTGGGGGCTCTATCGGGTGACGCCGGAGGCAGCGGTGGAACCGCTGCTGCCCGATTCACTGGTTTCTCCCGCGGCACTGTCGCTGCCTGAGACGACCGGTGTCTGGCTGGGCGTCGGTGATGGCTGGCTTCTGCGGGAAGCGATTCCGGACCCCGTGCTTGCGCGCATGGAGACAATCATGCCCGACGTGATGCCGGAAGCCGGTGCGATTGCCTGCCTGGCTGAGACCCTGCTGCACCAGGGCGAATGGGTTGGGGCAGAAGCGGTCCAGCCGGTCTACCTGCGGGACGATGTGGCCTGGCAGACCAGCGCCTGAGCAGAGTGGGCGATCAGTGATTATACTGTTACCCGGTTCTCCTTTTTTCGATTCTGACGGGCATTGATCCAATGGTCGGTGGTATCTCCGGAAACAGCCCCCTGCCGCTCGCACCGGATCCGGCACGGCGGCCTGACGGTCCCGGGCGGGAAGCACCCCGCGCGGAACCCCTCAATGAGGCCCGCAGTGCCCCCCGCGAAGACAGCGGTCAGGCGCGCACCCGGCGTGCTGAGGCCGTGGCCGAGCCGGAGGTTGTGCGTCCCCGCCGCAGTCCGGATACCGACAGTCTCCCTCTCCGGAATCAGGAAGCACTCAGCGCCTATGATCGTATCGGCAGTGCCGCCGTGGCGGAGGACGTGGAGCTGGTCGGCGTGGACATCCGGATCTGATGGTGGCTGAGCTTCAGGTGGCGGCTGCCGGGCCGGAATGGCTCCCGGTTGCGGCCGAAGTGGCGCAGCGGCTGGGGCTCGAGTGTCTGCCCGAACCGGTGGACAGACCGGCGGAACTGGCCAGCCCCGCGTTGCTGGTGCTGGTTTCCGGTGAGGGCATCAGTCTTCAGGCGACCGGAAAGAAAGCGCCGGGCCCGGTGCGGGTGGACTGGGTGCACGGGCGCAGCGGTCACCGCCGCCGCCAGGGCGGTGCCGAACTGCTGGTCAAGGCCATTGGCGTGGGGCGGGCTTCAAGGCCACTCCGGATCCTGGATGCCACCGCCGGGCTGGGTGAGGATGCGCTGGTATTGGCCGGTTTTGACTGTGAGCTGGTGCTGTTCGAACGCTCACCGGTGATCGCCGAGCTGCTTGCCGATGGTATGGCCCGGGCGGCACATGAACCGGCGCTGTCGGATCGACTCGCGCGCATGCACCTGGAACGTGGTGACGCCACCCACTGGCTTGCGGCGCATCCCGAGGCTGTGGATGTGGTCTACCTGGATCCGATGTTTCCGGAGAAGCGCAACAGTGCCGCGGTGCGCAAGGAAATGCAGCTGGCCAGGAGCGTGGTCGGTGATGACGGGGATGCCGCCTTACTGCTGGAGACGGGCCTGGCCGCCGCGCGTCACCGTGTGGTGGTCAAGCGCCCGCGCCGGGCGGACCCGCTGCCCGGGCCGGAACCCGCCACCTCAGTTGAGGGCCGCAGCAGCCGGTTTGACGTCTACAGCCGCCGGGCCCTTCCGTAGCAAGCCGTCAGGACTGGCCCGTTTCGGGAAGATCCGCGCTTTTGACGCCCGGCATGGGAACACTCACATTCGTTACCTGCAGGATCGACTGGCGGAGCTCCGAGCTCAGCACCAGGCGGGCCTCTTCAGCCACTTCCTCCAGCCCCGAGCGCCAGGCCAGCCGGCCATCCTCATCCGTGGTCAGGATGCCGTTGGTCCGCAGGTTGGCAATGAAGTTCCGGAACAGGGTCTTGTCGAAGAATTCCGGCGCGCTCAGCCCGAACAGCACGGATACACGCTCGGCCAGCAGCGTGGACTGTTCCTCCAGCTCTTCCGGTGTCAGGGTGTTGGGCCCGAAACGCTGCAGTATGGCGATGCTCAGGTAGTAGCGCTGCAGGGTCTGGATCATGCCGTTGGAGAGCACCCCGAGCCGGACGGCATCCGCCGTGCCGGGTTCCGGCCGGTGCAGGAGGCTGCCTTCACTGATGAGAAGCCCTTCCTCCACCAGCCGGTCGATCCAGGTATCCAGCACGTCGTCGATGCTTTCCGTGGGCCAGCGCAGGAAGAGCTCTGACTGGATGTAGGGATAGATAGCGCGCGCCAGGAACACCAGGCGTTCACGCTCCAGTGAGCTGTTGTTCTGGAACAGGCTGGCCAGCAGTGCGGGAATCGCGAACAGGTGCTGGACGTTGTTGCGGTAGTAGGTCATCAGAACCGCGTGCCGCCCCTCGAGCATGATGATGTCGCCCAGCTTCTGCTTGCGCCGGACAATCAGCCCCATGGTCTCGTTGTAGGCGATCCAGTCCTCGCCGGAGCCTTCAGGGAAGGTCATGCGGTCGCTGTAGGGCTGCTTGTGGAGCAGGTTGCACAGGTCTTCCATCAGCCGGGCCAGCAGCTGTTCGTCCATGGCCAGGCGGTCGGTCGCCAGCATGACAGTGGCCAGCAGGTTGACCGGGTTCAGGGCGGCCGCTTCGTTGAGGTTCGTCACGGTGCGCCGGGCCAGGGTGTTGACCACGTCCGGCAGCCACTCAGGGCGGGATTCCTCGTCATACGACTGTTCACGCCACTGCGGCTGCTTTTCGTCCAGAACGCCGGCCAGCTCAATGGGTTCACCGAAGTTGACCGACACCTGGCCGAAGGAACGCCGCAGGTTGCGTACCGAGCTGATCAGGCCCAGGAGCCCTTCCTTTTTCTTCCTGGTGCCCTGGAGTTCGCCCAGGTAGGAACGGCCTTCCAGCACCTTCTCGTAGCCGAAGTAGACCGGTACGAACACGATGGGCTTGCGCGGATCGCGCAGGAAGCTGCGGACCGTCATCGACAGCATGCCCGGGCGCGGCTGCAGGGTGCGACCGGTGCGGCTGCGCCCGCCTTCCACGAAATATTCCACCGAGAAGCCGCGGGTGAACATCACGTGCATGTATTCATTGAATACCGCCGAATACAGCGGGTTGTCGCGGAAGCTTCGGCGCATGAAAAAGGCCCCGCCCCGGCGCAGCAGCGGGCCCACAATGGGCATGTTCAGGTTGATTCCCGCCGCGATGTGCGGCGGCATGAGGCCGTTCTTGTAGAGGACGAACGACAGCAGCAGGTAGTCGATGTGGGAGCGGTGGCAGGGCACATAGACAACGGCGTTATCCCGCGCCGCTTCCTGCGCGGTTTCGATGTTGTTCACCCGGATACCGTCGTAGAGTCGGTTCCAGAGCCAGCCCAGGACGACTTCGAGAAAGCGGATGGTGACCATCGAGAAGTTCGAGGCGATCTCGTGGGCGTACTTGAGGGCCCGCTCCTTCGCCCGTGCCTGGTGAATGTCCTCGTGCTCCGCTGTCTCGCGGATGGCGTCCTTCACCGGCTGGCTTCGCACCAGTGAGTTCACCAGTGTGCGCCGGTGGGAGAGGTCGGGGCCGATCACGGCCTGGCGGACGCGCCGGAAGTGCACCCGCAGGATGCGCGCCAGTTTGCGCTGGGCCACGGACTCGCTGCGCGCTTCACTGACGGCTTCCTGGAGTGACAGTGGCCGGTTGAACTGGACAAACAGATTCCGGCCATGCATGAGGATGGTGAAGAATTTCTGCAGTGGGCCGGTGACGGACCAGCTGTCCGAGAGCATGATCTTGAGCAGGGACTTCTCTTTGTCCGGCGAACGGCCCCAGAACAGGGAGACGGGTACAATCTGGACATCCTTGCCGGTACGGCATCCCTGGGTGACCAGCGCCTCGAAGCGTTCCGTGGGAACCGGTGTCTGGCGGAGCCGGCGGAGACCACCCCGGCGCTGGTAGAGAAAGAAGAAGGAATGCTTCAGGCCCTCGCCCAGGGGCAGCGGTCGCTCGGCCCGGGGCAGACCGGCGCGCTTGAGTTCCTCTTCCAGCACCAGCCGGCTCGACAGGGAGCTGTACTGCAGCACGTAGCAGACGGGCTTTTCCGGATCCAGTCCGAGCTGCTCCCGGTCGGCACCCAGAACACGGCTGCGCACCCACAGGTAGATGAGTCTTCGCAGAAGGGTCAGGATCAGGTTTCCGGGGCCTTTCAGGAACGCCATGCCTACTCCGTTCGGGGTCCGTGGTCGAGTCGGGGACAAGTTTACGCCTCGCGGGGCAGTCGGCAAAGTCCCGTTGCTTGCCGCCATGGCAGGGGCTGATTATAGTGCCCTGCATGGACACTCTGACCGACTTCGTTGCCGATCCCTGGGCGGTTGCCACTCCGGAACGTGAGCGCGTGGCCGTTTTCAGTGACGGGCTGGACCTCTATCCTGCTGCGGAAGGGGGGCTCTTCCACAGTACTACTGCGCTTCCAGACAGTGTCGGGGAGCTGCTGCCCGTGGGCTGTCTGGGCCGGGACCGGCTGTACGTGGCGCGTGCCAGCGGCGTTGAGGGGCAGAGTCTGCGTTCGGTCTATCCCAACGCCTCGCCGGCCGAGCGGGCTGCCCTCGGCGCGGCCCGGCAGCGGCTCCAGTGGGTGCGGGATCATGCCTTCTGTGGCCGCTGCGGGGGGCCCACCCAGTGGTATGAGCACGAATACACGCTCTACTGTGCTCACTGTGATCACCGCCACTACCCGCGGGTCTCGCCCTGCGTGATCGTGGCTGTCCACGACGGGGACTGGCTGCTGCTTGGTCGCAGCCCCCGCCACCCACCGGACCTGTGGACCCTGATTGCCGGTTTCATCGAGCCGGGAGAGTCAGCTGAAGCGGCGGTAGCACGGGAGGTCCACGAGGAGACCGGCGTTCAGCTGGCGGACGTCCGCTATCACGGTTCCGAAAGCTGGCCGTTTCCCCATCAGCTGATGCTCGGTTACAGCGCCCGGTTCGCAGGCGGCCCATTACGTCGCGCCGAGGATGAGCTGGTGGCACTGGAGTGGTTCCACCGGGATTCGCTGCCCAGGGTTCCGGGAGATTGGACCATTGCCGGGCGGTTGATACAGGCCTTCAGCCAGGGGCGTGCCTGATGCACCAGAGCTGTCCCCGGATCCTGCTGTTTGACAGCGGCATCGGCGGGCTCAGTATCGCGGATGCGATCCGTCTCCGGCTGCCTGATGCGGACATGGTCTATGCCGGAGACAATGCCGGCTTCCCCTATGGGGATCTGCCGGAGCATGAGGTGGTGGCACGCTGTGTGGCTCTGGTGGAGAAGGCACTGGCCCGGTGGCCCTGTGCTCTGGTGGTAGTGGCCTGTAATACCGCCAGCACCGTCGTGCTGCCCATGCTGCGCTCCCGGCTTCGCCTGCCGGTGGTTGGTGTTGTGCCGGCCATCAAACCCGCCGCAGCACTGAGCCGCAACCGGCGGCTGGGGGTTCTGGCAACGCCGGCCACCGTGGATCGGCCCTATCTGGCGTCGCTGATTGATGAATACGCCGCGGATTGCACGGTGCTGAGGCTGGGCAGTTCCGAGCTGGTCCGGATTGCGGAAATGGGGCTGGCGCAGGGGTGGGTGGACGATGAACAGGTCCGCGCCATACTGCAGCCCCTGGCGGCTGGCGATCCAGATACGGTGGTGCTCGGGTGCACGCATTTCCCCCTGATCCGGGAGGCACTGGCGCGGGCCATGCCGGGCGTGAGGCATTGGGTGGATTCCGGGGATGCCATTGCCCGACGGGTCGTTCAGCTTCTGGATGAGACTACAGGCGATGGAACCGGCACCGGACAGGGGAGCAGCACTTTCCTGTTCACCGCGGAACCCCCGGCGGGGCTCCGGCACTGGCTGGAAGTAAGCCAGCCCGGCACCCGCGGGGGCGGCCCTCAGATCAGCCGCGTCAACCTGAATACCGCCAGAAACTCCAGCATCGGCAGCGCGGGCTTGTGGCAGCAGTAGGTTCTCTCGATCTCGCCACGGAACCGTGACTTCGTGAACTCCAGTCCCCTGAAGTTGTAGAAGCGGTTGCCGTGCCTGTACACGCCCCGGCAGAGACTCTTGAGAATGCGGCTTTCCTGCGGTTCCGTTTCCTCGGATAGGTGCAGGGGGATCAGACCCAGATCGAGACGTGGCACACCTTCCGCCTGGAAGGTTTCCATGGCGTGCGCCATGATGGTGTAGAAAATCCCCTGCCGGAAATTGGCATTGGCCCGCGAGATGTTCGGGACGTAGCTGACGATCTCATTGCGCTCGTAGACCGGGTCGAAGTAGATGAACCCAACGGCCTTACCGTCCTGATAGGCATAGAAGTGGCGTTCGTTCTCCCGGTACTCCATGTCCATGGGCCGGATCAGGAAGCGGATCTCCTGGCGCTTGCACTGGCGGGTGCGGATCCAGGCGTCCGAGATTTCGCGGGTATGGTCATCACTGAACCGTTCCTGGACGGTGATGCCGGCTTCCCTCGCCTGATTGAGGGCGGTGCGGATGACCTGTTTCTTCTTGCCCTTGAGCGACCACTGGCTCAGGTCCACCCGCGATTCCGCACCAAACTGCGTACCGTAATAACCGAAGCGCTCGTGCAGGACTTCCATAACCGGGCGAGAGACCTGTACGTAGCAGACGTTCGAAACCCGGCGCTCAAACCGTGAAAGCATCAGCTCCCGGTCTTCCGGAGCACAGACCGGATCCGAGAGCACGAAGTTCAGCCCCCATTTCTTCATGTAGCCGATGTAGCCAACACCGGGCACATCGAAGTAGTGCATGCCGGGCTGCAGTGTCGAGAACGACTGCGAGTGGGAGCCGTACTGCTTGAGCAGTGCCACCCGCTCGGAGAAGCTTATGGGACCTTCCGGGATGTCCCGGAATCCGTCGAGCACCAGGGTCTGCTGCGTCATGGCTGGACTCCTTATTGTTATACGTGCTTCCTCAGCCGCGCTTCTCGGCAAGAATTGACCAGTAGCAATGGATGTTCAGCAGTGAGAAGCGTTTCTTGTCGCGGATTTCCAGGCCCAGACTTTCCAGATAGGCCGGGTAGTTGTAGATGCCGTGAAAGGCGTTGTCGGTGAACAGCCAGAAGAAACAGGCGGCGATGTACCAGTAGCCTTTCTTGAACAGGCGGGCCAGGGGGTTGCCGCTGGGGTAGATGAAATCCCCCACCACCAGCTGGGCCCGGGGTTTGCCGAGACTGACCAGGTGGCGCAGGACCTCGATCATGGTCGGGCGGTCGAACACATTCAGGAAGAAATTGGCGACCACCATATCGTACTGTTCGTACTCGGTGACCTTCATGATGTCGTCGTGGACCGTCCGGACATGGAGGTGGGGCGCCTCTCTGGCCAGCAGTTCCCGGAACCTGTTGAGCATGGTTTCCGATACATCCACAACCGTAACGTCGGCGCCGAGTTCGGCCGCGTGCAGGGCGTCCCGGCCGTGGCCAACACCGGCTACGAGGACACGATCCCCGGGACTGACATTCCCGGAATGGAGCATGGCCGTCTTGCACTCATCGATGCTCCTGCCGCTGTAGACGCTGCTCAGGAAATCATAAACGGGGCCGACGATTCTGTATTTGTCCTGCATGGTCCGCACTGCCAGTCCTGAATGGGGTTTTGGAGGCCGTTCCGGCCACCGGATTCAGGAACCATGCTATACACATCCGGCCAGGGTCTCTGTGGAACAGACCGCAGTTTCCGGTTGCACGAGTTAACGAAAAAACCAAAAAATGCAACTTGAATCAGATATCTGATCTGATCGTTCGACAACTGGGCGCGAAGTTCTGATGTTTCCGGCATTGATTGTTCCGGAAGGCCGGGGCCGGATAGCCGTCGTCGGGTAAGGGAAAGGTCGTGTGCCGGTCAGATAACGCTGTAGTACACCGGTTCCGGTGAGGCGTCCGAGAGTGCGAGTTCGTCCCTGGGCCGGGCCTCACTGAAGTAATGGCCCTGGACACTGTCGCAGCCGAGTTCGCGCAGGTAGGCGAGCTGGTCCCGGGTTTCCACACCCTCGGCCACGATATCGAGCTGGAGTCCGCGGGCCATGGCGGTAATGGCGTTGACAATGCAGGCGCCTTCCTCGCCGTGACGGATGCTGCGCACGAAGCTCTGATCCACCTTGAGCGTGTGGATCGGCAACCGGTGGAGGTAGTTGAGGGAGGAATAGCCAGTACCGAAATCATCGATAGCGATCCGGATGCCGTAGCTTGAGAGCTGGTCCAGCTTGAGGCTGATCTGCTCCAGATCGCTGATGATCATGTTCTCGGTGATCTCGATCTCCAGGCGCTCGGGAGGCAGGTCATAGTGCTCCAGCCTCTGGAGTAGAAGATCCACAAATCGAGGATGCTCCACCTGCATGGGGGAGAAGTTGACCGACAGCCGGACATCCTCTTCCGTATTCTTCAGCCATGAACCCATCTCGCGGCAGGCCGTGGCCAGAACCCATTCACTGAGATCACCGATCAGGCGGGTCTCCTCGGCCAGTGGCAGGAATTCCCCCGGCTGCAGCAGGCCACGCGTGGGATGCTGCCAGCGTACCAGAGCCTCAAGTCCGCGACAGAGCCCGGTGCGCAGGCAGATCTGGGGCTGGTAGAAGACCCGCAGTTCACCCGCCTGGAGGGCGCGACGCAGGTCGCGCTCCATACCGAGGCGGTGGGTGGTGTTCACGCTCATGGATTCCGAGAAGAACTGGTAGCCATCCTTGCCCCGGCCCTTGACGTGGTACATGGCCACATCCGCCTGCTGGATCAGTTCCTCAAGCTTGCTTCCTGACTCGGGGTAGAGGGCAATGCCGATGCTGACGCCTACATAGACTTCGTGCTCACCGAGCTTGAACGGGCTCCTGAGCGCCTCCATCAGCTTGCGGGCGATGGTGCGGGCGTCGTCGGCGTGCCGGATCTCGGGCAGCAGCAGGGTGAATTCGTCGCCGCCAAAGCGTGACAGGGTGTCCCCCTGGCGCAGGCAGCCCTCAAGGCGCTGCGTCACGGCCTGCAGCAGCCGGTCGCCCATGGCATGGCCGAGGCTGTCATTCACCACCTTGAAGCGGTCCAGATCGATGAACATGACCGCCAGCTTCTGGTTGTTGCGCTCCGCCTGGGAAATGCTCAGGCCCAGACGGTCCTTGAACAGGGCCCGGTTGGGCAACCGGGTGAGCAGGTCGTGATAGGCCTGGAAGTTGATGAAGGCCTCGGCTTCCTTGCGTTCGGTGATGTCGCGGGCCGTTCCGTAGATCTGGAAGGCGGCCTCACCGGGGGCGCCGGATTCGTCCTCCATGGGGAACGCGGTGATCTCGAAATGCCGGTTGCCTCGCGCACTGCCACGGGATTTGAGTCTGAGCTCGATGGTCCGCGGGTTGTCGGCGCTGATGGTGGGGTCCCGGAAGGCCCAGTCCACCCGGCCCACATCCTGCTCTTCGATCAGGTGGCGGATATGCCGGCCTTCAAGGTCTTCTGGGCGGTAGCCGAGCAGGGATTCCACCTTGCTGTTGAGGAACCGGAAGTGGCCGTTGCGGTCCAGGATGAACACGATGTCCGGGGAACTGTTCACGATGCAGCGGTGCAGCTGCTCGGACTGGCGCAGCTGTGTCTGAGCCTCCTGGTGACACTGTTCCAGCTGCCGCGTCTCCAGCACGCTTTCGACAGTTGCGGTCAGTTCCTCACTGTCGTAGGGCTTGCGTAGATAGTCATAGGCACCGCGCCGCAGGGCTCGGCTGATGGCATTGAAGGAGGTGTCGCCGCTGATGACCACCACGGCGCTATCGATGCCGCGACGGTCCAGAAACGCCATGACCTCATGCCCGCTGATATCCGGCAGGCGGAGATCCAGCAGTACAAGCTCATACCGGCCCCTGCCGAGTTTCTGGCAGGCATCATTGCCGTTGAAGGCGGTCTCCGGGTGGTAGCCCTGGTGTGCGAGCAGGTTATGGAGGCTGCTGCAGACCGCTGTGTCGTCATCGACGATGAGCAGAGGCGTCCCGGCTGTTTCAACCTTGTTATCGTTATTATCTGGATCCATGACGGAAGACGGCCCGATCGGATTCAGGGTTCAAGTCTAGCCGGTAATGGACGATTGTGCGCCCTGCCTCTCCGAAACTTTGAACCCAGTCTCACTTTTTATGCTAGGAAGCCTAATCCATTTGTCCGGGAAATGAAAGATTTGTAGCTGTCAGTTCAGCATGCACTCCAACAAACACGCCGAACAGTCTGGTTGTGCCCCTGCTTCAGTGCGGGGCGGGACTGTCCCGGACTGGTCAGCCGGCGTACAATGATCCGATGCGGTTGGCAGTATCTGCGGTGTCAGAATGAATCATAACAACAGCTCCAGCGCAGTTGACCGCCCGGAATCCGGTTCCCGGGTCCCGCTCACCCTCGCGATCACCGGGGGCAAGGGTGGTGTGGGCAAGACCCAGGTGGCTCTCAACCTGGCTCTGGTCCTGGCGCGCCAGGGCTATCGTACGCTGCTTCTGGACGGCGATGTGGAACTCGCCAACGTGAACGTGATGCTGGGGGTCTATCCCGGCATGACGCTGGAGCACGTGGTGCTGGGGGAGCGGACCCTGGATGAGGTGCTGCTACCGGTCACCGAGAATCTGGATCTGCTGCCAGGAGCATCCGGGGTGCCGGGGTGCCTGGAGCTGGACAGCGCACGGCGCGAAGATTTCCTGGCGCAGCTCAGGACGCTTGAGCAGGGCTATGACCGTGTCATCATCGATACCGCTGCTGGCCTGAGCACTCCCGCGCTGCACATGGTCGCCGCCTCCCATCTGGCGACGCTTGTGATCACGCCGGATCCGACGTCTCTCACCGATGCGTTCTCCCTGGTCAAGGTGCTTCACCGCAAGGGATACCGGCGCACGCCCAGTGTCATCGTCAACATGGCACGGGGAGCTACCGAGGCACAGACCGTCTACCGCCGTTTTTCGACCGCTGTCTCCCGGTATATCGGCGTCCAGCTGCACTATCTGGGCGCCATCTGGCGGGACGAGACCATAGCCCAGTCCATCAGCACCCAGCGTCCCGTCGCGATGATGGATGACAGTGACCCTTCCTGCCGCCAGTTCTGGACTCTGGCCGACATGCTGGCGGTGCGCTGCTCCCAGGGCGTCGCGCCGGCCAATGGGTTTGCCCGGTATTGGGGACGGCTGGTCCGCCGGCGCCACCAGCAGCGCAGTGAACAGCAGCCACAGAAGGCGGTGGCGACTGGCAGTAACCGTGAATGGCTTGCCTCACTGGGTGAGCGCCTGCACCGTTCCCAGGGCGATCCGCTGAGCCGGTACCGTCTGATTACCGGGATACTCGAGACCCTCGGGGAGTCCGTAGACGAGGATGCGGTGGAAGCGCTCCAGACGGGCCTGGCGGCGATGAACTGGGAAGAAGCTCCGGTCACGGTGCGGCGGGCCGCCTCCGAACATTTCCGGCAGCTGGCGCGGGTTGTGGCTCCGCCAGAGGGGCTGCGGCCGGAGGAGGGCAGGGCGCTGGGCGCCGGGGCGGACGCCTCGGGAGAGCCGGCTACGGAAGACTCTGGTCCGGGGTAACCATCCCTTTACTGATTGCGGGAAAGCGATCACGTTTCAGGGGGTGATCAGATCCTGCTCAATGTTACACTCAGGTCTTGACCGCAACCCCGAGACTCACTTTCAGGGAGGTGACCATGGAATCGGAACAGGCCAATGCCGCAGCCAGTGAGTCCAGTGTGCTCGGTGAACTCCAGGGCAAACGGGTACTGATCACGGGTGTGACGGGGTTCGTCGGCAAGGTGGTGCTGGAGAAACTGATCCGTGCGGTGCCGGACATCGGTGGCATAACGCTGCTGATACGCGGCAATCGGCGTCATGGCACCGCCAGCGAACGGTTTGCAAACGAAGTGGCGACCGCCTCCGTCTTTGACCGGCTGCGTGTGGACGAGCCGGAGCGGCTGGATACCTTTCTGGACAGCCGGATCCAGTGCGTGACCGGCGAGATTACGGAACCCTGCTTTGGCATGACCCGCGCCCGCTTCCAGGAACTGGCGGCGGAAACCGACGGTGTCATCAATGTGGCTGCGAGCGTGGACTTCCGTGAGCCGCTGGACCAGGCCCTGGCGATCAACGCGCTGAGCCTGCGTAATGTCACCGAGTTTGTGCAGGAGGCCGGGGACATACCACTGGTGCAGGTTTCCACCTGCTACGTGAACGGCTACAACCGTGGCCACCGCCACGAGGAGCTGGTCACACCCGCCGGTCGGGGGATCACCCGGGACCCGGACGGGACCTGCCGTGTCGAGGATCTGATCGTCACCCTCCAGGATCGTATTGCGGATCTGCGCAGCCGCTACAGCGGGCAGAAACTCCAGGAGGAACTGGTCAATCTCGGGATCCGGGAGGCCAACCGTCTTGGTTGGAACGACACCTATACCCTGACCAAGTGGATCGGCGAGCAGCTCCTGGCCCGCAACCTGCGTGGTGGCTCGGTAACCATTCTGCGCCCCTCGATTGTTGAGAGCACACTGGAGGAACCGGTACCCGGCTGGGTCGAGGGTGTGAAGGTGGCGGATGCCGTCATCATGGCCTATGCCCGGGGCAACGTCATGTTCTTCCCCGGGCGCCGGCGGGGCGTGATCGACGTCATCCCGGCGGATCTCGTGGCCAATGGCATCATCCTCTCGCTGGCGGAACAGCTGCAATCGCCGGGTCGGCAGCGCATCTACCAGTGCTGCAGTGGCTCATCCAACCCGCTGCGGCTGGATGAGTTCATCAACCATGTCATGACGGAAGCCAGGGAAAACCATCAGGCCTATGACCACCTGTTCTACCAGAAACCGAAGCTGCCTTTCCTGGCTGTGAACCGGCGCCTGTTCAATACCGTCAGCTGGGGTGCCGGTATTCCGGTCAATGCGGTCCGCCGGGGGCTTCAGTGGCTGGGTCGTGATGCCGAGCTGAAAACGGTAGAGCATTTCCAGACGACCATGAAACTGGCTACAACTTTCGGTTTCTATTCCTGCCCGGACTACACCTTCCATAATGACCGGCTGCTGGAGATGGCGCAGCGGATGGGGGATGAGGACCGCCGCCTCTTTCCCGTGGATGCGCGGCGTATCAACTGGCGCCGCTATATCCGCAGTGTGCACCTGGCCGGCCTTAACGGGTATGCCCTGAAGGAACGCAAACTCTACCGGATGAAACAGCGCCGCAACCGCCGGCGCGTTGCCTGATTGAACGGCGCTGGTGGCAAGCGCCGTTCAGCTGTCATACAGTCATGGTATCCCCCACCGAAGGAGAACCGCCATGGCTGCGGACAGTGTCTATCCCATCAGTGATTCCATGAAGAACGCCCATATCAACAGGGAGCAGTACGAAGCCATGTACCGGGAATCCATTGAGGATCCTGATGGTTTCTGGGGCAGGCATGGTAAGCGCATCGACTGGATGCGCCCCTACACGAAAGTCAAGAACACCAGTTTTGACCGCAATAACCTCAGTATCCGCTGGTTTGAGGACGGCACCCTCAACGCCTCGGTCAACTGCCTGGACCGCCATCTGGCGGACAAAGGCGATCAGGCGGCGATCATCTTCGAGGGGGACGAGCCCGATGTCTCCCGTTATGTGAGCTACCGCGAACTGCACGAAAAGACCTGCCGCTTTGCCAATGCCCTGAAAGGCCTGGGCGTGAAAAAAGGGGACGTGGTGACCCTCTATATGCCCATGATCGTGGAAACCGCTGTGGCCATGCTGGCCTGCGCCCGCATCGGCGCCATCCATTCGGTGGTTTTCGCGGGTTTTTCTCCCGAGGCGCTCGCGGCACGCATCGGCAACGGTGGCTCCCGCTTCGTGATCACCGCGGACGAGGGCGTTCGGGGTGGCAGGCGCATTCCCCTCAAGAGCAATGTGGACCAGGCGCTGGAGGAGCCGGCGGCCAATGTGGTCGAACGCGTCGTCGTGCTGGGTTATACCGGTGGGGCCATGCAGTGGCATGACAGCCGTGATGTGGATTTCAACGGCCTTATGGAAGAGGCGGAGCCCTGGTGTGAGCCCGAGGAGATGAACGCCGAGGATCCGCTGTTCATGCTCTACACCTCCGGTTCAACCGGGGCCCCCAAGGGGGTGCTCCACACCACCGGGGGCTACATGGTCTACACCAGCATCACCCACGAGTACGTGTTCGACTACCGCCCGGGGGATGTGTTCTGGTGCACCGCCGACGTGGGCTGGATCACCGGGCACAGTTACACGCTGTACGGCCCACTGGCGAACGGCGCCACGACCCTGCTTTATGAGGGTATCCCCACCTACCCGGATGAATCCCGTCTCGGGCGGATCGTCGACAAACACCAGGTGGCGACGCTCTATACCGCCCCCACGGGCATCCGTGCGCTCATGGCGGGCGGTGATCATGTGATGGATGGAACCTCCCGGGCCAGCCTGAGACTGCTGGGAACCGCCGGTGAGCCCATCAACCCCCAGGCCTGGGAATGGTTCTACCGGGTGATCGGTAACGAGCAGGCACCGATCGTGGACACCTGGTGGCAGACCGAGACCGGTGGGGTGATGATCGGGCCATTGCCCGGGGCGATGGAACTCAAGCCCGGTTCGGCCACCCGTCCCTTCTTCGGGGTTCAGCCCGCGCTCTTCGACAGCGAGGGTAATGAACTGGAGGGCGCCACAGGCGGCAATCTGGTCATCAAGGACAGCTGGCCCGCCCAGATGCGCACCATCTTCGGGGACCATGAACGCTTCATCAAGACCTACTTCAGCACCTATGACGGCGTTTACTTCACCGGTGACGGCGCCAAGCGCGACGAGGATGGCGACTACTGGATCACCGGCCGTGTCGATGACGTGCTCAATGTCTCCGGCCACCGGCTGGGTACCGCGGAAGTGGAGAGTGCTCTGGTGGCCCATGACAAGGTGGCCGAGGCGGCGGTTGTGGGGTATCCGCATGACGTCAAGGGTGAGGGGATCTACGTTTACGTCACGCTCATGAAGGGGGAGGAACCCACGGATGCGCTGCGTGATGAGCTGGTGCAGTGGGTGCGCCAGCGGATCGGCCCCATTGCCACGCCGGATGTGATCCAGTGGGCGCCGGGGCTGCCCAAGACCCGCTCGGGTAAGATCATGCGCCGTATTCTGCGCAAGATCGCCTCCAACGAGACGGACAATCTGGGCGATACATCGACTCTGGCTGACCCGGGCGTGGTGGATGAGCTCATGGAGTACCGGGCTTTCCGCTGAATGCAGTGCAGTACCTGCCGCAGCTGGAGCCCCTTGCCATGGATGTTTTCCAGCGTTGGCTGGACAGCCTCTGAGGGTTATGTCTTCTGTTGTTGCAGCCAGCGGTCCAGCTGGTTGCCGAAGGCCTGCTTCTCACGCTGACCAAGTGGGGGCGGGCCACCGCTCTGGATGCCGCTGGCGCGCATGGTGTCCATGAAGTCGCGCATGTTCAGGCGGCTGCGGATGCTGTCACGGGTGTAGAGCTCGCCGCGGGGGTTCAGGGCGGTTGCGCCCTTCTCCATGGCCTCTGCAGCCAGCGGGATGTCGGCGGTGATCAACAGGTCGCCGGATTCGATAAGACGCACGATCTCATTATCCGCTTCGTCATAGCCGGAGCGCACCTGCATGTGTTCGATGCTGGGCAGTGAAGGAGCAGGAATCGGTTGATTGGCCACCAGGACCAGCCGCATGCCGGTCCGCTTCACCGCCCGGTAGAGAATCTCCCGTATGGGCACGGGGCAGGCGTCGGCATCCACCCAGATCGTCATACCGCCATCTCCTTTGCGCGTTTGACCGCAGCCGGGGCCCTGGCTGCCAGCAGGACACAGCCCGTTGAACAGGCTGCCATGACCAGCACGATCGGCACCAGTGAGCCGCCGCTGATGGCGGCTGAACCCGCACTGATGAGACCCGCAATGGTGAACTGGGAGGCGCCCAGCATTGCCGAGGCGGTGCCGCCCAGCCGCGGGAAGAATTCCAGTGCATTCGCCATGTTGTTGGGAACCAGGGCTCCCATGCAGCCCGTGGCCACAATGATGCAGGCGGCCACCGCCCAGTAGGGGGCACTGGCCAGGGCACAGGCCACCAGGAGTGCGATAGCTGTGGCCTGGATGAACACATAGACCCGCAACAGGAGGACCCCCTGGAAGTGCAGCAGCAGCCGTCGATTGACCAGGCTGAAGACGGCCATGGCTCCTATGTTGGCGGCGAAGAGCGCCGAAAAGAGAGTGTTGGAGAGGCCGAACCATTCCTGGTAGATGAAGGAGGCGTTGGTGATGAACACCAGCATAGCGCTGAAAGCCAGGGCCTGGAGCGCGACGAAGCGCATGGTGGCAGGATGCCTGAGTACCAGCAGGTAGTTGGTGACCAGTGTATGCACGGGCGTACGATCGCGTTGCCTGGGCGTGAGCCGCCGGAACAGCGCAAAGTGCAGCAGCAGTGCAAGCAGCGCTGCATAGCCCGCGAGCATGACGAAGATGGTTTGCCAGCCGCTGAGCGTCAGAAGCAGGGTTCCAAGGGACGGCGCCGCCGCCGGCGCAATGAACATGATGAGCCCAATGAGCCCGAACAGCCTCGCTGAATCCGCGCCCTCCGCCTGGTCCCGCACCAGTGCTGGTACGGAGACGGCGCAGAGCGCGCCCCCGACGCCCTGGCTGGCGCGCCAGGCGAGCATTTCCGTCAGGGAGCCGGCCTGGGCAACCATCAGGGCTGAGCCTGCGAATAACGCCAACCCACTGAACAGGATGCGCTGCCGGCCATACCGATCTGAGAGAGGGCCGCCGACCAGCTGGGCCAGCCCGAGAGTCGCAACGTAGGCGCTCAGGGTGAGTCCCACGTCCGCATTCTCAGTGCCGAACTCCCGTGCGATGGTTGGAAACGCGGGCAGGTAGGCATCCAGTGCCAGGGGGCCCAGGGCTACGGTCATCCCCAGCAGAATGGCCAGCTGCATCTGTGGCATGCAAAGGGTCTCCGGATCAAAACGGCCATTCTAGCACTGGTAAGAAAGCAGTGCTTAGGGAGCTAATTAGTAGAGGTACGGACGTCAGCCCAGAGCCACCGGGTTGAGCTGCCAGACGGTGTAGTTCAGAGCCACCGCCAGGCTGACCCAGAGCAGGTAGGGCAGCAGCATCAGGCCCGCCAGTCGGTGGGCGCGCAGGAAGCTGATCAGGGTGGCCAGAATCATCAGCCAGAGCAGCACAACAGTGGCGAAGGACCAGGCTCCAAGATGCCAGACAAAGAACAGCCAGCTCCAGAGCGCATTGGGGACCAGTTGGACCAGGAAAAGCGTTAGTGCCTCGGGCGCGCCGCGGAAACCCGAGCGACGCCAGACGAGCCAGACTGCGACCGCCATCAGGGTATAGAGCGTGGTCCAGGCCGGGCCGAACCAGGCGGCCGGCGGTGCCCAGGCGGGCTGGGTCAATGACTGATAGAACCCGCTGGCGTTGACGGACGCCACGGCGCCAAGGACCGCCACCGCCAGCATGAGGGCAATCCAGGCTGCCAGACCGGCCAGCTGTTTACGTGTTGAAATACGTGCCATGTAAGATCCCCGGCTTCTGTAGTGGACAGGTATTGTGAATCCTATACGCTGGTCAGCGTTCTGACGCTCAACCGCCATAAGGAGACTCTGGATGTTCCACCATGAAATCGAACCCCGGTTCAACGAAACCGATGCGCTGGGCCACATCAGCAACACCGCCTTTCCGGTATGGTTCGAGCAGGCGCGGATGCCGGTTTTCCGGATTTTCCACTCCTCGCTGGATTTTGAGCACTGGCCGCTGATCATTGCGCGGCTGGAGGTTGATCTCAAAGCCCAGAGCTATTGGGGCACGCCTGTGACGATCCGTACCGGCATCGGGAAAATCGGCAATTCCTCGTTCCATGTTGTTCAGGAAGCCTGGCAGGGTGACACTCAGGTAGCCCGGGGCGTTGCCGTTCTGATCCATTTCGATTATGAGACCGAAACTGCATTGGCCATCCCCGACGATATCCGGGAAAAGCTGAATCAGCATCTCGTGGACGCCTGATGGATAATCTGCTGTCATCCCTTCCGCAGACGCTCGACGGCGAGGCATTTGAATCCATTCTTGAGGCGAGCCACGTCCGTATCGAGCGGATCGTCTCAAGAGGCCATACCTCACCAGACTACGGCTGGTACGATCAGGACGAACACGAATGGGTCCTGGTGTTGGAGGGCGCGGGAACTGTGCTGTTTGAGCAGGGCCCGGAGATCCACCTGAAGAAAGGCGACCACCTGACGATCCCCGCCCATTCAAGGCACCGGGTCAGCTGGACTGACCCGGAGACTGTGACGGTCTGGCTGGCGGTGTTCTACCGCTGACAACAGCAGGGCGCGTATTTCGCCTGGCTGGTGAAGCGTCAGCTACCGGATTGAACGCTGCACGTCATCCCCGGAGCCGGCGGGCACCAGAACCAGTCGGCCGGGCTGGACGTCGATACGCAGGTTCATCATACCGAAGAGCCGGGCGCCAGTGTCCGCCTCATCCAGCCGGTAGACCGGGCGTTCGTTAAGGAACTGCGCGGCAATGTCTGACAGGGTCCCGGTCACCGGGGAGAGATCAAACGCGCTGCCGGCGGCTTCCACATGGGTGGACAGCACCTTGAGATTGCGGATGTAAATGGCCTTTTCCTCCGCCTCATAGACCGGCGTGCCCTCGACGCTGAAATTCAGGTCAATGGGAATCCTCGGCGCCTGGAGAACGGCGCGCCCACCGAAATCGACCACTGCCACATCCCGATCTTCCGGGCCAATGGCCACATCGGCGCTGGTCAGTTCCAGTGTGACGGGGAGGCCGCGGTCGCTGAGATCCCGGGAAAAATCCGTGATCCGTTCACTGATGTGTTTCTCTACGGTGGACTCATCCACGCTGTAGGGGGAGAAGCTGGCGCAGCCACCGGCGAAGGCCGGCAGCAGCACCAGAAGGGCGGTTCTGGCAATCCGTTTCATCGGAGTCCTTATCTCTGTCACAGGTTCTGTTTCTTCATCCAGGGGATGATGCGCTCAAAGGCTTCCTGGATCCGCTCGCTCGTGGTGGAGAACGAGAACCGGATCGAGTTGGTGCAGTGTTCCCCGAAGGCGTCGCCGGGAACCGCGCAGACACCGGTCTCCTTGAGCATACGCAGACACAGGTCCGAGGCGTCCACATGATCCGGCAGGTCCGGGAAGATGAAGAAACCGCCATTGGGCTTATAGCCGGTCAGATACGGTGTCTGGTTCACCAGATCGACGATCAGGTCCCGCCGCTCGCGGTAGATCTCGATCATGTCCCGCACGCTCTGCTGGTCGCCCTCCAGGGCTGCCACGCCGGCGAACTGGGCTGGTGTGTTCGCCACCGATGTGGTGAACATATGGTAGCGCCTCAGTTTCTTGATCGCACCCTGGCTGGAGATGATCCAGCCCACACGCAGCCCCGCCATACTGTAGGTCTTCGAGAAGCTGGAGATGCACATCAGGTGGTCCAGATCCGTCCCGCAGCTGAGTACGCTGGAATACTCCTCGTCGTCCAGCACAAGGTGGTCGTAGACCTCGTCACTGAAGACCTGGATGCCCCGGAAGGCGCATTCCTCGACGATCCGTTCAATGGTGGACTTGGGGTAGACCGCCCCTGTCGGATTGTTCGGAGAGTTCAGCACCACCGCGAAGGTACGCATGCTGATGTTCTTGATGATGTCGTCCGGATCGAGCTGATGGCCGTTTTCAGGACGCGTGGGGATGAACTTCACCTCGCCACCGTTCATTCGGATGAGCGGTGCGTACAGCAGAAATGATGGATCCACCACCAGGAACTGGCGCCCGGGCGCGGCGGTGGCTGAGAGCGCCAGGTACATGGCCTCGGTTGCTCCGCTGGTCACCAGGATGTTCTCGGTGGAGAGCTTGCGGCCGTAACGGTTTCCGTAATAGTCACGCAGCGCCACCAGCAGTTCCGGCAGGCCGGCGTCCATGGTATAGCCGGTCTGGCCCGCCTGGATGGAATCCACCATAGCGTCGGTTACGTGCTTGGGGGTAGGCAGGTCCGGCTGGCCGATGGACAGATGGATGACATCATCCATTTCCGCGGCCATGTTGACCATGCGGCGGATGCCCGGCACCGGTATCGCCTGCATCGAGGGATGCCAGCGGGCCTTGGTCTTGCGATAGGTCAGCTTACGCTTGGGCGCGCTCTCGGGTACTGCCTTGCCTGCCGACGTAGCCATTAACCGCTCTCCCATACATCAATGAGTTCAAACAATCGGACATCAACCACAATGGCCAAGATAGGGGTGGAAAGCAAGAACAGGTAAGGGTAATCCCGTAAAGCGAGACTCTGGTGTGGCGCACCCTGAGCATGGCATTACGTGGATTGAGGCTCTACCCTGAGAGGACGCCAATCAGCAGGAGAGCACCATGGCCAGCACCGAGACACGCCCCGTGATCACCGTCCTTACAGCGCCGGACGAGGAGCGTCCGCCGGGGCTGGACCCACTGTTCGAACGGGCCGAGGTCCGTTTTGCCTGGGATGCCGGTACCCTGCGACAGACACTGCCGGGTACCCGCATCATGATGGTGACCGATTTCCGCACCGATGCCCTGCGCGAGGCCTGGCCCTCGGCGGAGAGCCTGGAGTGGATCCATGCAACCAGTGCCGGGGTGGATGCGCTGATGTTTCCGGAGCTGGTCAACAGTGGGGTCACCGTTACCAATGCCCAGGGCATCTTTGACCGCAGCATTGCCGAATACGTGCTCTGCACCATCCTGATGTTCGCCAAGGACTTTCCGCACTCGATCCGGCTGCAGATGGCCCACCAATGGCAGCACCGGGACACCGAGCGGGCTCAGGGGTCGCGTGTTCTGGTCGTGGGGGCGGGCTCAATCGGGCGCCAGATCGGGCGCCTGGTGACGGCCGTGGGCATGGAGGCGCACGGTGTGGCCCGCCGGGCCCGCAGTGATGACCCCGATTTCGAGGCCGTCCACGACAATGCCGCGATCCCCGAGCAGCTCGGTCTGGCCGATTACGTGGTGATTGCCGCGCCGCTGACGCCGGCAACGGAGAAACTGTTTGATGCGAAAGCCTTCCAGGCCATGAAGCCGACGGCCCGGCTGATCAACATCGGTCGCGGGCCCATCGTGGATACCCAGGCACTGGTGGAGGCACTGCAGAGCGGCGAAATCGCCGGCGCGGGGCTGGATGTGTTCGAGGAGGAGCCGCTGCCCTCCGATCACCCGCTCTGGGCCATGGAGAATGTGACCATGACCGCCCACATGGCGGGTGATTTCATCGGCTGGAAGAAAGCGCTGACCGAGCAGTTCTTCGATAACCTCGACAACTGGGTGGCGGGGCGCGACTTTTTCAACGTGGTTGATAAGGCATCCGGGTACGTCCCCAACCGATGAGGTTCCGGGCGGTCACTGACCGCCCAGTCGTGCCAGGATCGCGTCGCCTACAGCATCAGTGGTGCGCTCTTCGTGTCCGTGTTCCGCCAGGTCGGCGGCCACGGCGCTGTACAGTGCGTGGCCAGCACGTGCCAGTTCCGGCCGCTCCTCTCCCAGCCAGTCGAGCATGCGCGCTGTTGTGAACAGCATGGCGGTCGGGTCAGCTCTGTTCTGGCCCGCGATATCCGGGGCGCTGCCGTGAGTGGGCTCGAACATGGAGGGCTGGCTGCGGTCGTCCGGGTTGAGGTTGCATGAAGGCGCCACGCCCAACCCCCCGGAGATGACCGCCGCAAGATCCGTCAGGATGTCGCCCTGGAGGTTGCTGGCAACCACGACGTCGAAGGCCCAGGGGGCCTGAACGAACTTCATGCAGGCGGCGTCCACCAGTTCGTGGTGGGTGGCCACATCCGGGTAGTCCTTGGCGACCTCCGCGAAGACCTCGGTGTACATATCCCCCCAATGGCGCAGGGCGTTGCGCTTGGTGATCAGACAGACCTGGCTTTCCAGCTGTTCCCCATCAGGATTCCCGAAGGTCCGGGGTTTACCGGTTTCATGGCGTTCACCGGCACGCTTGCGGGCCCGTTCAAAGCCAAAGCGGATGATCCTTTCGGTGGCGAAGCGGGTGAAAATTTCCGTCTGGGTAGCGATTTCGCCGGGCTGGCCCTGGCGCAGCCGTCCACCCTGGCCGACGTACTCACCTTCACTGTTCTCGCGGATGACCAGCATGTCCGTATCCGCTGCGCGCGGGTCGGCCAGGTACTGCCGGGCGCCCTTGAGCTGGTGCGCCGGGCGCTCGCAGACCCACTGGTCAAAGCCCTTGCGCATCTGCAGCAGCGGGCTGAGAGAGACACTGTCGGAGAGGACATAGCGGTGAGGGTCCCGGCTGGGTCCCGGGTCACCCAGAGCCCCCAGGAGAATGGCGTCATAGCCGGCCAGTCTGGTCATGGCGTCCGCCGGCATCATGTCGCCGTTGCGGCGGTGCCACTCTGTCGAGGGCCACTCGAAGACATCCCATTCGAGCAGGAGATCGTATTGTTGCCTGAGATGGTCCAGAGCACGCAGGGACTGCTGGATTACATCGGGCCCGATACCGTCGCCAGGGGTGACGGCGATGCGTGTGGGCTTGCTTGAGGTGGCCATGGTCAGATCCTGATTTGACGCCGGGTGACATTTTTTACTGTAGGCGCTCTTGTATCTGTGGCAAGTTCTATACTGAAATCAGAGCAGGAACCCGTGTAAATACCGGTTTCACCGTCTGAAGCGTTTTTTTGGGAAGGGGTATGGAAGAAGAGGAGCTGTTTGACCAGTCGCACTGCGAGCACTGTGCCTGCGGTGCTGGCCTGGACTTTGATTTTTCCTTCGCATTCCAGCCAATTGTGGATGCGGACACCGGCGGGATTCTGGCCCACGAGGCGCTGGTACGCGGCCTCAATGGCGAGGGGGCCGGGGAGGTTCTCGGGCGGGTGACACGCAAGAATATGTACCGGTTTGACCAGGCGTGCCGGGTCAAGGCGGTGAAACTGGCATCGGAGCTGGGCATGACGTCCAAGCTGTGTATCAATTTCATGCCCAACGCGGTGTACCGGGCGGAGACCTGCATCCAGACGACGCTGGCGGCGGCGAACAGGTATGATTTCGACACCAGCCGACTGGTTTTCGAGTTCACGGAAGTGGAGAACCTTGCGGATACCGATCATCTGATCAGCATCATCGATGCCTATGAAGAGATGGGGTTTGACATTGCCCTGGATGACTACGGGGCCGGTTATTCCCGGATGAACCTGCTGACGGACACCACCCCGGAGTACCTGAAGCTGGACATGTCGCTCATCCGGGATGTGGAGCAGTATCCACGCAAACAGGCGGTGATCGAGGGAGTCCTGCTGACGAATGACCGTCTCGGTATTGCAACCATTGCCGAAGGCGTCGAGACTGAGGCCGAGTATCAGTGGTGCCGTGGCATGGGGATCCGCTATTTCCAGGGCTATCTGCTGGCCAGACCGGGGTTCGAGACGCTGCCGTCCCCTTATATTCCGAGTGACCATTAGTGTTCTATCGCGTGATTATCTTCGTTATCGGACTGGCTCTGGTTGGCCTGACCTTCGCACTCATGTGGGCGGGCGCCGGATTCTTCCTCGACCGGATGGGTGAGAAGGAGCGTGTGTTCGAGCGCGCTCGCCTGATCGCCATCTGGACCTTTGCCGGTTTCGGGATCGGGCTGCTGTTCATGGGCCTGGGCGGGCCGGTACTGGGAACGGTGGCGTTCTACCGCAGTGCCCGGGCCACCCTGCCGCACATCAGTGAAGCCAGGGTCCTGCTCTGGGGCTTTTCAGTGGTTCTCCTGAGTACCCTGGTGGCCGGAGGTCTGCTCTTCGGTGGTCTGGCCCTGGTCGCCTGATCCCCCGGGCGTTTTCAGGGCGTGGAGCCGTTCCCGGAACCAATTGAGAGCCGGTTCACGTTCGTGCTGGCGGTGCCAGTAGAGGTGCACATCCACCTCCGGCATGCCTTCGGGTGGCTCCAGAAGCGCGACATCCAGGTACTGGCCGATGATGTCCGCATAGGCCTCGGGCATGGTCACCAGCAGGTCCGTCTCAGCTGCCACCCGGCAGGCTGCGAAATAATGCTGGCAGCGTAGTGCGATCCGGCGCCGATGCCCGCGTGCACTGAGTGCGAAGTCCTCCAGCCCCTGACCCTCGGCCCGGGATGAGACCAGCACATGGCCGGCGGCCAGGTAACGCTCGAGGGTCATGCCCTGCCGGGCGATGGCCGAACCCCGCCGCGCCACCACCACCAGCCGGTCCTCATGCAGGCGTTCATGGGCGGTCTGGTCGCTCACCGGCAGCAGGACATCCACCGCGAAATCCAGCTTGCCCGCCGCCAGCTGCTGCTCCATCTCCCGTCGGGGCACCCGTTGGCTGACCACCTCGATCCCCGGATACTGCGTCATCTCCTGCATCAGCGGCGGCAGAAAGGTCGCCTCGAGCACATCCCTGAGCGCGATGTTGAATACCCTGGGCTGCTGCTCGGGGGTGAATTCATGGAAGGCGTTCAGGGCGGAGTGAATCTCACTCAGGGCCGGGTGCACGGAACTGGCCAGGCGCTGGGCGAGGGGCGTGGGCACCATGCGGTTGCCCTGGCGGCGGAAAAGGGCATCGTCGAACTGCTCGCGCAGCCGTGCCAGGGAGTGGCTGACGGCGGGCTGGGTGAGGTGCAGGATCTCGCTGGCGCGGGTGAGACTGCCTTCGCGGTAAATGGTGATGAACACGGTGAGGAGGTTCAGGTCTAGGCGGTTACCGGGGATCATGATGGGTGTCTCTCTGCATTAGTATTCTGCATAACATGCAATGAGGATAATTCAGTAGCCTTATCCGGTACAGGTTTCTACACTTTCAGTATCAATCGCGCAGGGGTGCTTCGGGGAGGCTTCTGCGGGAAACGCCACGAGTACTTTTCAGCTGCGCTGTCCTGCTCCGCTGAAAAGTCCAGGGTTTACCTCCGTGTAAACCCGTTTGCGCTTGAGCGCGCAAACCCATGTAGGCTGCTCTTCCGCCATCCATGGCTCCAGAGCTTCCCGCAGAAGCCTCCCCGAAGCACCCCCTCAGACACCTGTGAAAGCAGCCGGAGGTCCCCCATGGACTTTGAGCTCTCAGAAAAAGGCCAGGATTTCTACAACCGGGTCTGTCAGTTCATGAAAGACGAGATTGAACCCATCGAGGCGGATTATTTCCGCGAACTGCACAGCCTGGACAACCCCTGGGTGGTGCTGCCGGTGATCGAAGAGCTCAAGGCCAAGGCGAAGGCCCAGGGGCTGTGGAACATGTTCCTGCCCAAGAGTGACCTGGGCGCCGGGCTGAGCAACGCCGATTACGCGGTGATCGCGGAGCAGACCGGGCGCAGCTTCATAGCGCCGGAGGTCTTCAACTGCAACGCGCCGGATACCGGCAACATGGAGGTGCTCTACTACTACGGCTCTGAGGAACAGCAGGAGCGGTGGCTCAAGCCGCTTCTGGCGGGCGAGATCCGTTCGGCGTTCTGCATGACGGAGCCGGATGTCGCCTCCTCGGATGCGACCAACATGGAGGCGACCGCGACCATCGAGGGCGATGAAGTGGTGCTGAACGGGCGCAAGTGGTGGAGCACGGGTATCGGCCACCCGAACTGCCAGGTGCTGATCTTCATGGGCCTGACCGATCCGGACGCCAACCGTCACCAGCGCCATTCCATGGTGGTGGTCCCGAAGGACACACCCGGTGTAAAGGTAGAGCGGATGCTGAAGGTGTTCGGGGATGAGGATGCCCCTCATGGTCACGGCGAAGTGAGCTTCGACAACGTCCGGCTGCCGAAGAGTGCCATCATCAAGGCACCGGGGGCCGGTTTCGAGATTGCCCAGGGGCGGCTCGGGCCGGGCCGCGTGCACCACTGCATGCGGGCCATCGGTGCCGCTGAGCGGGCACTGGAGAAGATGATCCGCCGGGCCAACTCGCGTGAAGCCTTCGGTAAGCCGCTGTCGAAGCTCGGCGGTAATCCGGACATCATCGCCCGGGCACGCATGAACATCGAACAGGCGCGGCTGCTGACGCTCAAGACCGCCTGGCTGCTGGATACCAAGGGTGTCGGCGGCGCACTGAGCGAAGTGTCACAGATCAAGGCCGTGGTTCCGGAGATGCTGTGTACCATTGTGGACCAGGCCATCCAGATGCACGGTGGCGGTGGCGTCAGTGACGACCACGAGCTGGCCGCCATGTACGGCGCGGCGCGGTCACTGCGGCTGGCGGATGGGCCGGATGAGGTGCACCGGGCCATGGTGGCAAGGCTTGAGCTGGCCAAATACCGATAACAAAGGAAGACAACGCATGAGCCAACGGGTATTCATCACCGGCGGGGCCAGTGGCCTCGGCCGGGCACTGGCACTGAACTACGCCCGCCAGGGCGCACGGGTTTGCATTGGCGACATCACGCCGGAACAGGGTGTGGAAACCGAAAGTGCCATTAACGAGGCCGGCGGCGAGGGACTTTTCCTCGAATGCGACGTACGCCGGCTCAACAGTCTTGAAAAGGCAAAGGACGCCCTGGTGGAGCGCTGGGGTGGCGTGGACGTGGTCGTCAACAACGCGGGTGTAGCCTCTGCAGGCTCCATCGAGGACACCACCATCTCGGACTGGGAGTGGATCCTGGACATCAACGTCATGGGTGTGGTCCGGGGCTGCAAGGTGTTCACGCCGCTCCTCAAAGAGCAGGGCAGTGGCACCATCGTCAACATTGCCTCCATGGCGGGGCTGATGCTGGCACCGCTGATGTGCAGCTACAACGTCTCCAAGGCCGGCGTCATCGCGCTTTCCGAGACCATGAACCATGAGTTCCTCGACACCGGCGTGAACGTCTGTGTGGTCTGCCCGGCGTTTTTCCAGACAAACCTGACCTCGAGCATGCGCTCCAGCATTCCGGGCATCCAGAACAACGTGAACAAGCTGATGCAGCGTTCCAGTGTGACCGCGGACGACGTGGCGGAAGACATCGCCCGCGCGGTGCGCAAGGGCAGCTTCTGGGTACTGCCGCATAAGACCGAACGCCGCCTGTGGTACATCAAGCGCGCCAGCCCGAAGGCTTTTGACTTCCTGCTCGGGATGGAAAGCAAGCGCTGGATGAAAAAGATGCAGAAGAACTGAGCGAGGCGACCATGACCCTGATTGATCAGCCAACGGAAACCCGCGAGGGCGAAGCGCTGGACCCGGCCGCGGTGGATCGCTTTATGAAGCAGCAGCTGCCTGAGCTGGAAGGCGAGCCTGTGATCCGCCAGTACCCGGGCGGCGCTTCAAACCTGACCTACCAGATCGACTACGGCGAGCGCTCCTTCGTCCTGCGCCGCCCTCCGTTCGGTCACAAGGCCAAATCGGCCCACGACATGCTGCGCGAGGCGCGCATCATGCGTGCACTCAAGCCGGTCTACCCCTATGTTCCGGATATCATCGCTATCTGCGATGACCATGACGTGCTCGGTGACGAGTTCTACGTGATGGAACGCCTCAAGGGCGTCATCCTGCGTCAGGATTTTCCCGAGGGTTTCGAGCTCAGTGAGCAGGACACCCGCAAGCTGTGCGGCAACGTGGTCGACAAGCTGGTGGACCTGCACCGGGTGGATTATCAGGCCGCGGGTCTGGATCAGATCGGCAAGGGGGCAGGCTATGTGAAGCGCCAGATTGACGGCTGGAGTGATCGCTTCCGCAAGGCCCGTACCGACGATGTGAGCGACTTCGAGCCGGTCATGACCTGGTTGCAGGAGAAGATGCCGGAGGATGTGGCCACCTGCGTTATCCATAACGATTTCCGCTTCGACAACGTCGTGCTGAACCCGGAGAACCCCTTTGAGGTGATCGGCATTCTGGACTGGGAAATGGCGACGCTTGGCGATCCGCTGATGGATCTGGGCAACAGCCTGGCCTACTGGGTGCAGGCGGACGACGACCAGTTCTTCCAGATGCTGAGGCGCCAGCCCACGCACCGGCCGGGCATGATGAGCCGGGAAGAGGTGGTGGCCTATTACATGGAGCGCTCCGGCTTCCATGCGGACAACTTCGACTTCTATGAGGTCTACGGGCTGTTCCGCCTGGCGGGCATCGTGCAGCAGATCTATTACCGCTACTACCACGGTCAGACCCAGGACAAGCGCTTTGCGGGCTTCGGCCAGGCAGCGAATTACCTGGAGCAGCGCTGCAAGCGGTTGATCGAGAAGAGCAGCCTGTAGGAGCGGATCGATGGCAACACTCCACCTGATCCGTCATGGGCAGGCGAGTTTCGGTGCGTCGGATTACGACCGGCTTTCGCAGCGTGGCTGGGAGCAGGGTCGGGTTCTGGGGCGCTGGATTGGCCGGCATACCCAGCCCGAACGGCTGTTCGGCGGTGAGTTGCGCCGTCATCGCGAGACCATAGAGGCGATGGCGGAAGGCTTCGGGGATGGGCTGCCGGAGGCGGCGGTGCACCCGGGGCTGAATGAGTTTGACCATCGGTCGGTGCTGGAGGCGTACCGGCCGGGGTGGGGAAACCCGGAGGAGATGGCCCGGCAGCTGGCGAAAGAGGCGGATCCGCGGAAGGCGTTCCAGCATGCGTTCAGTGAGGCGATCCGGCGCTGGATCGGGGGCGAGAACGAGGGGGATTATCCGGAGTCCTGGCGGGCGTTCAGGGAGCGTGTGCTGCAGGGGCTTGATGAGGTGATCCGGGATGCCGGGGATGCGAAGCATGTGTTCGTGGTGACCTCGGGTGGGCCGATCAGTGTGGTGGCCCAGTCGCTATTGGATCTGGATGACATGCGGGCGTTCCGGCTGAATGAGGTGCTGGCGAATGCGAGTGTGTCGCGGGTGCTGTTCAGTGGGGATCGGCGGTCGCTGGCTGTTTTTAACAGTTTTGGGCATCTCGAAGGGGAAGACCCGAAGTTGGTCACCTATCGATGAGAATCGTGATCTCAGGACTGCGAATGTGTTGCAGGAGTGGGAGCGGGGACGGCCAATCGGGAAACGCCACAAGTACATCCCTGTAGGCTGCTCTTCCGCCATCCATGGCTCCAGAGCTTCCCGATTGGCCGTCCCCGCTCCCACTCGACCGGCCATAACGATGACGCAACGAATGAAAACTGGAAAACAAGGAATTGGAAAATGAGTGATCTGTTTGACCTGACGGGCCGCATTGCCCTGGTAACCGGTGCCAGCCGTGGTATCGGCGAGGAAATTGCCAAGCTGCTGGCGAAGCAGGGGGCGCAGGTGATTGTGTCCAGCCGCAAGATTGATGGCTGTGAGGCGGTGGCGCAGGCGATCCGTGACGAGGGTGGCAAGGCTGAGGCCATTGCGTGCCATATCGGGGAGATGGAGCAGATTGAGGCCATCTTCGCGGATATTGAAGGGCGTTACGGGCGGCTGGATATCCTGGTGAACAATGCGGCGGCGAACCCGTACTTCGGTCCCATTGAGGACACGGATGAGGCGGCCTTCAACAAGACGGTGGATGTGAACATCCGGGGTTACTTCTTCATGACCAGCGCGGGTGTGAACCTGATGAAGAAGCATGGCGGTGGTTCCATTGTGAACGTGGCGTCGGTGAACGGGGTGATCCCGGGGCATTACCAGGGGATCTATTCCATCTCGAAGGCGGCGGTGATCCAGATGACCAAGTCGTTCGCCACCGAGCTGGGAACCAAGGGCGTGCGTGTGAACGCGCTGCTTCCGGGGCTGACGGATACGAAGTTCGCCAGTGCCCTGACCACCAACGATTCCATCAAGCAGCAGGCACTGGCGCATATCCCGCAGAAGCGGATTGCGGAGCCGAGCGAAATGGCCGGGGCGGTGCTTTACCTGGTCTCGGATGCGGCCAGCTACACCACGGGCACCTGCCTGAACGTGGATGGTGGTTACCTCACCGTGTAACGTCTCCCCTAT
>NZ_VYJH01000011.1:0-116325 GCF_008709855.1 Halospina sp. K52047b | reverse complement strand
CTACACGCTGTTCGAGCGCCTGCGCCGGTATCTGAAAAACACCGGCTTCGAGCGCATGAGCATCCACAACCTGCGGCTGAAGCTGATCAAGGTGGCAGCGGTGGTGATCCGCAACACCCGCCGGATCCGGCTGATGATCAGCGAGCATTACCCCTGGAAGGATGAACTCAGCCAGCTCGTTGGCCGCCTTGTTCCGACATAGACACAACGGGCGCCCCCGGCCCGAACCAATGGGGGAAAGGGGGCAGTGTCTCCAGAACCGGCTCAGTGATCAGAATCTGACCAGAGAAAGTTGTTGTGGGTCATCCTGGCGCTGGCTACGCTGCCAATAAACGCGCGTTCGGGCGCTCATGAGAAATCCGGGCTAAGCAACCTGTACCAATCATGGAGGATTTATGTCGAGCGGACTCGAATACAGAATGCCGGAGAAGGATACCGCTAAAGTTGCGTATCTCTGTCAGATCCTGAATCTGGAAAAACAACGGTTCAAGGATTTACCGGATAGAAAGCTCGTCGGCCTTTTATCCGATGTGATTCTTTATCACCACGTTCCCCGGATGGAACAGCGGCAGATTCTTAAGCGTTTGACGACACTGCCTGGCCCGTTGCACGCAAAATTGAGATCCAAGGTCGCAACACCACTCGTGCAACCTCTCTGGAGTGTGTGGTCACTGCCCACTCAGGAGTTATTTGAGTATCAGGAGCTCTTCGATACCATCGCCTCGTTTGGCAATTTTTTTGGCTACTCATTCAGCGCGATGTCAGCGAAAGAGATGATTGCAAAGGTCAAGTCCCTTCCCGACGAAGGGGGAAGAACTCCGATAACGCTGGCCTCAACAGTACTCATCTGGGGTTTCTTCTGGAACAACGAAAGCGCTAGGCAGACCATTCAGCAGGAGATCAATCGACGTGCAGGAAAAAAGTTCCAGAGCTGACCGGGTTCTGATCTCCAGCCTGGCATTGAAGGTAGGTCTGGCGGATTGGTTTCGATTCGTCAGGCTTTGCCTGCCAATTCTATTCGTTCTGGCTATTTACTTCTTTGAGATTCAGTTCAATCTCAGCGGCGTCATGAAGGCTGTACTGGTTTTTCTGGGATTGGAGATCATCAGTGACGCACCAGATTTTCTCTCCAAAGTGCTACGCAGAACAGAACCGGTTCTTGTCACTGGCAATGGCTTTATTGAGCTGAAACTGGAAAACGAATACCGGACCCCCATGAACAATCTGGTCAGCATGCAGGTGGACACCCATTGGTGGCCTTTGAAGCGCAACACCATAATCTTTGAGTTTCCCGAGGAGACTCAGGTTATTCGGACCAATCTCGATTACGGCCCCCTTTCCCGGTACTTAAATCAAATGAGTCGTGAACTGAAATGCGCTCGATAAGCGGCTGACCTGTCACGCTATGGAAAGCACATTCCCGATCATTGAAATTGACGCTGACTGGGCACTGGATGATGAGCCCATGGGGAGCAAGGACAAGTTCTGGCTTGAGCGCCCCGGAACAAGTCAGCTCCCATGGCTTTTCAAGTACAGTCGGGAGAACGAAGGAGAGGCCACCGGCGAGCACTGGGCCGAAAAGATTGCGGCTGAGCTTGCTCGAATGCTCGGAGTACCGCACGCCGAAGTCGAATTGGCGCGTTTCAATGGGCAGTGGGGGAGTCTTTGTCGGATGTTCTCGGAGTTAGATGACCATGCCATCGAACTGGTTCATGGTAATGAATTGCTGGCCGGGGCAATTCCGGAATATGACCCCGACCGGCGTTTCGGGCAGGTGCAGCACACGCTCGATAACATTTTCAGGGCGATTCGCTACGGCATAGGTGAGAATGAGCAGCGGCTGGAAGAGGCATTCAGCGGGATAGCAGGCTTTGTGGTACTTGATGCGCTCGTGCTCAACACTGACCGCCATCATGAAAACTGGGCATTGTTCCGGAGAACGTCAGTTCAGAGTCAAACCATTCACTGGCTGGCGCCGACGTTTGACCATGCATCTTCGCTCGGGCGCGAACAGCCCACACAGAAACTCTGTCAATGGCAGGATGACAGGAATCTGGACCGCGCAAAATGGTATGCGAACCGTGGAACGGGCGGCGTTTTCCGCCGTGTTGATACCCGTAAAGGCGAAAATCCTCTTACTCTGGTAGAATTGGCAGCCCGGAGATGGCCTCAATACTTGGATCCTTGGCTGGAAAGGCTCCACAAAATCCCAGTCCCAGAGATCGAACGAATTGTTGACGCAGTGCCCCAGGCCGCCATATCAGAAGAACACCGCTGGTTTGCCAGAGAGCTGCTAAACTACACTTACACTCGTTTAACGAGCCTGAGATGACGCAAACACTCTTTCTTGCATGGCAGGATCAATACAGTGGACCCGAAGCGCAGCCGGCGAGTCGGTTGTGGTTCCCCATTGGCCGCCTGGATATTGCGGAGAACGAGCGTGATTATCGCTTTCGTTACACCCACGGTGCAGAAGTAGCAAGGCAGAAAGCCGGCTTTGAACCTTTGGATTCCTTTCCTGAGCTGAAAAAGGATTACCATTCAGCCGAGTTGTTCACGTTGTTCCGCAACCGGGTCCCCAGCCCCAATCGTCGTGACTATGCGGACATTGTCCACCGCCTCGGTCTTGATGTGGATGCTGGCTCCTACGATATTCTGGCAGTTGGTGGAGGTCGCCGGCAGACCGATAATCTGGAGGTATTCCCCCAGATCCAGAAACGCGTAGACGGAGGCTTTGACTGCCGGTTTTTCCTCCATGGCTGGCGGCATGTCAGTGAAAGTGCAAGAGCGCACATCAATGAGCTCCAGGCTGGCGATTCTCTGCGGGTTGCTATCGAGTTGAATAATCCGGCAACAGGCATCGCGCTACAGCTCCAGACGGCGGATGACTACCACATGCTGGGTTGGGCACCGCGGTACCTGGTCCACGATCTGATGAACGCGGTTTCTGAAGCATCGAACGACCTCAGAGCGGAAGTAGCACGAGTAAACCCCGCGCCAGTGCCCCACAACCAGCGGGTTCTGGTACAGATGTCAGGCCACCTGCCAACCAATTACAGTCCGATGGATTCAGAGGAATTCATTCCGCTGGTAGGCTGACTCCCTCAGAGCTAGCGATATCCCGCCCATGTAGGAGCGAGCCTTGCTCGCGATCTTTTGTATTCCGGATCTTATCGCGAGCGAGGCTCGCTCCTACGGTGTTGAATTCGAATTTGATGATGGAATGTTTTAACCGATGCTGAACGGTCCTTTCTCTCCCTGGCCCTCCTTCACCCAGGAAGAAGCCGATGCGGTGCAGCAGGTGCTGCTGTCCAACCGGGTGAATTACTGGACGGGCGGGGAGTGCCGTGCCTTTGAGCGGGAGTTCGCGGCCTTTGCCGAGACCGAATACGCGGTGGCGGTGGCCAACGGCACTCTGGCGCTGGATCTGGCGCTGAAGGGGCTGGGGATTGGTGAGGGGGATGAGGTAATCGTGACCTCGCGGTCCTTCATCGCTTCGGCGTCCTGCATCGTCACCGCTGGTGCCACGCCGGTGTTTGCGGACGTGGACCGGGATTCGCAGGTGATCACGCCGGAGACCATCCGCCCCTGCATCACGGAGCGCACCCGCGCCGTCATCTGCGTGCACCTCGCGGGCTGGCCCTGTGACATGGACGGCATCAATGCCCTGGCCCGGGAACACGGGTTCTCTGTGATCGAGGACTGCGCCCAGGCCCACGGGGCCCGCTACAAAGGGCGTGCCGTGGGCAGCCTGGGGGATGTGGGCTGCTGGTCGTTCTGTCAGGACAAGATCATGACCACTGGTGGCGAGGGTGGCATGGTCACTACCAGTGATTCCGAACTCTGGGCCCGCATGTGGAGCTTCAAGGACCACGGCAAGAGTTACGACGCGGTCTACAACCGCGAGCACCCACCCGGGTTCCGCTGGCTCCATGAGAGCTTCGGCAGCAACTGGCGCATGATGGAGATGCAGGCGGTGATCGGCCGCATCCAACTCCAGCGCATGCCCCGGTGGCAGGAGCAGCGCTTGGCCAACTGTGAGGCGATCTGGTGCACCGCCCGCGAGTGCCCCGGCCTGCGTGCGCCGGAGGTGCCGGCGGACATCGAGCATGCCGGCTACAAGTGTTATGTGTTCGTGGAGCCGGACCAGCTCGCCCCCGGCTGGGATCGCGATGCCATCCAGCACGCGATCATGGAGCGTGGCGTGCCCTGCATGTCCGGTTCCTGCTCTGAGGTTTACCTGGAGAAGAACTTCCGGGATGCCGGGCTTGGGCCCGGATCGCTTGCGGGGGTTCAATCGCGAGCGGGGCTCGCTCCTACAGAAGATAACGAGAATGCCTTCCTTCCTGTTGCCCGCGAGCTGGGCAGCACCAGCCTGATGTTCCTCTGCCACCCCACCCTGACTGATTCCGAAATTGAGAAAACCTGTGATGTGCTGAAGGCGGTTATGGTCCAGGCGACGGGGTAATTGAGCGTTCCAGCGCACTCTGGGAGGGCCGCTTAAAAGGACTTTTATGGCATTTACGATCACACACCATGGCGCAGTGAGCGGCGTCACCGGCTCCTGTCACGAGCTGACACTGGGCCCTAACGGCATTCTGATGGACTGCGGCCTGTTTCAGGGTTCGGACAGCCAGGGGCGGGCCTCGGCCAGTGAGCTGGCCATTGAGTTCCCCATCGAGCATATCCGGGCGCTGGTGGTCACCCATGTGCACATTGACCATGTGGGCCGCATTCCCTACCTGCTGGCGGCCGGCTTCGAAGGGCCTATCCTGTGCTCCGAGCCCTCCGCCCGGCTGCTGCCGGCGATGCTCGAGGACGCGCTGAAGATCGGCTACACCCGGGACTATGAGCTGATCGAGCGGGTTCTGGGGCTGATCCGCAGACGTACCCGGGCCATTCCCTACAACCAGTGGCATCCGGTGTTTGAGGAGGGGGATGCGTCGCTGGCCATTCGCCTGCAGCGGGCCGGCCATATCCTGGGTTCCGCCTATGTGGAGTGCGATGCCCGTTCGGGGAGTGCACGGGAACGCATCGTGTTCAGCGGTGACCTTGGCGCACCTGGGACGCCTCTGATTCCGTCACCCGAGACACCGGAAGCCTGCGATCGATTGATTCTGGAGAGCACCTACGGCGACCGGGACCACGAGCATCGGGATGACCGCCGTGAGCAGCTCCGGGCTGTGATCGAGCAGGCACTGGGCGACGGCGGCACCGTACTGATTCCCGCCTTCAGCCTTGGCCGCACCCAGGAGCTGCTCTACGAGCTGGAGACCATCTTCCACGACAACCAGGGCGAACCCTGGCGGGATCTGGAGATTGTGGTGGACTCACCGCTGGCGGCGAACTTCACGGCGCTGTACCGCGAGCTCAAACCTTTTTGGGATGAGGAGGCCATGGAGCGGGTGGAGGCGGGGCGCCATCCTCTTTCCTTTGAGCAGCTCACGGTGATTGATGATCACCAGGATCATCTCAATGCCGTGGAGTACCTGAATGACACGGGCCGCCCCTGCGTGGTGCTGGCCGGCTCCGGCATGTGCGATGGCGGGCGCATCGTGAACTACCTCAAGGCCATGCTGGGCCAGAGCCGCAATGACGTGGTCTTTGTGGGCTACCAGGCCGAGGGCACCCCGGGCCGCGACATCCTGCGCTACGGCCCGGAGGGTGGCTGGGTGGAGCTGGACGACGAGCGCTACACCATTAAGGCGGGCATCCACCAGCTCAGCGGCTTCTCCGCCCACGCGGGCCGTTCCGACCTACTGCGGTTCGTGGATGGCATGCGCCCTGCCCCGCAGGAGATCCGGCTGGTTCACGGCGATCAGGGAGCCAAGAACGCGTTGGCGGAAGCCCTGCAGGATCGCGGGCACCAGGTGGTGATTCCCTGAGCCCGTAGGAGCTTGCCTTGCAAGCGATCCTGGGGTTTCACGAGCCTCACTCGCGATTATTTTTCGCCTGCAAGCAGGCTCCTACAGGGGTTGCATCCCTTAGGTACTCAGGAAAGCTCCTCCAGTGACTCGATCAAATCTGGAAGATCATTGCAGACTATGCTCCAGACAATGTCGTTATCAATTCCCAGATAGGCGTGAATAAGCCGATTGCGAGTCGCAATCATCTTCCGCCAGGGGATTTCCGGATGATCTTCCTGAACCCAGTCCGGGATCTTGGTGGCAGCTTCGCCGATCAGTTCCAGATTCCGCAGAGTCGCATCGTAAGTCAAAGTATCCTGTACAAACTTTTCCTGGTTCAGTCCCTCTGTGTAATTCACCGCTTTCTGCGCAAACTCGAGCATGTCACTCAGATAAAAGCGCCATTCACGGTGTTGGGTTTTATCAGCGCACATGGAGAGCATCCTTTTCCACAAAGGGCTTGAGTTCAGCCCTGAGCGCCTTGTCCGTCACCAGGTCAATACGTTTGTCGAGCAGATCTTCCAAGTAGAACTGAAGTCCAAAGTAATCGTTGGAAGTAGCTGGGCCCTTGAACTGCACCAGAATATCCACGTCACTATCCTCGCGCGCCTGCCCGCGAGCAGTTGAACCGAAAATGGCCAGATCGGCGACATTGAACTGTTTTTCAAGCTCAGGGAGATGCTCCCTGATCAGCGCGATCAGGCCATCCCGGCTGTTTGTAGGTCCACGATTACTCATACCCCGAAGCCTACCATCAAGCAGCAAAAGCGGCCACGCCCGCCAGTTGGGCAATACCAACCTGACGGGTTCCGAGATCGAGAAGACCTGTGATGTACTAAGGCAGTTATTCTGGCATGGGCGGACCACTGGCGCTTTTGATCCGCTTGCCCAGTAGATTGATAGCCCTGAAAAGGGGTGAATACTTCAACGGCGTCTCGAGCACCTCCATCTGCCCTCCATACTCCACGATGATTCGGTTTTGGCTGAAGGGGCCGAATCCTTCCTCCGCACGGATGGCGTCGATTTTTTCCAGGTTGAAAGCGTATTCACGATCCAGATAGAGCCGGAGCTGCTGGTCATCGCATTGATACAGAAGCTTCTCCTGGCTCCCCAGCCGGCCCAAATAATCGGGGAGCTCTGTAACGAACAGATACCCGACAAAGACGGCCAACACAATCACCACGCTCGTGAACTCTATCCGTAGGATACCGACCGTTATCTCGAGCAGAAGAAAGACGCCAAACAAAAGGGGAATGAAAAGCCCTCTTAAAAGTCGGTACCACTTCGCAAACCCAACATTGAGCCCAAGAGCCGATATGGACACGGTTTCAGAGTTCAATCTTTTTCCCCGCCCGCCTGTTGATTTCTTCCTGAATCAAAAGCCAGAGACCAGCATGTATCGAAAAAGGTAAAAACTCCCCACAAACCCCCTTGGCCTGCACAGAAGGAGACGAGACGATGAACGCGTGTGGATATCGAACCCTATCGCCACCCTCCCTGTACCGTCAACTTTACCCAGGTCAGCTTCTGGACTGCTCATCGGCATTTGTGTCGGATGCTGCAGCAGAGGGGGGGGCTGCGGTGGTCGAAGGGCCTGGGACTGTAGGAACTTACTCTACAAGCGATCCCGGGCTATCGCGAGCTGGGCTCGCTCCTACAGGGGGTGATGATCGCGCCATGCACCCTGACCGATTCCGGGATCGCGGGAAGTCAGTTATCCTTGCGGCTGTGCAGTAATCAACGATGAAAGGAACCCCCATGGGAACTGTAAAACGGAAGATGCGGGCAATAACTGACCGGATCCGGATGCCGAGGCTGCGCGCCCGGGGTCTGATCATGACGCCCCTGGTGGCTGGGCTGGCCGTTGCGGTGGGCCTGTTTGTGGTCTCGTTCTGGCCCAACAGTAACCCCGAAGCGCCGAAGCAGGATGCCATTGAGGAGGCGTTCACGGCCGATTCCGACCAGGACGAGCCGCCGGTGGGCTATTACACCACCGAGTCGCTGATCCGTTCCCTGGACGTTATCGTCAACAAGCGTGGCGGCTTTCTTTCCAACGACGTGCTGCCGCCCTTTGTGCTGATGGACAACATCGCGGCATGGGAGACGGGTGCGACCCGCCAGGCGCGGGATCTGTCACTGGCGCTGCGCAATGACGTCTCACGCTCCCAGTCACAGTCGAACGAGAACCCGAATCTGGTCCAGGCCCAGATCCTGCTGAACAACGACAGCGAGCGCTGGATCTTCCCGTCGGCCGAGGGCAAGTACAACGACGCCATTGAGGAACTCAGGGCGTACCGGGATGACCTCGCGGATCCGGACACCGCCCGAGGGGATTTCTACGCCCGTGCGGATAACCTGGCCACGATTCTCGACCTGATGAACAAGCGCCTTGGCAGCATGTCCCAGAACCTGGCCGCCAGCGTGGCGGAGAAGCGCCGGGCCACGATGCTGGCGAACGACCCCAGCGCGGCTGCCGCCAAGGCCCAGCCTGTGGAGCAGGTGAGCCAGACGCCATGGATGCAGGTGGATGATGTGTTCTACCAGGCCCGCGGCACAACCTGGGCGATGCTGGTCTATCTCAAGGCCATCAAGCGCGACTTCCGCAGCGTGCTTGAGGACAAGAACGCCATGGTCAGCCTTGAGCAGATCATCCGCGAACTGGAATACACCCAGCGCTCAATGACCAGCCCGATGGTGCTCAATGGCTCCCAGTTCGGCATGGTTCCGAACTATTCGCTGACGATGTCGTCCTATCTGACCCGCGCCAATGCCGGGCTGATCAACATCATCAGTCTGCTTCGGGACGGCTGATCCGCGTGCCTCTGTAGGAGTTTGCCTCGCAAGCGATACCTGGATCCATCGCGAGCAAGGCTCGCTCCTACGGTAGGGTTATTGGCTATTCGAAGATGCGACGGATGGTTTCGCTGAGGTTGGCGCCGTCGCTGGTCATCGGGGCGTCGCCACCGTTGCGCCAGACCAGGTCGCAGACGCCGTCGTTGGGCTGGTAGCCGGTGGGGGCTGCTCGCAGGAGCTCCACGATGCGCTCGCAGTCGAAACCGCGGCTGGCCAGCATCAGCTGCTCCAGAAGCTCCTCCAGTGAGGCCCAGGCCATATCGCTTTCCCGTGCCTTCATGATGCGCGGGTGGCGGGTGCCCTGGGGATTGTCGCCGATCAACAGCTCCTCGTAGAGTTTCTCCCCGGGGCGCAGGCCACTGAAGACCACTTCGATGTCGCCGTGGTGGTTGTCCTCGCTTTTCTCCGTAAGCCCCATCAGATGGATCATACGCCGGGCCAGGTCCGCGATACGCACGGGCTCGCCCATGTCCAGCACGAACACTTCCCCCCCCTCCCCCATGGTGCCGGCCTGCAGGACCAGCTGGCTGGCCTCCGGGATCGTCATGAAATAGCGGATGATGTCCGGATGGGTCACGGTCACGGGCCCGCCACTGCGGATCTGTTCCCGGAACAGCGGCACCACGGAGCCGGAGGAGCCCAGTACGTTGCCGAAGCGCACCATGGAGAAGACCGTGTGTGTCTGGCGCCGGGCCAGCCCCTGCAGGACGAGTTCGGCCAGGCGTTTGCTGGCGCCCATCACGTTCGTGGGGCGCACGGCCTTGTCCGTGGAGATCAGGACAAACTGATCCACGCCCGCGGCAATGGCGGATTCGGCGGTGTACCAGGTGCCGAAGACGTTGTTCTGCACCCCCTCGATGACGTTGTGCTCCACCAGCGGCACATGCTTGTAGGCGGCCGCGTGGTAGACGATGTTCACCCCGAAGCCACGCATCACGCTCTCACACCGGCGCCGGTGGGTGACGCTGCCCAGCAGCGGGTGGATGGGAATCTCGAGCTGCTCGTTCTCACAGATGGTAAGCAGCTCACGTTCGGTGCTGTAGAGCGCGAATTCAGACTGTTCGAACAACACCAGCACCGCGGGCTTCTGCCTCAGGATCTGGCGGCACAGCTCAGAGCCGATGGAACCACCGGCGCCGGTCACCATGACCACCTTCCCGCTGAGCGATTCCGCCACCTCCTCATTACGGTAGCGCACCGGGTCGCGGCCGAGCAGATCATCAATGTCCAGATCGCGCACATCACTGATCTGGGCCTGGCCGGTCACCAGCTCCGTTACGGAGGGCACGGTCTGTACCGGCACGGGCAGTCCTTCCAGGTCACTCAGCAGCTGGCGCCGGTCCACATCCGCACGTTCGTCAATCGCCAGCAGGATGCGCTCCACCTGGTGCTTGTGCACCGCCTTGCGGGCATGGCCCAGGTCATAGACCGGCAGGGCATTGATGGTGGTCCTGTGGTTGTCCGGCTCCAGGCTGATGAAGGCCACGGGGCGGTATTCGATGCCCTGCCCGAGGGCCGAGGCCAGCTGCAGGCCAGTCTCCCCCGCGCCAACGATCAGCACCGGCATTTTGCTCAGGTGGCGCGGGCGGTTGAGCACGGTGCGCACGCTGAAGCGGGTACCGGTGACGAACAGGAATGCCAGGGCCCCGTACAGGAAGGGGACTGAGCGGGGCATGTCGACCCGCAGGATGAAGGCGGTCGCGATGAGCATCAGGGCCGAGCCGGTAACACCGGCAAGCACCGTCACCAGAGCCCGTTCGCTGAGATAACGGATGACGGCCCGATACAGACCCAGGCGCGCAAAGAGAAAGGTGGTTGCACCGGCGGTTACAGCGAACAGGGTCCAGTACTCCGCTCCCTGAAAGTGAAACAGAGTCTCGTAACGCAGGGAGAACGCCGCCCAGAGAGAAAACAGGACAAAGACCGCGTCCGACGCCACGGAAACAAGCCGCTTGTGGGGCCGCTCCAACGCGGCGAACCGCGAGAAAACGCGACGGAAGAGGGATTTGAGACGTCCGGTCATGCACCAGTCCTGTGGTGTGTTTGCGTTCAGTATAACAGCAGGCGCTTATACTGCCGTATCAACTGGGTTCATGGAATTGTCGGTGATTATCATCCACAGCACCGATGTGCGCCAATCCCGGAGAACGCGTACCCAACAGAATTGTCACTGGCCGGTAAGGGCTGGCGGGCGTTAATATTAGAAGGCACTGAAATAAATCAGAACGCACAAGGAGCCCCCATGAGCATCCGCACCCTCCCCGAAATCGTTGCCGAAACCAAGGCCAATCTTCACTGCCTCACGCCGGAAGCCGCCCGCAGCATGCTTGAGGACGAGCCGAATGCGCTGGTGATTGATGTGCGCGAGCCGGGCGAGGTGAGCGAGAAGCAGGCGGCGGGTACCATCAACCTGCCCCGGGGGATTCTGGAGATGAAGATTCCGGAGTACACCACCGACCCGGACACCCCCATCTTCCTGCACTGCGCCACCGGCGGCCGTGCCGCGCTGGCTGCGGAAGCGCTTGAGCGGCTGGGGTTCCGGAATGTCAGCATCATCGACTGCAGCTGCGATGAGGTGATGCAGGCGCTGGGCGCCGCCTGAGGTTACAGGCAGCGCTCTTCCAGTGCCCTGCGATCGGGGATGAACAGGCGGCCGCGGCGCAGCTCGAATACACCTTCCTCGGCCATGTCCCGCATCAGGCGGGAGAGGGTTTCCGGCTGCATGGCCAGGCGTGTGGCGATCTGGTTCTGGGGCAGGGGCAGCTCCACCTCGATGTTGTAACGCTGGTCGTCCGGCACGAATTCCAGCAGGTAGCGCATCACCCGCTGCACGCCCCGCCGCACCGTCATCACCTCCAGATCCCGGAACCGCTGGACCATGCGTGAGGCGTACTGGCGCAGCAGCAGCTGGCTGTAGGCCGGGTTCCGTTCGAGGATCGCCCGGAAACGATCCGTGGGAATAGCCAGAAGCTCGGTCCGGCGCAGCGGTTCGGCGTAGGCCACATAGCGGGCCGGATCCGCGTAGATCATCACGTCCGCGAACACCTCCCCCGGGCCGTGACTGTCCAGGGTGCGTTCCTGGCCGGTGGTGTCCAGCCGATACAGGCGCAGCCGCCCGCTCACCACATAGAAGAACTCGTAGGCCGGTGAATCCTGCTTGTACAGCACCTGCCCCCGACGCAGCTTGAGCAGACGGATGCTTTCCCCGAGATCCTCAAAATCCCGACGCGACAGGCCATTGAACAGCGGATGCTGGCCCAGCAGCGCCATGCCGGAGCCCGGGTTCTGGCACCGCTCGTCATCTTCCCGCGCAAGGGTCTGGATGTCGTCGCTCATGCAGTCATTCATACCAGGGGATCATCGTAAGCTATAACGTTATTGTCCAATATGCACTTTATCAATGGATAAGGGGGTCTGCCTCTTGCCCTGATGGCTGAGCAGGCTATCCCCAAATGGGTAAGACGCTTCCCTTCAATGTAGGAGCGAGCTTGCTCGCGATATCCCCGTGTCGCTTGCGAGCAAGCTCCTACAGAAGGAGATCTTTGTGGTAAGGTACGCCACATGCCTGAGAATCCAAACCCCCAGGGCAAGGGTCTGCGGCCGGTTCTGGCTTTCCTTGAGGAGAGCCGCGCGCCGGCGCTCATGGCCCAGCCCAAGCAGATCAAGCAGATTTCACTGGAGCTGTTCACGTCGCTGTTCGTTCTGGAGAGCGATTTCAAGTTCAAGCCTGTGCGCGGGAACACCTACTGGCTCTACCAGAAGAACGGCCGTTTCTGGCTCTCGCCCATCCATCCGGATGAGTGGAGCGAGGACGTTTACGGCCGCTACATCGGCGAGTGTGAGCTGCACGAGGACATGACCTGGTCGCTGGAGATGTGCGAGGAGGCAGCAGCTGATCCGCAGCTGATGGCCAGCCTGGAGCAGCGCTGGGAATCGTTCGAGGAGGCCATGGAGGAGTCCGAGACGGTGGAGGACGCCCTGCCCCGCTACCAGGGTCAGATGCCGTTCTACCAGCGCGCCTATGCCTTCGCCCTGGCCCATTCCCTGCGCGCGTCCATGCAGGGCTCGGGGATCCAGGCGCTGTCCTACCGCGAGGCCCAGGCGCAGCTGCCGGATGACTCCGGGGCTGACGCGACGTAACTGATCGCGAGCGAGCTCGCTCCTACACAGGAAGGGTTGCCCGATTTGTAGGAGCTTGCTTGCAAGCGATTCCAAAAACCATCGCGAGCAAGCTCGCTCCTACAGGGGCGTTCAGCGGTACCAGTCCGGGGGCTCTGGTTCTGTCTCCGGGCCAGCGTCTTCCTCCTCATACGCTCGCGGGTCCAGTTCCACGAGCGTGGGCGCGCTGCGTGTCATCATCCGGAAGGGACTGCGGATGCGCTCGAAGTGGCGGCGCTGCACCAGGGCGGCGATTGCGACCAGGGCGCTGATTACCCCCATGTAGATGAACAGCCCACCCGGCGGTGTGCGCGCCAGTATGGAACCGCCGAGGATGGGGCTGATGGCCGCGCCTATACCCCAGAGGAAGATCAGCGCTGCGGATACCCCGACGAAATTGCCCTCGTCCTGGCTGTCGTTCGCCAGCGCCACGGACAGCGGATAGAGCGTGAACACGAACCCGCCCAGCAGCGCGGAAAGCCCGACCAGCGGCCAGAGCGGAACACGGCCCGCCGCTGCCATCATGGCAGCCGTGATCAGGGTTGTGGCGGCCGCCACCAGAAGGATCAGCGGGCGCCGCCCGAAGCGGTCAGAGAAGTGCCCGATCGGCCACTGAAGCGCCACACCGCCCAGAACCAGCCCCGCCATCAGCGGCGCCACGTCGGAAACCGCCAGATTCATGCGCAGCGCCGCCAGCGGGATCAGCGTGTAGACCGCGCCACTGAGCAGCCCCGCGCCCAGGCAGGTGATCACCGCCAGGTGCGAGTCCCGCCAGGTCTGGCCCAGTGCCATGCGCGCCTGCGCCAGGGGCTCGGGCGGGTTGCTGGCACGGCTCAGGGCCACGGGCACCAGGCACAGGGCAAACAGCACACCCACAATCATGAACAGTTCCGGCCCCTGCGGGTCACCCAGATGCATCAGGAACTGCCCCATGCCGATGCCGGCGTAGGTGATGATCTGGTAGGCGGAGAATACGGTGCCCCGGTTGGAAGGCTCGGCCCGCTCGTTCAGCCAGCTCTCCACCACCATGTAGATGCCGGAGGTGGAAAAGCCGATCAGGATCCGCAGCAGGAACCAGCTCACCCCGGTCACATAGAGCCCCTGCAGCAGTATGGCCACGGTGCACAGCGCCGCGAAGATGGCAAAGGCCCGGATATGGCCGGCCTGGCGGATCACCCAGCCGCCTTTCTGGGAGCCGATCACCAGACCAATGTAGTAGGCGGAGAGGACCACCCCCTTCGCCTGCCCGCTCATATCCTCAAAACTCAGGCGCACACTGAGCAGGGTCCCCATGAGCCCCACACCCAGCAACAGAACGCCGATCGAGAACATCAGCGCGGTAATCGATACCCAGAACTGGCGCTCCATTTCCGGTTACTCCCGTCTCAACAGTGGGTTACGCAATTTTCCTGTTGCAGCCACCCGTTTCCGATTTGAAACAGAGGCCAGACAAAGGTAGCCTGCAAGGCGACCGTGGGGCCGGAAGCCCCAAACACACGACAAACACGCTTCCAGCACGGCCTCACTCCATGACTGACGCCGCATGGCGGTAAACAGCCTGTTTACCCGTGCACCGTTGGCAGAACACAGGAGACTACCTATGACAGCACTGATCTGTGGATCGTTCGCTTACGACACCATCATGACCTTTGACGGCAAGTTCAAGGACCATATCATGCCTGACCGCGTTCACATGCTGAACGTGGCTTTCCTGGTACCGGAGCTGCAGCGCAACTTCGGCGGCACCGCCGGCAACATTGCCTACAACATGAAACTGCTCGGCGGCGACGGCCTCGCCATGGCCACCGTTGGCGCGGACTTTGGCGGCTACCGCGAGTGGCTCAACAAGCACGGCATCAACGACAAGTACGTGAAGACCATCGATTCCGAGTACTGCGCCCAGGCGTACATCACCACGGACATGGAAGACAACCAGATCACGGCCTTCCACCCGGGCGCCATGAACCACGCCCACACCCAGAGCGTGCCGACCGACGAAGGCATCAAAATGGGCATTGTCGCGCCGGACGGCCGCAACGGCATGATCGAGCACGCACGCCAGTTCGCGGATGCGGGCATTCCCTTCATGTTCGATCCGGGCCAGGGCCTGCCGATGTTCGACGGTAATGACCTGGAGTGGTTCATTGATAAGGCGACCTGGGTTGCCGTGAACGACTATGAAGCGGGCATGCTGGAAGAGAAGACCGGCCTGAGCCGCCAGCAGATCGGCGAGAAGGTTGAGGCGCTGATCGTGACCCTGGGTGGCGAAGGGTCCGTGATCTACGCCGACGAGGAGGTGCACGTGGAACCGGTCAAGCCGGCCGCCATCAAGGACCCGACGGGTTGTGGCGATGCGTATCGCGCTGCCCTGCTGACCGGTCTGAGCGAAGGCAAGGACTGGAAGACCGCAGGCCGCATGGCGTCCCTGATGGGCTCCATCAAGGTTGCCAGCACCGGGCCGCAGAACCATTCGCTGACGCGTGATGAGTTCGCGAAGCAGTTCAAGGATGCGTTTGGCGTGGCTCTGGACTGATCGCCAGTCGTGATCGCGGCCATGGCCGCTCCTACGCTTGAGAATGCCCGGCCCTGCGCCGGGCATTTTTGGTTGCAGAAACCGTAGGAGCAGCTACAGCTGCGATCATGAGCCGCGATCCTGCCCTGGCCAGGAGAGGGATCGCGGCCTTGGCCGCTCCTACAGGGGTGACCTCAGCCGGAGCAGCTGGCGCCGCCGAGGACGCAGAACCTGGCGCAGTGGGGGTGGTTCAGGGGGACTTCCTGGAAGCTCTCGCTCAGGGTCTGGCCCAGCTCGAACTCGGGCTGGTACGGCAGCAGGGTGCACGGCACAACAACGGGGTGGTTAGCGCCCTTGCGTTTGATCACCATGCGGGAGCTGGCGCACATCTGGGCATCCGGGGAGACCTGGAGCTTGCTCCAGCAGGCGGTGGTGATCTCCGGCACATCCACCTTCTCGTCCATTTCCGGGAACAGGACCACCTGGTGCGGGTCGCGGGCGTCCATGCCGATGCCTTCGCGCTCGAACAGCCGCGCAAAGCCGGCGCGCATCTGCTCCTCCGTTTCCCCCGAAAACAGCCGGCCGGCGATGTCGAGGTTGAAGCCGTGCTCACTGAGCCACTGCATGCCCTGAATCGCCGGATCCCAGGAGCGTTTACCGCGTTCCTGCTCGTGCACGTCCTTGCTGTAGTGGTCGATGGAGATGCGCATGGTCAGGCGGTCGCCGTACTGCTGATGCACTTCCAGCAGCGGCTCGCTCACCTTCATCATCGGCTTCATGGCATTGGTTAGCACCAGCGCCTCATAGCCCCGGCGCAGCACCTCATCCAGGATCGGCACCATGTCCGGGTTCATGAACGGCTCACCGCCGGTGAACGCAATGGTCGTCGTCCCGAACCCTTCCCGCTCAATCTCATCCAGATACGCCGCTACCTCACCCACGCTGATGTAGACCAGGCTGTCGTTACTGGGTGAGGACTCGATGTAGCAGTGCTCGCAGGTGAGGTTGCACAGGGTGCCGGTGCAGAACCAGAGCGTTTCCAGCTTTTTCAGGTGCACACTCGCCCGCGGCTCGCCATCCGCAGTCGTCCACGGATCCCGGAACTTGCGTGGATCCAGAAGCTTCAGGGGTTGGGCTACGGTCTCTTCCATTATCGATTCCTGTCCTGTTACCGACTTCTCTTGTTTCTGATACGCACCAGACAGCGTGTGGACCATGATGTTACAGAATCGATGCGGGCCGTTATACTCTGCGATCAAGCCATTTTGGCCAACAGTGACCATTGCCTGCGGTATTCAGACTCCCCGTAGGAGCTTGCTTGCAAGCGATCCGAATATCGCGAGCAAGGCTCGCCCCTACAGGGCACAGGAATTGCGGCTACGGCTGTAGGAACCTGCCTTGCAGGCGATCCGGGTATCGCGAGCAAGGCTCGCTCCTACAGTGCGCGTCTCAACCACTTTCGGGGAACAACAATGACCGACAACATCATCCAGGAAAAAAGCCACCAGATCCTGATCCTGCGCATCAACCGCCCGGACCAGAAGAACGCCCTCACCCACGCCATGTACACCGCCCTGGCGGACGGCCTGGCCGAGGGCCATAACGACCCGGACATCCGCGCCATCCTGATCACCGGCAACACCGAATGCTTCACCGCCGGCAACGACCTCTCCGAATTTGCCAACGGCATGCCGGATGAATTCCAGCATACCCCGGTTGGCCGCTTCCTGTTCGGGCTGGCGGAAGCCACCAAACCGGTTGTAGCTGCCGCCAACGGCCCTGCCGTGGGCATTGGTACCACATTGCTGCTGCACTGCGACCTCGCCTGGGCCGGCAGCAACACCACCTTCCGCATGCCCTTCACCAACCTGGGCCTTTGCGCGGAGGGCGCCTCCAGCCTTCTGCTGCCGCGCTGGCTCGGCCGTGCACGCGCCGGGGAACTGCTGCTGCTCGGGCGCCCCTTCGATGCGGAGAAAGCCGAGCGCTACGGCCTGATCAACGGCGTCTGCGATCCCTCCGAAACCGAAACCAACGCCTGGAACGCCTGCCTGGAGCTGGCCGCCCTGCCGCCGGCCGCCCTGCGCGCCACCAAGGAATTGATGAACGCCGCAACAGCGGAAGAGGTCTCCGGGGCCATGACGCGCGAGGGCCAGCGGTTTGCCGAACGCCTGCAGTCACCCGAAGCGGCGGAGGCCTTCAAGGCCTTCAGTGAGAAACGGGCACCGGACTTTTCCCGGTTCTCGTAGGAGCCGCTACAGCGGCGATTGTCGCGGCCATGAACCATGCTCGGATCGCGGCCATGGCCGCTCCTACAGGTTGCCGGAGCCGAAGAACTGGGCGATCTCGTCGCTCTGGGCCTGGGCATCCTTGTAGCCCAGTTCGATCAGGTCCCGGCAGAAACGGTGATCGAACAGCAGGTAGCTGCCCAGGCTGGCGCCGGAGACGTTCCCGTCCTCCGGCACCCCCGCGAGGGTTCTCAGGATGGTGGGCAGACCGTCCATGTACTGCTCCGCAATGTCCTCCAGCGGCTGGCTGGGTGAAATGTCCAGCAGCTCGATCGGCTTGAGATCCAAGCCCGCCCCGGTCAGCGCCTCCTGCGGGATCAGCTCGACCAGCTGGTTGATCAGGTCCAGGCGTTCGATGTCGTAATCCAGGGTGTCCAGGAAGAGCCCGTTGAACACATGGCTCATGATCTGCCCGAAGGTTGGCACCGCCGGATGCTCCGGGCGCTTGGGCTCGGTCTGGCTGTTGCCGCTGACGCCGATGATGACCACCTTTTCCGCGCCCAGGCGGATCGCCGGACTGATGTGGGCGATCTGCCGGGTCACACCATCGCCGAAGTATTCCCGGTTGATGTGCACTGGTTCGAACAGCGTGGGAATCGCGGATGAGGCCATCACGTGATCCAGCGTCAGCTCTGTGCGTGAGCCGGCGCGCTGCCCATTGCTCCAGCTGGTGACGTCCGTGCTCCCTTCGAAGAAGCACAGGTTGCGGCCCGTGGTGTAGCCGCAGGCGTTGAGCCCGAGCGCGCGCAGGTGCCCCTGTTCGATGGTCTGGTGGATGGCATCAAAGTCCAGCTCCTTCTCCAGGAGCCGACGCAGCGGCTCATTGTTCAGCAGTGACAGGCTGTGACGCTGTTCACCGCCCGAGATCAGCTTGCGCGCCACCCGGCTCATGTTGCGCATGATGGCAAAGGAGCCGGCATGGTAGACCTGATCCACGCTCAGGTTCGCCCAGATGTTTTCCAGCTGACTCACGTTGTGCCGGAAGATACCGCCGCCCCCGGCCAGGGCCGCGGCATTGATGGCCCCCGCCGAAGTGCCAACCACCACGTCAAACGGGTAACCGCTGCCGGGATACATATCCGAGATCGCCCGCAATACGCCCACCTGATAGGCGGCCCGGGCGCCGCCGCCGGTCAGTACCACGCCGGTATGGGTCATCCTGCACTCCTGACTCGGTCGCTGTATTACTGTCAGCATAGCGGCTCAGCCGGGAAACGTGTTATCAAGGCAGCAGTGATGCGGGCCACCGGCCTGCGCGTGAGAGTGACGGATCGCGGCCATGGCCGCTCCTACAGCGGGAGATCTGAATGGGAATAGCGCGACAACTGACGGCACTGGTCACAGCCACTGGGATGCTGGCGGGCTGCGCCGCCAATCCCAGCCCGGAGGCGGCGCGGATTGTGGAGGCCCACCCTTCCGAGGTGGAGGGCTGTGAGCCTGTGGGGTCCGTCTACGGCAGTTCCTCGGGATTCCACTGGTCCCAGGGTGAAGCCATGGCCGCTGCCCGCAACCATGCGCTGGAGAGTGCCGCGAGGCGGGATGCCACCCATGTGGTCTGGCAGCACGACGAGACCAGCATCACGCCGGAGGTCAGTGGTACGGCCTACCGGTGCGCGCGGTAGGCCCGTAGGAGCCTGCTTGCAGGCGATTCCGGAAACCCATCGCGAGCAAGCTCGCTCCTACAGTGTATCTGCTGGTTTGCGGCGGGCACCCATCAGGACCATGAACAGCGCGGTGCCGATGCCCCAGGCGCCGTTGAGGAGGAACCCGCCAGCCCAGGTGGAAGCGGATACATCCAGCCCCTTGAGCGGGAAAACCACCAGCATGGCGACAGCCGTGGGCAGCACCGCCCCGAACACCAGCGAGACACCCCAGTAGCCCAGCGTGCCCATGCCGCGGACCACCGCCCACAGCGGCAGGCCCCAGAGTCCCCCCCAGAACGCCAGCGAGACGACCGCCGGCACGCCCAGAGGCGCCCTCGGCTCCATGTTATAGGGCGCGGCAGGAACCATCTCGGCGAGATACATCAGACCCAACACCCCCTGATGGAACACCAGGGTTGCGAGGAATGCAGCAACAAACGACTTGAGCCAGACCATGACCATCCTTCCGGTTTGCGGATACTGCTCTCCAGACTAGCAGTTCCCGCCCGGATTAAAACCGCAGCCGCAGACTCCCGATCAGATTATGCGAGCGCATCGAGAGATTGCTTTTGACCCCATTGGTCGCCTCCAGGCTGATGTCCTCCCAGGAGCGGTACCGGTAGGACACTTCCAAATCCAGCACACTGAACGGCTGCCAGACCAGACCGCCGATCAACTGATAGCCGTAGGTGATGTCATTCTCGTCCATCACCACGCCACGACCGCGCGCGCTGTGCTGATCAAAATTCACCTCTGCCAGGCCAAACCCGAAGCCGCCAACCAGCGCCGTACTGCTGGTCAGACTGAAGTCCCCGATGGCATTGGCAAACCCGAACGCCGCCTCGGACTGACCCGACACATCACTCACCCGATCGCGACTGCCCTCCTCCTCGAAGTCGCCGGTTTCCTCATCCACCACCGGATCATCATCAACCGCGGGCTCCTCGTTCGTAGTGTCATCAAAGACCATGCCGCTCACACGATCCCTCTGGAAGCCGAGCTCAAGCTCCGTCCGGCCATTGAAGGTCCCACTGCCCTCAGACGCCCGCCCGATACTCACCGACACCGTCTCACCCCCTTCATAGGAGCCGATCACACGGGTGTCCCCGCCGTCACCATAGGCGAAGCGCGTATCCCGGAAATCGGAATAGCCACCGTTCACACCGATGTAGTAACTTTGCGCCTGCAGTGGTGTCGCCAGCACCAGCAGGATCAGCACAGCCACCGCGGAAAAGGCCTGCCTCATGCGATATCTCTCCCTGTCGCTGTATCGCGAAGGGCATTGATACCATAGCGCGCTTGGTGATTCCGTGGCGCTTTTAACAGTGCCAGGAATCAGGCCAGGTTATCGCGAGCAAGTTCGCTCCTACAGGGCAGCGGTTTGCAGGGGCCGTAGGAGCTTGCTTGCAAGCGATGCGTGGGCTTTATCGCGAGCAAGCTCGCTCCTACGGGGTGTGGCCCCGCGAAACCGGTAATCACTTCTCACCGTACAAAGCAGCGCGGTACAGGCAACAGACCATCACTCAAGAGGTACCAATGGACCAACCAGACCAGCCAGTACTCCGCGACATCGTCCTCATCGGAGGCGGCCACAGCCACGTCGGCGTACTGCGCAACTTCGCCATGAACCCCATCCCGGGCGTGCGCCTCAACCTCATCTGCCGCGACACCCACACCCCCTACTCCGGCATGCTCCCCGGCTACATCGCCGGCCACTACAGCTACGACGACGTCCACATCGACCTCAGCCGCCTGGCCGAATTCGCCGGTGCCCGCTTCTACCGCAGCGAAGCCATCGACATCGACCGCACCAACCAGCGCGTCATCTGTCGCGACCGCCCGGCCATTCCCTACGACCTGCTCTCCATCAACATCGGCTCAACACCACGGGTCGACCAGGTCGCCGGGGCCGAGGACCACAGCGTACCCGTCAAGCCCATCAACCGCTTCAACAACCGCTGGCAGACCCTGCTCGAACGCATGGAGAACCACGAGGGCGAGCTCAATGTGGCCGTGGTCGGCGGCGGTGCCGGGGGCGTGGAACTGACGCTGGCCATGCAGTACCGCCTGCGCAATGAGCTGGGCGCCATGGGCAAGGACCCGGAGGCAGCCCGTTTCCACCTCTTCAATGCTTCTGATCAGCTCCTGCCCACGCACAACAGCAGCGTTCGCCGCCGATTCGAGTCCGTTCTGCAGGAAAGGGGCGTGAATGTTCACGAACGAACGCGGATTGAGCAGGTTAACGACCGCCAGCTGGTGGCTTCCAGCGGCGCGACCTTCGAGGCGGACGAAGTCCTCTGGGTCACCCAGGCCGGCGGCGCGGAATGGCTGACCGGCACCGGGCTGGAACTCGACGAGGGCGGTTTCATCCGGGTTCGTGACACCCTGCAGACCGTTACGGACCCCAACATCTTCGCCGCCGGCGACATCGCCACCATGATCAACCACCCGCGCGAGAAGGCCGGCGTCTTTGCCGTGCGCCAGGGCAAGCCGCTGGCGGAGAACCTGCGTCGGGCCGTCCACGGCAAGGCACTAAAGGACTACCACCCGCAGAAACAGTGGCTGGCCCTGATCAGCACCGGCGACCAGTACGCCGTGGCCTCGCGCGGGTCCTTCGGGGTTGCGGGCGAGTGGGTCTGGCGCTGGAAGGACTGGATCGACCGGCGCTTCATGGCGAAGTTCAACAACCTGCCGGCCATGAGCGAGGACAGCAAGGACGACCCCACGTCGGGCATCGCGCTGAGCAGCGAGGAAGCCCAACAGGCTATCTCCGCCGTGGCCATGCGCTGCGGCGGCTGCGGTGCCAAGGTCGGCAGCACCGTGCTCTCGCGGGCCCTGAACAGCCTCCAGCCCATTGAGCGCGACGATGTTCTGGTGGGCCTCCATGCGCCGGACGACGCCGCCGTGGTGCGCGTACCCGACGGCATGGCGATGGTGCACACCGTGGACTTCTTCCGCGCCTTCATCGACGACCCCTACATCTTCGGCCAGGTCGCCGCCAACCACAGCCTCGGGGACCTCTTTGCCATGGGCGCCGAGGCCCAGAGCGCCACCGCCGTGGCCACGGTGCCCTACGGGCTGGAGTCCAAGGTGGAGGACGTGGTCTACCAGATGATGGCCGGCGCCGTGCAGACCCTGAACGAGGCCGGCTGCGCCCTGGTGGGCGGCCACACCGGCGAGGGCAAGGAGCTGGCCCTGGGCTTCGCCGCCAACGGCTACATCGACCCGGACACCGTCATGAGCAAGGGCGGCATGAAGCCCGGGGACGTGCTGATCCTGACCAAGCCCGTCGGCACCGGCACCCTGTTCGCCGCCCATCCACGCCTGGAGGCCAAGGGGCGCTGGATCGATTCGGCCCTGGCTTCCATGCTCGTCTCCAACCAGAAGGCCGCCCGCTGCATCCATGAACACGGCGCCCAGGCCTGCACCGATGTGACCGGCTTCGGCCTGCTCGGCCACCTGGTGGAAATGACCCGCCCCTCGGGCGTGGATGCGGAGCTGGACCTGAGCGCCATACCGGTGCTGCCCGGCGCCGAGGAAACCGCCGCCTCCGGCATCCTGAGCTCACTGCAGCCGGCCAACGTGCGCCTGCGCCGCGCCATCCGCAACCAGGAGGAGGTGGTGAACCATCCCCGCTACCCGCTGGCCTTCGACCCCCAGACCGCTGGCGGCCTGCTGGCGAGCGTGCCGGCGGACCAGGCGGACGCCTGTGTGGCCGAACTGAAAGCCCTGGGGTACCCGGAAACGGCGGTCATCGGCCGGGTGAAGGAGCAGGGCGAGGCACTGGAGCCGATCCTTCTCAATCCCTGAGGGCTGTTAATGGACCACTCATGCTCCGGACATCCAAAACGTGTAGGATTCCCGCATAGTCACTGGGGTGGAGCACGGTTGCCGGCATGAGCCAATCAATGGGGATCACGGATGTCCTCCTGAGGGTCCGTGCGCAGACGGACACGGAACAGGTGCCGGTGGACACGCTCATCACCGCCCTGGAATCCCGCGGCTTCGGTCCACTGCTGCTGGCCCCGGCACTGCTCGCGCTCTTGCCCACCGGCGCGATACCGGGCGTACCCAGCGTCTGCGGCATCCTGATCTTCCTGATCGCCATTCAGGGCAGCCTGGGCCGGCGCTCCCCCTGGGTGCCCCGGCGTCTGCGCGAACTCAGCATCCACAGGCAGAACCTGATCCGCGCCATCGACCGGGCCCAGCCCGTGACCCGCCGGATCGACCGCCTGTTCTCACACCGACTGTCACTGCTCACCCACCCTTGGGCCAACAGCCTCATCTTCCTGGCCTGCGCAGTGTCCGGGCTGACGATGATCCCGCTGGAACTGATCCCCTTCGCGGCCGCCGCTCCCGCACTGGCGATCTCCCTGGCCGCCATCGGCATCAGCACCCGGGACGGGCTTGTCATCATCGGGGCCGGCCTCGCGGCCGCCGGGGCCCTCTACCTTCTGGTTACGAACTGGCCTTTCTGAGCGGACTCAATCCATCCGCTCCCAGACGGTCAACTGGGCCAGGGTATGCTGGTGCTTGCGCCGCGTTTCGCGGATCACGAAGGGGACGTCCTCGGGCTCGGCGGCCAGCCGCATGCCAGGCTCCAGGTGGGCCCGCATGCCATCCAGCACCGTCACCGGCTCGCCATCGGCACCGTAGTAACCGCCGATCCAGCTTTCGCGCGGCGTGAACTCGGGCAACAGCGTGTAGGGCGACGTCACCACCAGCACCCCGCCCGGATTCAGGCGCGCCCTAAGCCCACCGAGAAACGGCCCCGGATTCGGCATGCGGTCGATCAGGTTGCCAGCGAAGATCAGGTCATAGCCGCTGTACTCCGGCCCCAGATTGCCCGCATCGCCCTCCTCGAACGACACCCGCGCGGCTTCCCCGGCCAGCCCGAGCTCGGCCAGGGACGCGGTCTCCTGGTGACCGATCTCGCCTTCATCCACCAGCTGGTAGCTCAGCTCCCCATCCCGGCGCAGCCGCTCCGCCGCCTCAATGAACCGATGCGAGAGGTCCATGCCCAGCACATGCCCAAAGCCCTTCGCCAGCTCCAGGGTGCTGCGCCCGGTGGCACAGCCTAGATCCAGGGCGCGCTCGCCCCGGGGTTTGGCTTTCAGGCAGCGCTCGGCACAGGCTTTCGGGAAGTTCGGTACGCCGAAGTGCTTTGGGCCGTAATGGAAGTCCATGTACTGGCCCAGCTGCTCGTCGGTTTCGTAGAAATCCGTCATTCAAGTATTCCAGTTCGTTGTATACGAGGCGGTGGGGAAGAGGGGTATGGGGGATCCCTTCACGGGAAGCTCTGGAGCCAGGGATGGCGGAAGAGCAGCCTACAGGGACGTACTCGTGGCGATTCCCGTGAAGGGATCCCCCATGGCCCGAAAGGCTACAAGCCCTCAGTCTTCAGCAGACAAAGCACAGGTCCGGAACCCGGTATAAACATCACACCGATCCGGATGATACGCCTGCCGGTAAGTCCCGCGGATCAGCATGGACGACGCCGCACAACCGCCCCCTTTGGTGGTCTTGTGCGTCGCGAACTGCAACGTCGACATGAACGGATACATATCCACCGAGAAACCGTCATAGGGCATGAAATGGTCGCCCGTCCACTCCCAGACCGTACCCAGCATCTGCCGGCACCCGAAGGGACTCTCACCCGCCGGGAACGCCGTCACCGGCACACGGCCCATGTAGCGCTGGTCCATATCCAGCTTCGCCGGATCCATCTCATTACCCCACGGATAACGCCGGCGTTCCTCGCCCGGCTTGTTGGCAAGGGCTGCCACTTCCCACTCGTACTCGCTCGGCAGCCGACGCCCGGCCCAGCTGCAGAACGCCTCCGCCTCCCAGTAACTGATCTGCTTCACCGGATGCCCCGGCTCCAGCGGCAGCCACTGGTCAAAGACCCGCTCGTACCAGCGGCCATCGCGCTTGCGCCAGTGGAACGGCTGCGTCTGGGTGCCCATCAGCGGCGGCTCGCCAGTGCCGAAGTTCAGGTTGATCTCACGCTCCAGCCACTTGCGTCCCCCCTGGCTCCAGAACTCAGGGCGCTCGTAACCGCCCTCTTCCACGAACTTCTGGAACTCACCGTTGGTCACCAGGGTCCGGGAGATGCTGAACTCCGGCATGTCCACCTCAAAGGCGGGCTTTTCGTTGTCGAAGCCGAAGTCCTCGGTGGCGTAGGCGTCCGAATCCCGGTTCGCCGGCAGGCCAATGAGATAGCGGCCGGCGGGAATGGTGACGTCGCCGCGCGCATCCTGGTCAACGCCTTCCCCGGTCAGCCCTTTGGGCTCCGCGAACGGCGGTGCCGGGTAACCCACGGTCTGGCGGCACCAGGTCATGGACTCCACGTGCATGTTCTGGTGGTAGATGGCATAGCGGTACAGGTACAGCGCCTCATCCGTGAGCGGCTGGTTGCGGATGCGGTCCTCCATGCGCTGGATGATGGTGTCCATGTAGGTGAGCGTGTCCTCGCGCGAGGGGAACAGCGTCTTCGACCAGCGGTCCTCGTGGTCCATGTGGAAGGAGTCCCAGAGCTCGTCCATTGAGGGATCGTAGCTGGGCGTGCCGTCCAGCCAGTTGAGGACGAACACCTCGTAGAAGAAGGTCGAGTGGCCCATTTCCCAGACCGGCGGGTTCACGCCCGGGTGGTAGGGAACGCTGAGCTGGTCCTCGCGCAGGCTGCAGACCAGGTCCTTAACGCGGTCCCGGGTGTGGTGTAGGGCGTGGATCAGGCTTTCGCGGTCGTTCATCCCGTGCGTTCTCCGTCAATGATCGCGTGTTGTGTTGTAGGAGCGAGCCCTGCTCGCGATCGCGCCCCGGATCGCGCAGACTATCGCGCGCGAGGGGCGCTCCTACAAGGGTATGTTGCATCACCCAGGCGGTTACGTTTAATTCTCTTTACCGTATTGGTCCATGACCGCATTGACCACCCGTTCCAGGGCAGCCTGTTCGGCTTCCGGCCGGAACAGGGGCGCCCGGGCCTCAACGCGGCTCTGCAGGGCCGCCAGGAATTCCGGCTCGTTTTCGGCGCGCAGAAGCTGCTCGCGCAGCGCGGTGGTGTCCTCCACTGGATAGGTCCCGGGATAGTCCCCGCCGAGCAGCCCCACGTTGCCGGGAATATCCGAGGCGATCACCGGCAGGCCGGCCACGCAGGCCTCGGAGACCACATTGGCACCGCCTTCCATCACCGAACTGATCACCATCAGCCGCGCCTTCGCCATGTGCCGGCGCACCTGCCAGCGGGGCAGCTCCCCCTTCCAGTCGAAGCGCGGATTCTCCCGGGCTTCCTGCTCCGCCAGGGCCTGCCACTGGTCATCATGAGCCCGGCCGAGCTGGATCACGTTGAGCCGCGACTCCCGCGGCAGCTGGCGGGCGGCCCAGGCGGTGCGCAGTGAGTCCTTCTCGTCACGCAGATGGCCGATAACCACCACGTCGAACCGGGACTGTACCGGAGCCCTGCGGCTGGGCAGTGGTTCCGCCGATTGAAAGATGGTATGGAGACGATTATGGAATTCTCTCGGGATGTCATCCGCAACCCGCTCATGCAGCCCGACCAGGGCATCCGCCTGCGCCATGCTGTAACGGGTGGCCTCCGGGTGCGTCTGCTGGAAGCGGTAGATATCCGTGCCGGTGAGCGCCACAATCAGGGGCCCCGAGGGGGTATGCGCCCGGTATTGGCGCACCGACTCACTGCTGCGCCAGGCGTGGAGCGCCACCAGCAGGTCCGTGGGTTCGGCGTCGTATTCCGTTATAATGCGCGTCCGGTGCCCGGAGGCCCGCAGCAGGCGGGCCCAGCGTTCGGCGGTGGCCCGGTTGCCCGCGCGGGAACCGCGCGGGGCGGGGGTGATCAGCGTGATGTGCAAGATACTCGACCTCCTGCTGTAGGAGCGGCCATGGCCGCGAGCGCGAGCCTGTGCAGGGGCTGTGGCTCTGGGTAACGGGATCGCGGCCATGGCCGCTCCTACAGATTAGTGGGTGCGATGATGAACGCTGGTATCGCGCCACACGTAGAACCTTACGTTACCTTCGACACGACAGTAATCAAGGAGACAGAACAATGCGATGGATAACCGGCCTGCTTACGGCCCTGATTATGGCAACGCCGGCCATGGCGGCGCCGACACTGTACTTCACCGCCATCCCGGACCAGGACGAAACCAGCCTGGAAGAACGTTTTTCCAAAGTCGCGAACTATCTGGAGTCGGAGCTGGATGTACCGGTGCAGTTCGTCCCGGTCAAATCCTACGCGGCCTCAGTAACCACGTTCCGCAACAACCAGGTGCAGCTGGCATGGTTCGGCGGCCTTTCCGGCGTGCGTGCCCGCGAAGCAGTGCCGGGCTCGAAGGCCATCGCCCAGGGGGCGGAAGACCAGGAGTTCCGCAGCTATTTCATCGCCCATGAAAGCACCGGCATTGAACCCTCTGACGGCAAGCTCCCGGAAGCGGTGAAGGGCAAGACCCTGACCTTCGGTTCACGCGGTTCCACCTCCGGGCGCCTGATGCCGGAGCACTATATCCGCGAACGCTTCAACCAGGCGCCGGGAGAGGTCTTCAGTCGCGTCGGCTTCAGCGGTAACCATACCCGCACCGCACGCCTGGTGGAATCCGGCTCCTACCAGGTGGGCGCGCTGAACTACAGCGTCTGGGAAGAGATGGTCGAGAACGGTGAGATTGATACCGACGACGTCCAGGTGATCTGGAAGTCGCCCACCTATCCGGATTACCAGTGGACCATCCGGGGTGACGTCGATGAACGTTTCGGCGATGGCTTCAGCGACCGGGTCCAGCAGGCGCTGCTGGATATGGAGGATCCGGAGCTGCTGGAAAGCTTCCCGCGCTCCTCGTTCATCCCCGCCAGCAACGACGATTACGCGACCATCAAGCGGGTTGGCAGGGAAACGGGTCTGCTCGACTGATGGCGATACTGGCCGTCAATGACCTTTCCGCCAGCTATGGAGGAGAGCGGGTTCTCGGCCCGCTCTCACTCAGCCTGGCATCCGGGGAGCGTGTTGCGCTGGTTGGCCGCAGCGGTGCCGGCAAGTCCACACTGCTCAGCCTGCTCTACGACGAGGCGGAATCCGGCACGGCCTACATGCCCCAGGACCTTGGGCTGGTGGATACGCTGTCGGTGTTCCACAACGTCTACATGGGGCAGCTGGACCGCCACACCACCCTCTACAGCCTCTGCAACCTGCTGTTCCCCCTGAAAAAGCCCAGGGGCGAGGTTCAGGGTATCCTGGATAAGCTCGGGCTCGGGGATAAGCTGCGCGAACCCGCCGGTGAACTGTCCGGTGGCCAGCGCCAGCGCGTGGCGGTGGCACGGGCGCTTTACCAGCAGGGCAGCCTGCTGCTGGCGGACGAGCCGGTCTCCGCGCTGGACGGCCCGCTGGCACGGCGCGTCATGGCGGCCCTGACAGAGGCTTACCCCACGTCGGTGATCGCTCTGCACGATGTGGAGCTGGCCCTGGCCTTCTCCGACCGGATCATCGGTATACAGGACGGCCACATCGCCCTGGATGAACCCAGCGCCCGACTGACAGCCGCCGACCTGCAGCCGCTCTACTGACATGCTTCGATCCCGCACCGGCCTCACAACCCTGGCATTCATCGGCGTGGCCCTGGCCTGCCTGCCGTTCTCGGACCTGGCGATCACCACGCTCAACCCCTGGCAGGAGCTGCAGCGGCTGCTGTACGGGCTGGTCACACCGGATCTCACGGCCACGAACGAGCTGTTCACCGCGTTCACACGCACCCTGGCCTACGCCTTTACCGGGGTCGCGCTGGGCGCGGTGATCGGCTTCCTGCTGACCACCCTTTTCTCCTCCCGTCTGGTGCGGGCGTTCTGCGCCTTCATCCGCTCGATCCATGAGATCTTCTGGGCGCTGATCTTCCTGCAGTGCTTTGGGATCCACCCGCTGTCCGGGGTTCTGGCCATCGCCATTCCCTTTGCCGGGATCTTCGCCAAGGTGTATTCGGAGATCATCGATGAGGCGGACCCATTGCCGGCGAGGGCGGCTCCGAAGAACACCCGCCGCCTGCTGCGCTATTTCTTCACCCAGGTGCCCGAGGCCTGGCCACACCTGCGCACCTACACCGCCTACCGCCTGGAGTGTGGCCTGCGCTCATCCGCCATACTCGGCTTCATTGGGCTGCCCACACTGGGCTTCCACCTGGAGGCGGCGTTCTCCCAGGGGTATTACTCCCAGGTGGGCGCCCTGCTGCTGGTGTTCTATGTGCTGATCGCCACCATGCGGCTCTGGCTCCGGCCGCGGCTGGTGCCCGTCTACCTGCTGGCTGCCCCGTTCTTCCTGGGGGAGGGGCTGCCCATTATCTGGGGCAACGTGACCCGCTTCGTGACTCAGGATATCGTGCCCCGCCCCCTGCGCGAGGGTGAAGGCTGGGAGGGGTTCCAGCCCTGGCTCACGGAGATACTGGCCAACCAGGCGCTTCCCGGCATCTGGAACACCCTGCTGCTGACCCAGATGGCGCTGGTGGCCACGGGCGTTCTGGCACTGCTGGCTTTCCCACTGATTTCCACGCATTTCACCGGGCCGGTACGGCGTACCAGCGGCCATGTGCTGCTGGTCATCGCCCGTTCCACACCGGAGTACATGCTGGCCTATCTCCTGCTCCAGCTCTGGGGCCCCTCCATGCTGCCCGCAGTAGTGGCGCTGGCCCTGCACAACGGTGGCATCATCGGCCATCTGGTGGGCCGCATGAGCGATGAGGTGCCCCTGCGCAAGGGGGCGCCCATCGGCTTCAACCGCTATGCCTGGGAGCTGGTCCCCAGGGTCTATCCCCCCTTCCTGGCGTTCCTGTTCTACCGCTGGGAGATCATCATGCGCGAAACGGCCATCCTGGGCATTCTCGGCATCACCACACTGGGCTTCTACGTGGAGGGCGCCATCCAGGAGATCCGTTTTGACCGGGCCATGGTGCTGATCCTGATCACGGCCCTGCTCAACATCGGGGTGGATGCCCTGTCACGCCGGATCCGGGCCTGGCTGAGACTGAGAACCCGGCCAACCTGTGAGGCATAAAATCCGGCGTTGGTCTGTGCTTTATTGCCTCTGTGCTTTATTGTCACACCTGACGTATTCCGACGAGGTATTCGATGTCCGATCTGGTACGGCTCGCTCCGGGGCTGCTGACCGTGGGTAAGCCACTGCCCTGGCCAGTCTATGATGAAACCGGCAACCTGCTGGTGGCCCAGGGGTATGTCATCCAGAACGAATGGCAGCTTGAGCGGCTCTATGAGCGGGGCATGTACGAGCCGCCCCAGCGTCAGGCGGAGAAGCGCCAGAAGGACGATGCCACGCCGCGCTTCAGCCCCTTCGCGGAGTATTCGATCCTGCTGTACGAACTGGAGCAGGCCCTGGAGCGGATCATGAATGCGGATGCCCGCGCCAGTGAGCGCCTGGAACACCTGGCCCGGCGCATCCAGAGCCTGTGCCAGCAGGACGCGGACGCCTGCATCGGCCTGGTGCACGTCTATGCGGTGGAACCCACGGCCTATGAGCAGACCCTATTCTACGCCATCATCTGCTGGCTGGCGGCCTACCACTTCGAACTGGACGACACCCGGACCCTGCTGCTGCTTCAGGCCGCGCTGACCGCGAACATCACCCTGCTGCCGTACCTGGATAAGCTCAACAACTCCAACCGGAAGCTGACCGACGAGCAGCGCCGGGTGATCGAGAAACACCCGGAACTCAGCGCCAGTGCCCTGCGCAAGGCCGGCATCAACCAGGAGGTCCTGCTGACGATCGTGGAGCAGCACCATGAGCGCTTTGACGGCGGGGGCTACCCCAAGGGACTGAGCGGCAGCGAGCTGCTGGTGGAGGCCAAGGTGCTGTCCCTGGCGGAGCGCTATACCGCCATGATCACCAAGCGCGCCTACCGCAACCGCTACCGGGCGGATCACGCCATGGATGAGATCCTGGAGTCCATGGCGGAGGACCCGCACCAGATGGTCTATGAGGCGGTGTTCCGGCAGCTCACACCCTACCCGCCGGGCGTGCTGGTGCAGCTGGCCAATGGTGAGACGGGGCTGGTCACCCACCGGCGCCGCACCCCGCGCTCGCCCATTGCCCAGGCGGTGTTCAATGCCCAGGGCAAGCGCTACCTGGGACCACTGCGGCGCGACACCAGCGTGGAGGACTACCGCGTCCGTACCACCCTGGTGCCGGACATGCTGCCGTCACTGAACCTGGCCCTGCTCTGGGGCTACGGCTGAGGCTCAGCGCGGGCGCACCAGCTCCTGCCAGCCCAGCCGGCCACGCCGGATGGCGGGTTCGCTGGTCCGGGTGATCCGGGTCTCCTCATCCTTTTCCTCATCCGTGGAATTGTCCACCTGCACGTCCAGCAGGCCACTGCCACCGCTGAGCAGGCCGTCATCATGCTCGGTACCCGCGCTGGGCTCATCCTCCAGCTCCCCGTCATTGTCATCGTCCACGTTCGGCTCGTCCGGGTTGGAGCCGTCGAGGTCCACGAACATGCGGAAGCTGCTGCCACCGGCGGAACAGGGGTCCGTCTCCGGTATGGTGGTGTTGAACCGCAGCTGACCGTTGCGCAGCCTTGGCCGCTCCACCACCCGTTCACCGATGCGGGTATCGAAATCAAAGTACCAGCCGTGGTCATCCGTGGGATTCCGGCCCCAGGCCACTTCATTACCGCTGAGGCTGCGGGTCCGGGTCTGGCCGGCCACGGATTCGGTGAGATCCTGGGCCTGCAGCTGATCCCTGCTGATCCCCGTACCACCATGGTCCCAGACCCCGTAGAAGGACTGGGTGGTGGTGTCGCTCAGGTCACCAGTGCTCAGGTACTGGCCGGTGCCGAAGAACACCAGCAGGCTCGGGGCATTGCTGTCCTCGTCCGGCACAAAGCGGTTGCCGGTCACCGTCACGCCGGTGGTGATCGGCTGGCCTCCCGGAGTGCGGAACAGGGGCTCATCTTTGGCGACCCAGCTGCCACTGTTCTCCACCAGCACCCAGATACGGCCCTCGCGGTCGCTGGCATAGAGCCGGTCCGGAACCCGGTCGCGATCGGTATCCACTGGCGTCACATCCGAGGTCACGCCCGGCAGCCCATCGCCGCCGGTCTCGATGAAGCGGTAATCCGTGCCCCGGCTCCATTCGCCGTCCAGGCCGCCCTCCAGCCGCAGCATGAAGACGCCGGAACGGCCACTGGGCGCATTGTAGCCGTTGCCGAACACGGCCACCCACTCATGGCCGTCATCCCAGGGCATGAGCACGATGTTCACGGGCTTGTTCAGGGTCCCCAGGTCCTGATGCTGGAACTCCCACAGGAGCAGGTCCTCGGGCGAGTCGGAGCTGGCCACATCGGGATCCGTGACATCCAGTGCGAACAGGCCCCGGCCACCGGTGCGCATGCCGCCCACCAGCACCGAGTGCCATTCAGGGCCGGCATCCGGATCCGTCTGGATGTGGGCATCGGAGACCGCCGGCGCCAGATCCACGCTGTAGCGGTGCTGGTATTGCGGTGACGTGAGGTAGCTGAAGCCGCGGCTTTCCGCGTCATCAAAGGCGAAGGACGGGATATAGGCAAAGCGCTCGCCACCGCCGGAGTCATCCGGGGTGCCGTCAAAGGCGTGCAGCATGCCGTCATTGGCACCCGCGTAGATGGTGCGCTCCCGGTCCCTCTGGGCGGCCAGGTAATCCGAGTAGCGGTCATCTTCCGTGCCGTAGGGCGCCTCGTCCGGCCACCCCATGGCGGGCCGCCCCACATGGACCGGATTCGAGTGGACAATGTCGCCCAGGCGGCCGCCGCGCTCGCGCAACCGTTCCCCCTCAAGGTTGCGCCGGCCCGCCAGGTACGCAATGCGATCCTCGGCGGTGGCACGGTCGCCGCCAGCGCTCAGATCGGCCCGGGCCTCATCGGGCAGCTGATCAAGGTTGTCCGGCTCAAACGCCACGGGTTCCCCGTCGGCACCGGCCGTGAGGATGGTACGCGGGTTGCTCTGGAGGTTACGTTCATCCAGGACCGTGCCCGCATCCCACAGGACCTCCCCGAGGACCTGGTCCTGCGGGTCGTCACTGTCCGTCGCGGTGAGATCCGCGCGCCGGGCGGTCAGTCGACCTTCCCAGTCACGGGGATTGAAGGAGGCGCTGTAGACCAGCCCTTCGCGCTGCGAGATCTCAACCGCCTCGGGCGTTGCGGCGGACTCCCAGGCGTTGAGGGTGCTGGGGCGGTTCAGGGCATTGTTGAGCGAAGAAGCTGCGTTCACGGCATCATCCGCACTGAACAGTTCCCCGAAACCATTGGTTGCAGCGTGATAGAGATCATCCCGCTGGGCGGCGCTGCCGGGGTTATCTCCCGGGCGATCCGTGGAGACCGGCCACCACTGGGGTGGCTGTTGGTGCGCATCCCTGCGCCGCTCATAGCCATCGTCCGTGCCGGGCATCGGCCAGCCCCAGACATTGGCGCCCTGGTGGCCGGTGGTCACCCCGAAGGTGTTGAGGTGGAGGTCGCGGTTGCAGTCCAGCCAGCCCGCTGGGTTACGCTCACTGCAGGCGTCCGGAACCGGCACATTGCCGTTTTCCAGGCCGGGGACCTCAAGCTCGTCGTAATAGTTCCAGGCAACGTCGGCCAGGGTTCCCCTGGCGCCGTCGGAAAAGGGCTCACCGGCGCCGCCATCGGCATTGCCCACGGCACTGACCGTGCCATCGGTGCTGTAGCCGTCCGAATACAGGCCCGCGATGTTCTGCTGGCAGGAGGCGGTCACAGGGGCATTGTCGTCGCTGCGCTCAAACTGCTCCCCGACGTGATTGAGGGTGCTGCGCAGGGGCGCTGTCCGCTCATCCGTAGCGCCGTTATAACCCGTGTAGATCTGCGCCAGGAACCGGTCCAGCCCGCCGTTCCCGGAACGGTTCTGCAGGTCGTAAAGGGGCAGGTCCCCGGAGGCGCTGTTGGTAAGCACCGGCATCCCACGCAGGTTATCCACCCGCACCGCTGTCTCCCCCAGTGCCGCCCTCAGGGACTGGTGGCGGCGCCGGTGGTAGGTGAACCAGTTGGCGAAGTTCTGGAGTTCTTCCTCGTAGGTGCGGCCGTAGCGTTCCTGCACAAGGTCCCGGACGGCATCCGGATCGCTCAGGTTCACCCGCCGCAGGCAGGTGCCGTCAGGAGCCAGGGCTCCGGGGAACTGGTTACCCTGCGCGTCCTCGAACCGCAGTGCCTCCTGATCAAAGTTCTCGATGAACTCAACAAAGTCATCACTTTGCCGGCTGCCGCACTGCCCTTCTCCGAGAACACCGAAAAGGTCGCCCTCCCAGCGGTAGGAGCCGGTCTTCTGGGGCACGTAGTAACTCGCCTGCACATGCGGCATACAGACGCTGTTCTGGTTGAACAGGGTCTCTTCGCCCACAACGGTGCCGAAGTCATTGCGGAATTCATCAATCGCACAGGCGCTCCGGTCAAGGAATGTCGAGCCGGGGCTGAGGCCCAGCGTGCTCTCCTTGATCGAGGTGCCCGCCGAGTCCAGTACGCCCTTGACCGCATCACGCAGCTCACCGGATACCGTGAAGGGCCGGTACTGCACATCGAGCATGGGCCGGTTCGCCTCACAGTCGGTGAACCAGGAGGTCAGGAAGCACTCCACATCACTGAGGAAATCAGCGCCATCCCTGAGCCAGTTGGCGAAACCGCTGTCCGAGCGCATCTCGCTCATCCGCTGCCCATACAGCGGGTCCAGCTTCGGGTCGCTGGTGCTGGCCGGAGGCATTGTGTGCATTCCGTCCGGAACCGGGTAGGGCCAGGGCTCGTAATCCACCCCGGGGTTGTAGAACTGGGGGTTCCAGGCTGCGGAGCGAAGGAACCCGAACTTCGCCAGTGGGGGCACGACGTGGTATTCCGGATTGATGCGGCGGCCGTCGTAGGTGTCGACCAGGCCCGGCTCGAACAGGTACCCATAGCGGATATCGCGGAGCAGCGGCTGGGCGATCGACTCGAACAGATTCACATCGCTCCCATCCAGAAGCTCCCCCAGCCAGCGGCTGAAGCCATCCCTCTCCAGGGCCCCCTGCCGGGTGCCGGGAACCTGCAGCTCAAAATCCGCGCTGGCGGAATCGTCCAGCACAAACGCCATGCTGTCTGCCGCTGGCTCATTCAGGAACAGCGGTGACTGGGCAAAGCCACTGTTTTCCGCCCCCGCTGCCACCACCGGAACCAGCAGACTGACTCCGAGCAGATACGTCAGGATCCTGTCCCGTACTGCGGTTACCGCCATGATTGCCTGCTCCTGCCCATTGTTCTTCTTGTGTTCGATGCCACCGGCTCACCTCAGATCCGCCGCGAAATAGCCTTCAAGGATCCGGTCACTGTGTCCCGTGGCACCCCGTGAGCGCACGATGATCCGATAGCCTTCCATCTGCCCGCCGGCGGCCAGCTGCTGTCGGCCACCGACCATAACGCTGCCCTCGCCGCTGTCGCCGATCCGCCCGATGCGTTCGATGATGAACCGGGGAATGGTGGCGTCGCTGTACTCCTGCACCCAGCGGTTATGGGTTGCCTTGGCCTCGCGGCTGCCGCCGCCGGGTTCCCAGGTAGCATGCTCGAAGGGGTCCGGGGCCTCACCCTGGCTGTAGAAGGGGCCCTGGGCGCTGAAATCCGCGGGCGTCACCTGGCCGGTCTCGAGCAGGGTTTCCGCCTCATTGAGGGCCTCCTCGGCCATCTCAAAAGCGATATCCGCATCCCGCTGGCTGCCCACCATACGATCCTGCAGGGTGGCCCTTTCGGCGCTGCTGATCGCCAGCAGCGACACCACCAGCAACACCAGCAGGGTCATGATCAGTGTGGCGCCCTGCTGTTGCTGCATTCCGCTGCTCGCCTGCATACCTCACTCCGTCAGCCGGTTGCGGATGGTCATCGACGTCGAGTACACCCGGTAGAGGTGGCGGTCCTGCGCACTGACGAGGCCTTCGCCGCTGTCGGTGCAGTCCCGCCATGCCGGGAAGCAGTAGGACTGCGGCTCCTCGGTCACTTCCCCGCCCGGCGAGCGCACCAGAAGGCTGATGCGCAGCCCAATGGCCTCATCGAGAACGGATTCATCGCCGCCCTGCGCAGGGGGTGCCTCCCAGGCATCAACCGCGTCATCACCGTCCGTATCCAGGCCCAGCCGTACGCGCATGGCACGCACCCCGGAGACCACCTCGCGCGGCGGGCCGAGCTCAGCCGTGGTGCTACCACCGCCGCCCGGACCACCACCGGTCGTGGTTCCGGTGATCTCCTGGATCATCAGTGAGTAACGGCCCTCCCCCTGCTCAGCAACGAAGAAACGCTGGGTGCTGACGCCCATCATCCGGGCGCCGGCGCCCGGGTCGGTCTGCAGCTGGTTGTTTCTGTTACCCGGGGTCACATTGGCACTCGGCTGGTGGCGGACCTGGTGCTGCTGCACGGATGTCGCCTGGAAGATCTCGCCACCCCCGCAGTCCGCGACCACCATCAGGTCCCCGGGCTTGAAGTAACGCGTCAGGTCGCGCCCGGAATCACTCCTCAGGCCGCCACTGTTGCTGGCCGTCGCATCCACCCGGGCGGAATCGCCGCCCTTCGCGCCACGGAAAACCAGCACATGCGAATCCGCCACGGGGTTGAGGTCATCCATATCGTCCATGGGTCCGCTGTAGACGCCGAGCCCGCGGCTGAAGTCAAAAGCCACGGACTGGCCGTTGCCCGCATTGAGGTTGCTCTCCAGTCCGGAGGCATCCTGGAGACACCCCCAGTAATCAGTGTTACGCCCCGCCCGGGACAGAAACTCCACGGCGATCCGACCGGTTTCCTGGACCTGGTTGGTAGCCTCGGCCAGCGCAAACGTCTGGCGCTGGCCGACAAAGATCTGGACGATCGCCATCAGCACCAACAGTCCCAGAACCATGGCGATCATGACCTCCACCAGGGTCATGCCGCCCTGCGCCTTCATGCTGCCGGCCTGCCCGGGCATCAGCCGTTCTCCCGTGCGGTTGCATCCAGTCCGTACTCAGTACGCTCGCGCTCATCCTGGCTGAAATCCTGGGAATCCGGGGCCGCGCGCTCCAGCCAGCTCACCTGCACCCGGATATCGGTGCCATCCACACTGATCAGGCCACGCCCGCCGGGCAGCCCGTTCGCGACGGCGCGGCACCAGTTGTTGACCTCATTCGCCACGAAACCGCTGCCACCCGGTAAGCTGTCCGCCGCGCAGCTGTTCCCGGTAACCTCAAACGCTTCACGATCCTCCGGGGTCATGCGGATCCGCTCAATCATGTCGCGCACGTGCAGTCGCGCCTGGGTACGCAGGTCCGCCTCCGTGGACGAACGCAGCGCGTGCAGCTGGAGCCCGGCCACCCCCAGGATCCCAAGCGAGAGCAGCAGAACGGAGATCAGCACCTCCAGAAGGGTCAGGCCACGCTGGTGTCTCATGCCCCGTCACACTCCCCGCGCTCGATGGTCGTGGTCTCGATCTGGCCACCCAGGTTGATCCGCACTCGCCGGCTGTCCGAGGGCGTGATGCTGTTGCACAGCACAAAGTCCACTCGATCCGCATTGAGCAGGTACCCTTCCGGGCTGAAACCAAAGGCGTCCTGGGTGGCATCGGCGCCGTCAACACTGACCTCCAGTCGGCCATCGATGGTGCTGACCGCCCTGAGGAACACTGTCTGTTCCAGAAACTCCTCCGGAGCGCCGACAGTGGCATGGATCCCGTTCTGCCACGCCGTGGTGCCGTTTTCACCCACTCCGGGAGAGATCCAGACGGTGCGGTTGCGACGTATGCCCTGGACACGGGCTTCGTTCAGTACCCCCACCATGGCGTTTGTGGTGGCCGTCAGCTCGCTGGACGCCATGATGCTGCGGCTGACCGGAATGGCCATACCCAGAATCAGCGCCATGAGAGCCATGGTCACTATGAGTTCGATCAATGTCAGACCCCGCTGCACCCGGCCTCCTTACAACAACGGATCACGTGGCACTTTGCCCTGATCTGACGTTATCAAGGTGTGGTGGGGGAGGAATTGGCCGAAACGGCCACGAATGTAAAAGATTGAACAAAAATTCAGCGCAAGCAGACAGACAGCCATAATGATGAACACAGCATCCGCGTCAGAGGTGGGGAGCCATGGCTACGCCGTATCCCGATGAGAACAGTCGGCTGGCCGCCATTGACCGGCTTGGCCTGATGGGCACGGCCCCGGAAACGGCCTATGACCGGCTGACGGAACTGGCCCGACACCTCTTCGGCACACGCCTCGCCCTGATCACCCTGGTCGGAGTCGAGCGCCAGTGGGTCAAATCCTGCTCGGGACCGGATCCCCTCACGGACAGTCCCCGTGAGGAGAGCTTCTGCACTGAGCTGATTGCCGACAACGCCCCTCTGATCTGTGAGGACGCCTCTCTCGAGCCCCGCTTCCGGGACAAGCCTTTGGTCCGCGGCGAGCCGGGCATCCGGTTCTACGCCGGCATTCCACTGCGCCCTGAAGGCGACGCCATCGTGGGCAGCCTGTGCATCCTGGATGTTGCCCCGCGCAGCCTTTCCGAATCCGACCAGTGGACACTGACGCGCCTGGCCCAGCAGGCGGAAGAACTGCTGCGCTTCCAGCTGGCGCGGCGGGAGCAGGAAAAGGAGCACTACCAGGCGCTGGTCTCCAATGCCCGCTACGGGGCCCTGATCGCCGGCGCTTCCGTGGGCATCATCCGCGTCAACAGTGAGGGCCTGATCCAGGACGCCAATCCTTTTGCCCTGTCACTGCTCGGTCATACCGGAGCCAGTCTCCAGAACCTCTCCCTGCAGCGGGTCCTCCCGGAGTTCCACCTTGATCACGCGGACCAGCCGCAGATCACCCGGGAGACCGGCGCCCTGACCCGGAACGGAGGCGGCGTGCCGGTCCAGGCCACACTGAACCGGGTCTCGCTGGCGGACGACAGCAGCAGCGAGTTCATGGTGGTGCTCACGGATCTCAGCGACATCCGTGAAGCCGAAGCGGAATCCCGCCGGGAGCGGGCCTTTCTGCGTTCGATCATCGATGCGAGCCAGGACCCGATCTATGTGAAGAATCGGGAAGGGACCTATCTGCTGGCGAATAAAGCCAGCGGGATCCTGGCACGGGAGCTGGGCCAGAATCAGGTTGAAGGCCTGACCGCCTGCGATCTCTACCCGCAGGAAATCCTTGAGGAGGCCGAGGCGGCCAATGAACGGCTCCTCGCCACGGGGCGCCCAGAGGCGCTGACATTCAACAACTCCGACGGCCGCTGTTTCCGCATCAGCAAGGCGCCCCTGTTCGACGCCAATGATGCCATCCACGGCATTGTGAGCGTGGCGCACGATGTGACCGAATACCTGCAGATGAACGAGGCACTGCGTGAACGTGAACGCGAACGGGACCGCCAGAGCCAGCTGCTTCAGGTATTGCACCGGGGGCTGACCGACTACGAGGCCCTGATGTCCGGCGACCGGCTCTGGACCTTTCTCCTGGATGCGCTCAGGGAGCTGACCGGCAGCGACTACGGCCTGATCGGTGAGGTGATCACCAACGAGCAGGACACGCCTGCGCTCAAGATCCATGCCATCACGGACCTGTCCTGGAGCCCGGAATCCCGGGAACTCATGGAGCAGCTGCGCGCCGGCGACATGACACTCAGCACCCCGGACAGCCTGCTGGGCAAGGTCTTTGCCCACGGCGAGACCATCATCTCCAGCGCCCCCATGCAGGACGAGCGGGGCGCCGGGCTGCCCGAGGGCCACCCGCCGCTGTACAGTTACATGGGTGTGCCCATCCGCCACAACGGCGAAGTCATCGGCATGTTCGCAATCGCCAACGGGGCGTACGACTACGACGACGCCGTGCTGGAATGGCTGGAGCCGTTCACCGCCACCTGTGCCCTGCTGATCAACCTGAGCCGCCACTTCGAGGAGCGTGACCGTTTCACCCGGGAACTGGCACAGGCCCGGGACCAGGCCGAGAAAGCCAGCAGGGCCAAGAGCCACTTCCTCTCAGCCATGAGCCATGAACTGCGCACGCCGCTGAACTCCATCCTCGGCTTCGCCCAGCTTCTGGAGAACAGCCAGCGTTCCCACCTGGACGAACGCCAGCAGCGCCAGGTGGGCCAGATCCAGCGCAGCGGCCAGCACCTGCTGGAACTGATCAACGAGATCCTGGACCTGGCGCGCGTGGAATCCGGGCGCATCCAGCTTTCCATGGAAGCGCTGTGCAGTGGCGAAACAGCCCGGGAGGCACTGGACACCATCGCCGGTATGGCGGAAACCCACGGCATCGAAGCCCACCTGCACGGGCAGCCCAGCCAGTGGCCGCGGGTGCATGCGGATTTCACCCGCCTCAAGCAGGTGCTGCTCAACCTGATCTCCAACGCCATCAAGTACAACCGCCCCGAAGGTCAGCTGCGGCTGTTCTGGACCCTTGAGGGGGACTGGGCGGTGCTGCACTGTGAGGACACCGGCATGGGCATCGATGCCGGCAAACTCGAGCAGCTGTTCAACCCCTTTGACCGGCTCGGCGCGGATCACAGCATCGAGGGCACCGGCATCGGGCTCGCGCTCACCCGCCGCCTGGTCGAGGCCATGGGCGGCTGGATCGACTGTGTCAGCGAACCCGGCGTGGGTTCCGACTTCCGGGTGCATCTGGCGCTTGCGGAAACACCGGCCACAGACGCGACGGCCCCGGAGGACGCCACAGCAGCAGCCCGGCCCGAAAACCAGAGCGGCCGGCGACGCATCCTCTATGTTGAGGACAACCCGGCCAACCAGCGCCTGATGCAGGAGGCCTTCGAGGAGTACACTGAGCTGGAGCTGGTCTGTGTGCACAGCGCGGAACTGGGCCTGGACATGGTCCGCTCCCAGCTGCCGGACCTGGTCTTCATGGACCTCAACCTGCCCGGCATGGACGGGGAAAGCGCCCTGGGCGAACTGCGGGACGATCCCGTCACCCGCCCCATCCCCGTGGTAGCGGTTTCGGCCAACGCCATGCGGGAAGACATCCGCCGTGGCATGGAGTCCGGTTTCGTGGATTACCTGACCAAGCCGGTGGACATGAACTACCTGTTTGAACACCTGGACGAGTGGATCCGCAATGACCCGGAATAACCCCATCGGGGAGACCCAGACCCCACACGCCGATGCGACCATCATGGTCGTCGACGACAACCCGGCGAACGTGGAACTGCTCTGCGAGATGCTGGAGGATGCCGGTTACAGCAACCTCATTGGCCTCTCGGACCCGAAACAGGTTGAGCCCCGGTGTGAGCGGGCACTGCCGCAGCTGATCCTGCTCGACATCCGCATGCCCGAGCCGGACGGCCACAAGCTGCTGCGGCGCCTGGTGGAACGCTGGGAGGACCAGTGCCCACCAGTGATCGTGCTGACCGCACAGACCGATGAGGAGACCCGGGACCGGGCCCTGGGGGCCGGCGCCCGGGATTTCCTGACCAAGCCCTTTGACCAGCGCGAGGCACTGCAGCGCATCCACAACAGCCTGAGCAGCCATTCCCAGTATCTCGAGCGGGTCTCCGAGGCGCGCACGCTGGAACAGATGGTGGCGGAGCGGACCCGTGAGCTGGAACGACTGGCGCTCCAGGAGCCGATCACTGGGATGCCCAACCGGCGCGCCATCCTCGCCGGTATGGCGGAGCATCTGGAGCAGGGTGACACACTGGCGGTGGCCTTCATCGCCCTGAGCGACCTGGAGGAGATCGCTCACCTGCACGGCTACCCCGCCATGGAGCAGCTGCTGCGGTTGGTCGCGCGCCTGCTCAACCGCAAGCTGGAAGAAGCGGAGGTGGGGTGCTGGGGCAACGCCGAGTTTGTCTGCTTCCGCCGGGAACACGGAACAGGGCGGCAACTTGAACAGGACCTGGTCGCCGTGGTTGAGGAGCTGACCCGCACTTTCCAGATCGGTGACCTGCGCCTCAACACAGGCCTGCGCATCGGCATGAGCCGCAGCGACCGGGACGGCAACGACGCCGAGCAGCTCGTGCGCTACGCGGCCCTGGCACTGCCGCGGCATGATGGCACCGCCATCCGCCAGTTTGATGCCAGCCTGGAACAGAGCCTGCGCCGACGCGGCGAGATTGAGCACGAGCTGCGCAATGCGGTCAGCAACCATGAACTGTCACTGATGTTCCAGCCCAAGATCAATCTCGCCACGGGCGCCCTCGCCGGTGCCGAGACCCTGCTGCGCTGGTACAATCCGCGCCTGGGTCAGGTCTCGCCCGGCGATTTCATCCCCCTGGCCGAAGGCAGTGGTGAGATCCTGACCCTGGGGCGTTGGGTGCTGGAGGAGACCATCCGCCAGACCGCCCAGTGGTACCGGGCCGGCCTCACCGGTGGCGACTGCCGTATGGCGGTGAATGTGGCGGCGCGCCAGCTGACGCGCCCGGACCTGGCCGAGGAGATCCTGGCACTGCTGACGGAACACGGCCTGCCCAGCCACTGCCTGGAAGTCGAGGTCACCGAGTCCGGCCTGATGGAGGATGTGGAGCAGGCCCGCCGGCAGCTGAAGCAGCTGGCCGATGCCGGGGTGAGCGTTGCCATTGATGATTTCGGCACCGGCTACTCCTCCCTGGCCTATCTCAAGGACCTGCCGGTGAGCACGCTCAAGATCGACCGCACCTTCATCAACGCCATGGGCGAACACCAGCAGGACCAGAACCTGGTGCGCACCGTCATCGCCATGGCCCATAATTTCGGATGCGCCGTGGTCGCGGAAGGCATTGAGAGCCCCGACCAGGCCCGGACCCTTCTGGGACTGGGCTGCGAGCTGGCCCAGGGATTCTGGTTCGCCCGCCCCATGCAGGCGGCACAGTTTGAACAGATCTGCCGGCAGCCGCCGGACTGGCACTTTGGAGCCTGAACAATGACATCACTGCTGAACACCGTAGGAGCGAGCCCCGCTCGCGATCACAACGGATACCCCTCGCATAGTCGGTCCGAAAGTATCGCGAGCGAGGCTCGCTCCTACAGTAACGGTATGCTCGCGTTTCTGGTATTGATGCTGGCGGCGGGCGCCAGCGCCGCCTCCGCGGAGATCCGCATCGAGACCCCCTGGGCCCGCGCCACCCCGCCCGGGATCGACCGGGGCGCCGGTTACATGACACTGCACAACGACGGCGAACAGGCCCGCACCCTGACCGGCGGAACAGCGGACTGGGCGGAAAGCATCGAGATCCACGAATCCCGCGAGGTGGACGGCCAGATGCGGATGCAGGCCCTGCCCGAGGGGCTGACACTGGAGCCGGGCGCGGCGGTTGAACTCGCGCCCATGGGCCTCCATCTCATGATCAAGGGGCTGGATGAGCCACTGACCGAAGGCGACACAAGGTCGCTGACCCTCGAATTCCGCAACGGCGAAACCCGTGAGGCCCAGCTGGACATCCGGGCCCCGGACGGCACAGCCGGCCATAACAGCCACTGATCACCAGGAGTCATCATGCCCCAGAATATGCAATGGATGCTCATCATTGCCGGCCTCATCGCCATAGCCGGCCTGAGCCTGTACATCCTCCGTAAGGGGCGTCGCCTGCGCCAGCACCAGCGCGCGATTGAGCGCACACGGGCACTGCAGGCCGAGCGCCGCGAGAGCATGATCGAGAGCATCCGCATCCTCGCCATGACGCTCGAACAGGAACAGGTTGAGCCCTCTGAGGGCTGCATCCGCATCAAGGGCCTCCTGGACCATGTGGAACCGGAGCTGCTGAACCACCGCCCCTACGACGTCTTCCAGACCATCTACGAGAAGACGGAACACATGCCCACCCACGAGGCACGCAAACAGGCCGACCCCAAGCTCATACAGCGCCTGGACCAGGAGCGGTTCGCACTTGAGGCGGAGCACGCCGAGGCCATCCATGAAGCCGCGCTGGCGATCCGCTACTACCGCTTCGACGGCAGTGTCAGCGCCTCCGCCGGTGAGCCACGCACCGTTGACCCGGGCCGTTCAACACTGCATCCATGACACCCCGCCCTAACTGACCTATGCTTGCAGAAAGCACACTTCCCGGAATGGGACACTGATGGAAACCGCCCTTTCCCAGCTTGCGCACTCTGTTGCCTCGGCGGTCTCGCTCGAGGGGCTCGTCCGGCCCATGCTGGATCTGATCCAGCAGGCAACCGGGCTGGACTCGGTCTACCTGACCATGTACCGGCCCGAGGATGACTCCCAGGAGATCATCTACGCCCGTAATACGGGTGCACTCACGCTCAAGGAGGGCCTTCGCGTCCCCTGGCAGGACACCCTGTGCCGGCGCGCCCTGACCGAAAACCGCCTGCTCACCCAGGATGTACCCAATACCTGGGGCGACTCCCTGGCAGCCCGGCGCCTGGGCATCCAGACCTACGTAACCGTGCCCGTGCGCCGGCTGGATGACGGGCTTCTGGGCACCCTCTGCGGCGCCAGCTCCCGGAGCGTGGAGATCGCGGACACCAGCCTTGCCACGTTGAGACTCTGCGCGGACCTCATCGCGCACCAGATCACGCGCGAGGAACACGCCCACAGCGTCCGCCGCCAGGCACTGGAGGCGGAACAGCAGATACAGCGCATGGGGCTGATCTCGGAGGTAAGCCGGCTGTGCCTGTCCGCCTCCCGGCTTCATGACGCCGTGGCCGCAGTAGCGGCCAGACTCGAACACTCGCACCTGTGGGAGAGAGTGATTCCGCTGTACCTGAGGGATGACGGCCACGCCCGGACCCTGGGCGAGAAGGACCCGGAAGCGACCTGGATGGCGGATGCCCTTATGGAGGCCAATCCCGAGCACCTCGAGGGGATGCTGCACAGTGACCACGAACACCTGATCTTCCCGCCGGAGGACATGCAATGGGTGCGTGAACAGCGCCGCCGTGAAGCCCTGCCCGAGGATGGCGATGCCGCCCTGCTGGTGGTCACATCGGAAGAGAAAGCCGAGGCGGCCATCCTGATCCTCGCCGCCCATGACCTGAACCGTTCCCCGGATGAACGTCAGCTGCTGAACAGCGTTGCCAATGCGCTGTCACTGCTGGCCAACCGGCTCCTGGACCATGCCCGCCTGGAAGCGGCCAATCTCGAACTCAAGCATAACGCCCTGCACGACACCCTCACGGGCCTGCCCAACCGGCGCTATCTGATCCAGGAACTCGAACGGCTGCTCGCACAGGCACAGCGCGTTGACGGTGCCGTTCACGTTGCCTTCATCGACCTGGACGGCTTCAAGCGGATCAATGACACCCATGGCCACGAGGTCGGTGATGAATTCCTGCGCCAGTTCGCGGTGCAGCTGCGCAACCTTTCCCGCATGGGCGACATGGTGGCGCGCTACGGGGGTGACGAGTTCGTGTTCGTTGGCAAGCCGGGCGCGGGCGGCGACCCCGCGCACGAACGCAGCGTGATCAGTGAGCGGCTGCGCACGGGCACCCGTGGCACCTACGAACTGGAGAGCACCACTATCGAGTACAACGGCCCCAGCGTCGGTGTGGTGACCTGGCAGGCCGGAGAAGTCGCGGATGCGGATGTGGTACTGGCGCGCGCGGACGAAGCCATGTATGCGGACAAGAAGGCCCGCCGTTCAGCTCAGCATACCGGCCATGCTGGCGACTGAATCACTGTTCTCCACGAGTATGTCCATCTCCTCGGCCACCCGTCCGGGCGCCAGGTTGAGGCGTTCATAGAGCGCATCCGGAACCGGGAGTTCCGGCCCCAGGCGCACCCCCCTCTCCACCAGCAGCGCCCGCGCCAGATAGAGCGCGTTGGCGTAGGCGCAATGCTCGCCCGCGTATTCCGGGTTCTTCTGGTGCCGGATCGCGGTGACCACCTCTTCCGGCATGTTCCACAGATCCATGAGTACACCACCGATCTGCTCACGCGTAATGCCGATCAGGTGGTGCTCCACCAGCTCGTGGGGCACATGGGTGTTCACCTCGGTATAGCGGCAGATCAGCGAGAAATGCGGCGGGAAGACGTGGGCCAGCACCAGGTAGCCGAAGTTGTGCAGCAGCCCCGACAGATAGGTCAGGCCGAAAGTGGGCCGCTCGCGCCTGGGCATGCAGCTGATGATCACGCTCACCGCCTGGGCCATCCAGATGGCCTGGGTCCAGTAGCCGATGAACCCCTCGGGCTGATCCGTGGGCTGTTTGAGTGTACGCCCCAGGGACAGGCCCATGGCCAGGTTCATCACCAGATCAAACCCGAGCACTCTCTGGATGGCATCGTAGATGGAGTTCACCGGCGTATGCGACGCATAGAACGAGGATGAGGCCCAACTCACCACCTGGGCCGCGAGGCTTGGGTCGTTCTCCACAATATCCGCCAGATCTCCGATCTCGGCGTTGGGCTTCATGCGCAGGTGCAGGATGCGCTGGGCCGTCTCCGGCAGCGGCGGGATCTCAAGCGTGTCGTCCAGGCGCTGCTTGATGCGCAGGCCGGTGAAGCTGTGCAGCGCCTCGCGCAACTGGACCTCGTCCTGTTCTGGTGACAGATGGTTGACCGCGATGTCCGTTAGCGGGCGGGAGATGGCCAGCCAGCGCGCGCCATTGAGCAGTCGCCTGTAGTCATCCATGGCCAGCGCCAGATCCTCTTCCCCCTGACCGCTGTAGAAGCGTGCCTGCTCGAGTTCAGCGATCCGGTTGTCCACGGCCGTCTCAAAATGGGTCATTGCCGGCAGGGGCGGAATCTGGCGAACCTGGTACTTCTGGCGCAGGCGCCCCATTTCGCGCAGGGGCAGCCCCCGCAGCTCCCGCGCCAGCGCCTGGTTCAGGTGGTCGATGTCGAGCAGGCTGTCGTCGCGGAAAAAGGCCTGGACCCGGCCCAGAGCATCAGCCAGCACCGCTGTCCGGATGCGTGGTTCGGCAGCGGGCTCCCTGCTGTTAAGGCTTTCCGGCGTAAGCCCGCCCTCGTCGGTGCGGAGGAAGGCCTCCAGGTGTCGCGGTGTGGTCATCGGTACGTCCTGTCCATATCAAGCGTTTTTCAGGGGCCGGGATTACTGCTTTCTGTATCCGTTCCGGAAGGATACCTCAGACATCCCCGTACCGGATACGCTCCCCCAGCCATCGATCGATCAGTGCGGCCACCCGTTCCGGTTCCGGCAGCAACCGGGGTCCGATCCGGTGCACGTCCTCGAGCCAGCCGGCGTCCTGCTCCCAGTCCGCGAGACGGAACCCCATCAGCCCGGTCTGACGGGTGCCCAGAACCTCGCCCGGACCGCGGATTTCCAGGTCGCGCTGAGCGATGGCAAAGCCGTCCTGGGTCTCGCGCAGGGCCTGCAGGCGGGACTTGGCGGTGTCCGACAGCGGCGGGTGATAGAGCAGGACGCAGTAGCTGGCCCGCTCGCCACGCCCGACGCGGCCACGCAGCTGGTGGAGCTGGGCCAGCCCCAGACGCTCCGGATTCTCGATGATGATGAGCGTGGCCTCGGGCACATCCACGCCCACCTCGATCACGGTGGTGGCCACCAGAAGGTCGATCCGCCCTTCCTTGAAGGCCTCCATCACCTCCGCTTTCTCCGCCGCCTTCATGCGCCCGTGCACCAGCCCCACGGTCAGCTCCGACAGCTCCGCCTGGAGCTGCTGCGCGGTGTCTTCGGCAGCCTGGCACTGCAGGGCCTCGGATTCCTCGATCAGGGTGCAGACCCAGTACGCCTGGCGGCCCTCGGCGCAGGCCGTGCGTACCCGCTCCACCACATCGCCCCGGCGCGAGTCCGGCAGGGCGATGGTCTCGATGGGCTGGCGACCCGGCGGCAGTTCATCGATCACGGACGTGTCCAGATCCGCGTAGGCGCTCATGGCCAGGGTGCGGGGAATGGGGGTGGCAGTCATGATCAGTTGGTGGGGCACCGTCTCCGCATTGGCGCCCTTCTCCCGCAGGGCCAGACGCTGGTGGACGCCGAAGCGGTGCTGTTCGTCGATGATCGCCAGCGCCAGCCGGTTGAACACCACCTCTTCCTGGAAGAGCGCGTGGGTGCCGATCACCAGCGGGCACTCGCCACTGGCCAGCTGCGCCAGGACAGCCTGTTTCTGTTTTGAGCGGCTCTTACCCGAGAGCCAGCCCGGCTCAATGCCCAGGGGCGCCAGCCACTCACGGAAGCTCAGGTAATGCTGTTCAGCCAGGATTTCGGTGGGCGCCATCAACGCCACCTGGGCGCCGGCTTCGATGGCCTGCAGCGCGGCCACGGCGGCCACCACCGTCTTGCCCGAGCCCACATCGCCCTGGACCAGGCGCAGCATGGGCACCGGCTGGGCCAGGTCGTGGCTGACCTCTTCGGTCACGCGCCGCTGCGCGCCGGTGAGCTCGAATGGCAGGGCATCGAGGAACCCGGAAACCAGGCGGCCATCACCGGTGTTGAGCGCCAAAGCCTGCCAGGACTGAACCTGGGCGCGGAGTTTCAGCAGGCTCAGATGATGGGCCAGCAGTTCTTCCATCACCAGCCGGTCACGGGCCGGATGGCGCTGCTCCATCAGGGCGGCCAGGTCCGCACTCGCCGGTGGCTGGTGCAGCATCCGCAGGGCCTGGTTGATCTCCGGTAGCTGGTACTCGCCGAGCACGGATTCCGGCAACCATTCGCGCACCGGGTGGCGTTCCAGCATGGCCACCGCCTGCTCGCACAGGCGTCGCAGCCGGGGCTGCTGGATGCCCTCGGTGAGCGGGTAGACCGGGGTGAGCGTGGCCTCGTCGCCGGTGGGCAACGGCCCCGGGTTGGTCTGGTATTCGGGATGGTAGATCTCGAGCCCGGCCCGTCCGGGGCGGATCTCGCCAAAGCAGCGCACGCGGGTGCCCGGGGCGAACTGGCGCTGCTGGGCGGCACTGAAATGGAAAAAGCGCAGGGCCACGAAACCGCTGCGGTCACGGAGGGTCACCTGGAGACTGCGGCGCCGCCCCTGGACCACGTCCGCACTCACCACCTCACCTTCCACCACCCCGGAATCCCCCACCCGAAGCTGGCCCATGGGCAGAACACGGGTGCGGTCCTCGTAGCGCAGGGGCAGGTGGAACAACAGGTCCTGAAGGCTGGTGATCCCCAGACGCTCAAGGGTGGCGGCCAGTTTACTGCCAACCCCCTTGAGCACGGTCACATCCACTGTGGCCGGATCCGCCATAATCAGCCCCGGGTGGGTGCGCGCAGGCTCAGCCCACAGGCCGCCTGGGTGGTACTGCTGTCACGGCACTGGGCCACGGCGTGGGCCAGTGCATCGATCGCCTTGGGTCGCGGGAAGGTCACCCGCCAGGCCAGCGCCACGGTCCGCGAAGGCACCGGATCCACAAAGGGCCGCACGGCCAGCAGTTCCGGCTGATAGTTCATGGCGGTGGCCGCCGACAGCGGCAGCACCGTGATCCCCAGACCGGAGGCCACCATGTGGCGGATGGTCTCCAGGGAGCTGCCCTCGGTCACCACCCCGCCGGCGGTCTCGCGGCGCTGGTTGATGGTGTCGATCAGCTCCGGGACGGACTCCAGCACCTGATCCCGGAAGCAGTGACCGGGGCCAAGCAGCAGCAGGGGCTGGTCCGCAAGCTGGCTGCTGTCGATGTGCTCGCATTCCGCCAGAGAGTGATCCGAAGGCATCAGCACAACGAATGGTTCATCATAGAGGGGCAGGGTGACCACCTCGGGTTCCTCGAACGGGAGCGCCACAATGATGGCATCCAGCTCTGAGTGGCGGAGCTTGCGACGCAGATCCCCGGTATAGCCTTCCTCAATGAAAAGGGACATCTCCGGGGCTTCTTCCCGCAGGCTCGGCATAAGCTGGGGGAACAGGTAGGGGCCGATGGTGTAGATGGCACCGACCTTGAGCGGCGAACTGAGCTGGTTCTTGCCGTCCTCGGCCAGATCATGGATCACACCGGCCTGATCCAGAACGCGCTGGGCCTGCTCCACAATGCGCTGGCCGATCTCGGTGACCTGGATACTGTTCTTGCTGCGCTCGAAAAGCGCAATACCCAGTTCATCCTCGAGTTTTCTAACGGCCACGCTGAGTGTAGGCTGGCTGACGTGGCAGCGTTCCGCCGCATGGCCGAAGTGCTTCTCCCGCGCCAGGGTGACGATGTAGCGAAGTTCGGTAAGGGTCATGGCCACTCCCGGGCCGGTGATGATTAAATTTTTCTATTGCAGCATATGAAATGAGCGGAGACAGCGCAATGCGCGATGCACGAATCCTCATGGCCGGCTGCGGCCGGCTCGGCCAGCGCATCGGCGCCGCCCTTGCCGAGCATCATCAGGTATTCGGTCTGAGGCGTCAGGCCAGCCGTGTACCCCTGCCCCTGACGCCCATCCAGGGGGATCTGCTGGACCCGGACAGCCTGGGCGAGCGGGTTCCGGAGGTGGACGTCGCCATCATCTGCCTGACACCGGACCAGTACGACGAGACGGGCTACCACCGGACCTTTGTGCAGGGCACCAGCAACCTCATGACCGTTCTGGAAGCCGCAAGCAGGCCACCACGACGGGTGTTCTTCATCTCCTCCACCGCGGTCTATGGCCAGCACCAGGGGGAATGGGTGGATGAAACCAGCCCCACGGAGCCGCCGCGCTACAACGGTTCCGCTCTGCTCACTGCTGAGCAGCGCCTCGGGGAGAGCCCGATCCCCGGCACAGTAGTGCGTTTTTCCGGCATCTACGGCAACGACCGGGACGGCATGCTCTCGCGCATGCGCGATGGCAGCATCGCCCCCGAACCGGACAGCGGCTATACCAACCGCATCCACGAAGACGACGCGGTGGGTGCGCTCTGCCACCTGGTCAACCGGACGCTGGACGGCGACGACCTCGCGGACTGCTACCTGGCCAGTGACTGCGAACCGGCCCGGCTGGGCGACGTGGTTGCCTGGGTGCGGGAGACCATGAGCTGTGATCCGGTCCGGCCCGATGCCCGGCGCGACAGCCGTGTCGGCTCCAAGCGTGTGGACAGCAGCCGGTTGCGGGAGGCGGGGTACCGCTTCCTGTTCCCGACCTTCCGGGAAGGCTACGCCAGCATGACTGGACATCCTGTGCCATAGTGTCCGTCTGTCCATTCTGACCCAGGGAGATCATGGCGAGTAACGAGCTGATCCTTTTCGGCGGCCTGTATGCACTGATCCTTGTGGCCCTGGCGTGGCTGGCCGAGCGCACCGGCGGCTGGCCGAAGCGCATGCGGGGCCTGCTCTACGGGATGTCGCTGGGCGTCTACTGCAGTTCCTGGACCTTCCTCGGTGCCGTGGGCAATGCGGCGGACAGCGGCTGGACCTTCCTGCCGATCTACCTCGGCCCCATCCTGATGTTCGTCTTCGCCTGGCCCTTCATCCGGCGTCTTCTGCTGGCCGGCAGCCGCAACCGGGTGACCTCCATCGCGGATTTCATCGGATCACGCTTCGGCAAGGACCAGAAGCTGGCGGCACTCGTGACCATGGTCGCGCTGATCGGCACCCTGCCCTACATCGCCCTGCAGCTGCGCGGCATTGCCCTGGCCTGGAGCTCGGCGAACATCTCCGACTGGCAGGTGCCCTTCGCCCTGGGCAACAACGTCAGTTTCTTCGCCGCCCTCTTTCTGGCCTGGTTCGCGATCACTTTCGGGACCCGCATCATCGATGGCGCCAATCGCCACCGGGGCCTTCTGGCCGTGGTGGCGGCAGAGTCCGCGGTCAAGCTGCTGGCCTTTATCCTGCTGGGCGGCTTCGCGATCTGGCTGCTGGCCGGTGAGACCGATATGCGGCCTCTGGGCGAGGCGTCGCCATTCTCGTTCTCCACCTTCGGTGATGCCGGTTTCTACACCCAGCTCCTGGTGAGCGCCCTCGCCATCGTCTGCCTGCCACGCCAGTTCCATGTCCTGGTGGTGGAATACCATGACGAGGCCTCGGCCCGCTGCGCACGCTGGATGTTCCCGCTCTATCTGGCACTGTTCGCCATTATGGTGCTGCCCCTGGTGGAGGCGGCCCGCCATCACCTGGCCGGCATGGCCATCCCCGGAGACAGCTATGTGCTTGCCCTGCCGGCGATCACCGGCCACTCCTGGCTGACCGCGGTGGCCTTTGTGGGCGCCATGTCGGCCGCCACCGCCATGGTGCTGGTGGCCACCATCGCCCTGTCGCTGATGATCTCCAACGAGCTCTTCATGCCGGCGTATCTGCGCATACGGGAGCGCCTGGACCGGCCACGCAGTGACCTGGGGGCGGTGCTGCGCCAGGTGCGCCAGGCCTCGATCCTGGGCATCCTGCTGCTGGGGTGGATACTGGAGCAGGCGGCCCGCTTCACCGAGGGGCTGTCCTACATGGGCCTGCTGGCCTTCACCTCCTGCGCCCAGCTCATGCCGGCACTGGTGGCGGGGCTCTACTGGCGCGGCGCCCACCGTAACGGTGTCCTGCTCGGCCTGCTCACGGGCACGCTGACCTGGCTCTATACCCTGCTGCTGCCGGTCCTCATCCAGTCCGACAATGGCTGGCTGACCCAGGGGCCCCTGGGGCTGGGGTGGCTGCAACCGCAGAACCTCCTGGGTCTCGGGAACTTCCTCGATCCCCTGACCCATGGCGTGGTCTGGAGCCTGGGCCTCAATATCCTGGTCATGACCCTGGTCTCCCGGGTTTCCAGGGCCACAGCCCTGGATGAACGCCAGGCCCTGGCCTTCATCGACCCCATGCCCGGCCACGGTCTCAGTGACGAGGACCTGTCTGCCACCGAGATCACCCTGCACCAGCTGCACGGGCTGATCCGCCCCGTCCTTGGCCAGGAGGAGTCCGACCGGCTCTGGGCGGAACTGGAGCAGAGCCAGGAGCAGCGCCTGCTGCCCTTCGACAAGGCCACGCGTTACACCGTGCGGGTGACGGAGTCCAAGCTGGGGTCCGTCATCGGGGCGGCTTCCGCGCACCGTGCCATCCGGCTGCTGGAGCGCCAGACGCCCCTGCAGATGGAGGACATCGTGGATCTGATGGGCGGCACCTCGGAGCAGCTCCAGTTCTCGCGCCACCTTCTTCAGACCACACTGGAAAACGTCCCCCAGGGGATCAGCGTGGTGGACCGCAACCTGGAACTGGTGACCTGGAACAGCCAGTACGAGAACCTGTTCAACTACCCGCCACGGCTTCTCTATGTGGGCTGCCCCATCGCACGGATCTATGAGTACAACGCCGCCCGTGGCCTGCTGTCGGATGTGCGCGACAACAACATCAATGCCGCCGTGGAGCGGCGCCTGGAGATGCTGCGCTCAGGCCGCCCCTACCGGCTGGAGCGCCATATGCCGGATGGCAGCGTCATCGAGATCCGGGGCAAGCCCATCCCCTCCGGCGGCTATGTGACCGCGTACAACGATGTCTCCGAATACCACCGCGTGATGACGGAACTCGAGGACGCCCGGGATACCCTGGAGCAACGGGTGGCCGAACGGACACGGGAGCTGTCCGCCGCCAACGAATCCCTCCAGAACGAGAATGAGCTCAGGGCGCGGATCGAGCGTGAGCTGCACCAGGTGCATGCCAGCAAGAGCCGCTTCCTGGCCGGTGCCAGCCACGACCTGCTGCAGCCGATCAACGCGGCTCGCCTGCTGTCTTCCACCCTGCTGCGCCAGCAGGGCAATGAGGCGGCCCCGGAGCTGCGCCACATTGATTCGGCGCTGGCCTCCGCCGAGACCCTGATCAGCCACCTGCGCGAGATCTCCCGGCTGGATTCCGGGCGCCTGGAACCGGAAGTACGCAATGTGGAGCTGGGCGCCATCCTGGAGGAGCTCATCAACGAGTTCCGCATGACCGCCGAACGCAAGGGGATACGGCTCGACTATGTGCCCTGCTCGCTCTGGATCCGTACCGACCCCCATCTGCTGCGGCGTGTGATCCAGAACTTCCTGAGCAACGCCATCAACTACACCCGCGAAGGGCGTGTGGTCCTGGGCTGTCGCCAGAGCGCGCAGTCGGTGAGCATCCAGGTCTGGGATACCGGTCCGGGCATCGCCGAATCGGACCAGCAGCGCATCTTTGATGAGTTCGAACGTCTCCATACCGACGCCACACGCGAGGTCCAGGGGCTGGGTCTGGGACTGCCGATCGCCATGCGCATCGCCCGCCTGCTGGAGCATCCCATCGACTGCCGATCCATCCAGGGGCAGGGCTCGATGTTCGCGCTGACCGCACCGCGGGGCACGCCGGAGCAGACCCGCCGGGATCAGCCCCAGACCGAGGATCCACAGCTGACCGGCCTTCAGGTCATCTGCATTGATAACGAGCCGCACCTGCTCGCCGGTCTGCAGGCCCTTCTGACCCAGTTCGGCTGCCGGGTCACCACCGCCAAGTCCCTGGGTGAGGCCATGCAGAAACGGCCGGCCGAGGCGCCGGATCTGGTGATTGCCGATTATCACCTGGACCAGGAGACCGGCGTGGAGGTGGCGCAGGCGCTGACGCTCAACTGGGAAGAGAAGGTACCGGTTCTGATCATCAGTGCCGACGACAGCGATCCCATCCGCAACGCGGTGCGCGAGGCGGGCTACCGTTTCCTGGCCAAACCGGTGGATGCGGCATCACTGCGGCTGACGCTGCGTCGCCTGCTGCGCCGCCGGCCCGGACACTGAGCCTGCGGGCGTTTCAGGGCACTAACATTATCGCGAGCAAGCTCGCTCCTACAGGTGCTGGCGCTGCGGGTCAGTCGGAGCGCTTCGCCAGCCAGTCAACCACCTTTGGCCAGATGTGGGTGGGGGCCGCACTGCCGGCCAGGATGCCCATGTGCCCACCCGGTACCAGAGCCTGCTCGATCTCGCGGCTTGAGACCTGATCCACGAGCGCACGACTGCATTCGGGGGTGACGAGCGGGTCGTTGTCGCCGTACACCAGCATGATGTCCGACGTGACGTCCTTCAGGGTGTGCTCCGGGTCGTGCATGGGCAGATCCCCGTGCGCCGTGCAGTTGTCCACCCACAGGTACTGCACAGTGTCCTGAATGACGCCGCCGGGGTAGGCCACCATGTCGTTGAGGAAGGCCCCCTGGGTGGCGTTCCGGGTCACGTACTCTTCCGAATGCAGGTTGCGCACCAGGTCCAGGTAGTTGCGCAGGCTGCTGATCGGCGAGGTGAGCTTGAAGGCGGTGGCGTTGGCCCAGCCCGGGGAACGCCAGAAGCGGCGCCTGGTCTGGTGGACCCGGAATCCGAGGGTGTTCTCGAGGAAGCTCAGGGACTTTGAGATCAGCTGGTACTGCTTACCGATGCTGCCGTTGGCGTGGTAGTCGCAGGGGCTGCCGATCAGGACCAGGTTACGGATGCGTTTGTCTTCGTCCAGCGCTGCGGCGCAGTAACTGAACAGGGCACCGAAGCTCCAGCCGTATAGGGAGACGTCGCTGGCGCCACTGTGTTTCCGGACTTCGTCGAGCAGTTCCGGCAAGTAGTCGGCGAAGTAGGTGGCGATGTCGAAGTGGTTGTGGTCCCAGCCCGGGGTGCCCCAGTCGATCAGGTAGAGCTCAAAGCCGCTGGCGCGCAGGTATTTGACGAGGCTGCGGTTGGGGAACAGGTCGTAGATGGACATGTTGACCGCGAGCGGGGCGACCAGGACCAGCGGGACCTTGTGGGTATCACGCTGGACGGGCATGGGGGTGTCGTCGTCGCCGACCGGAATGTGGTTTTCACGCAGCGGTGGGTAGTAGCGGACGTTCACGAGGTCGTCGCTGTGGATGACCTCGTAGGGGGTCTGTTCGGCCTGCACCAGGGTTTCCGGGTTGAGGAAGCGCTGGCGGGCATTGCGGGTGATTCTTGTAAAGCTGGTCAGGGGTTCATTCATGGATGCTGACATTCCCGGCTCCGGGGTCTTGGGGACTGAGACCTTGCTGCATCGGGGGTGGGGAGTGCCCTCCGGGAATCGCCACAAGTACGTCCATGTAGGCTGCGCGGTGGCCATCCATGGCCACCGAGCTTCCCTCCGAGCACTCCCCACCCCCTCAGGTCATACTCTTTAGTGGACGCCAGAAAGCATACCAAAGATTAAGAGAGAGACATTGACCTTCCCGGCAATCGAGCCAGTCAGGACTCTTCCTGGGAGACGTCGGCGAGGTCCAGCTGGCCCAGCTTGAGGGCGGCCTGGGTGCGGGAGTGGACGCCGAGTTTGCGGAATATCTCGGTGACGTGGGCCTTGACCGTGGCTTCCGTGACGTTCAGTTCGTAGGCGATCTGTTTGTTGAGCAGCCCCTGGCTGATCATGGTGGCAACGCGGAACTGTTGCGGGGTGAGCTCGGAAAGCGCATCCGCAACGCCGGATTCCTCCTCGCTGACGCCGGGTACGGCAAGGTCAACACCGTCCGGGAAGCAGAAGTCACCGCGTGCCACGTTCCGGATGGCCTGGCCGATGGCTTCCATGCTGGCACTCTTGGAGATGAAGCCAGCGGCGCCGTGGTCGGCAGCACGGCGGATGATGTCGTCGCGCTCGTTGGCGGAGATCATCAGCACCGGGATGTCCGGGTAGTGGGCGGTGAGGAAAAGCAGTGCGCTGAAACCGTGGGCGCCCGGCATGTGGAGGTCGAGGAGCACCAGTGAGGGCTCCCCGATCCGCGTTATCACCGACTGCAGGTCCCCGAAGTCCGATGCCTCTTCGAGGGTGGCATCAGGCTCTTCCTGACGGATCACATCCTTCAGGGCGGAGCGGAACAGCGGGTGGTCGTCGGCGACGATCAGGGTAGTCATGATTGGGGCATCACGCGTTTACCGGTTTCATACGGAAATGGGGCAGCGACTCAAGGTCGGTGCCCCATTGAAGATAGTCCTCGTTCAGCGCCTGCGCAATAAACCGTGGACCATGTAGGAGCAAGCCTCGCTCGCGATCGCAATCAATCGCGAGCAGGGCTCGCTCCTACAGGGCGGCTTACTGGTTGGAACCGGCTGCGACGCGGTGACCTTCGATGAGGTCATCGACCACGTTCGGGTCCGCCAGCGTGGAGGTGTCGCCCAAGGAGTCGAACTCGTCCGCGGCGATCTTGCGCAGGATGCGGCGCATGATCTTGCCGGAACGGGTCTTGGGCAGGCCGTCGGCCCACTGGATGACGTCCGGCGTGGCGATCGGGCCGATCTCCTTGCGCACGTGCTGCTTGAGTTCCTTGGCGAGTTCGTCGCTGGGTGACTGACCGTGGGTCAGGGTCACGTAGACGTAGATGCCCTGGCCCTTGATCTCGTGCGGGCAGCCCACCACGGCGGCTTCGGCGACGGCGTCGTGGGAGACCAGTGCGCTTTCCACCTCGGCGGTGCCCATGCGGTGGCCGGAGACGTTGAGGACGTCGTCCACGCGACCGGTGATCCAGTAGTAGCCGTCTTCGTCGCGCTTGGCACCGTCACCGGTGAAGTAACAGCCCTCATAGGTGGAGAAGTAGGTCTCCACGAAGCGCTGGTGGTTGCCCAGGATGGTGCGCATCTGGCCGGGCCAGCTGTCCTTCAGAACCAGGCCGCCGGAGGTGGCGCCTTCCATCTCGTTGCCCTCGGGGTCCATCAGCGCCGGCTGTACGCCGAAGAACGGCTTGGTGGCCGAGCCGGGCTTGAGGTCGATGGCGCCGGGCAGCGGCGAGATCAGGATGCCGCCGGTCTCGGTCTGCCACCAGGTGTCGACGATCGGGCACTGCCCCTTGCCGAACTTCTGGTGGAACCAGCGCCAGGCCTCGGGGTTGATGGGCTCGCCCACGGTACCCAGCAGCTTCAGGGAGCTGAGATCGGCGTTGGCCACGGGGGCATCACCCTCGGCCATCAGTGAACGGATCGCTGTCGGCGCGGTGTAGAAGGTGGCGATCTTGTACTTGTCGATGATACGGCCAAGGCGGCCCACATCCGGGTAGGTCGGCACGCCTTCGAACATCATGGTGGTGCCGCCGTTGGCGAGCGGGCCGTAGACCACGTAGGAGTGACCGGTGATCCAGCCCACGTCCGCACTGCACCAGTAGACCTCACCCGGGCGGTAGTCGAACACGTACTCGTGGGTAATGGAGGTGTGCAGCAGGTAGCCGCCAGTGGTGTGGACCACGCCCTTGGGCTTGCCGGTGGAGCCGGAGGTGTAGAGCACGAAGAGGGTGTCCTCGGCGCCCATCTCTTCCGGTTCGCACTGGTCGGACTGCTTGCCCACCAGGTCGCGGTACCAGATGTCGCGATTGCCATTGAAATCGACGTTGCCGCCGGTCGCCTTGAGCACCACGACGTTGTCGACGCTGGATTCCTTGCACAGTGACACCGCTTCATCGACGTTCGCCTTCAGCGGTACCCGCTTGCCACCACGGCGCGCTTCGTCGGCGGTGATGACGACCTTTGAGCCCCCGTCGTCAATGCGGCCGGCCAGTGCCTCCGGCGAGAAGCCACCGAAGACCACGCTGTGGATGGCGCCGATGCGCGCGCAGGCCAGCATGGCGTAGGCCGCCTCCGGCACCATGGGCATGTAGAGCGTCACGATGTCGCCCTTCTTCACGCCCAGCGACTTCAGGCCATTGGCGAGGCGGGAAACTTCCTCGTGCAGCTCGGCATAGGTGATGACGCGGTTGTCTTCACTTTCCTCGTCCGGCTCCCAGATGATGGCCGGCTGACCACTGCGCTCCGCCAGGTGACGGTCAATGCAGTTGGCCGCCGCGTTCAAAGTGCCGTCATCGAACCAGCGGATGTGCACATCGTTGCTGGCGAAGGAGACATCCTTGACGCGCGAGAACGGCTTCATCCAGTCGAGCCGCCTGGCCTGCTCCGCCCAGAAGGTCTCTGGCTCCCGAATGGAACGCTGGTACATGGACTCGTAGGTGTCCTTGTCGATCAGCGCCTTGTTCCGGAAGTGGTCCGTGACCGGGTAGACCGCTTCGTCACTCATCACTGCCTCCTTAAAATCATTGTTCGTTGGTCAATTCGGGGCCTTCATTGGAAAGGCATCGTGTCTGCCAGTGTCGGCAAGGGCGGCGGCTCTGGGTATTAGACCATGGTCTAAAAGCGTTTATCCCTTTCATGGCAAGGGCTTAACAAAAGCGTGACGCAGTTTAGACCAAAGTCGTATGGAGACTGGTGCCCAGCCGGTCAAAGCTGTGTCGTAGCGGTGATCCCACCGTGAACGCGTTGACAACAATAATGGGGGGAAATGCTGATGGCATTCCAGAATGAAACACTCAAAAAGCAGTACTGGCGCGACAACCTGCGCATCATCGGTGGATTGCTCGCTGTCTGGGCCTTTGTGTCCTTTGGCTGCGGCATCATCTTCGCGGAGGCGTTAAACGCCATCCACATCGGCGGTTACCCGCTCGGTTTCTGGTTCGCACAGCAGGGCTCGATCATCACCTTCGTGGTGTTGATTTTCGTGTACGCGAAACTCATGGACCGGCTGGACCGGAAATACGGCGTCCAGGAAACCGAAGACGCGAAGTAAAAGAGGCTTACCATGGACCAGCAGACACTGATCTACATTGTCGTGGGCGCCACCTTCGCGCTCTACCTCGGCATTGCCATTTACTGTAAGGCGGGCTCCACCCGCGAATTCTACGTCGCATCCAAAGGTGTTCATCCGGTTGCCAACGGCATGGCCACGGCAGCCGACTGGATGTCTGCGGCGAGCTTCATCTCCATGGCCGGCCTCATTGCCTTCCTCGGCTACGGCGGCTCGGTCTTCCTCATGGGCTGGACCGGCGGCTTCGTACTGCTTGCCATGCTCCTGGCGCCTTACCTGCGCAAGTTCGGCAAGTTCACGGTGCCCGAGTTCCTGGGGGATCGCTACTATTCCAACACTGCGCGCGTTATCGGCGTGATCTGCCTGATCCTGGCCTCGCTGACCTACGTCATCGGCCAGATGACCGGTACCGGTGTCGCCTTCTCCCGCTTCCTGGAAGTGAGCTATGAGATGGGCCTGTCGATCGGCATGCTGATCGTGTTCTTCTACGCGGTCATGGGCGGCATGAAGGGGATCACCTACACCCAGATCGCCCAGTACTGCGTGATGATCCTGGCCTACACCATTCCGGCAATCTTCATCTCCCTGCAGATGACCGGCTGGGCACTGCCACAGATCGGCCTGGGGGCACAGCTGACCGAGCACGGCACCTACGTGCTGGACCGTCTCGACCAGGTCCTCAACGAGCTGGGCTTTGCCGAGTACGTGGCGGTGGATGAACACAACCGCATCAACATGTTCTTCTACACCCTCTCGCTGATGATCGGTACTGCGGGCCTGCCGCACGTGATCATCCGCTTCTTCACGGTTCCGACGGTCAAGGCGGCACGCTCCTCCGCGGGCTGGGCCCTGGTGTTCATCGCCATTCTCTACACCACCGCTCCGACCGTTGGCGCCATGGCCCGTCTGAACCTGATGGAGACCTTCGGCACCACCGAGGCCACCGAGATGGTCTACGAAGAGCGGCCCCAGTGGGTGAAGAACTGGGAGCAGACCGGTCTGATCGAGTTCACTGACAAGAACAACGACGGCACCATCAACTACAGCTCCAACGAGGCGGAGAACGAGGTCACCGAGCTCAACCGTGACATCATCGTTCTGGCCAACCCCGAGATCGCCATGCTGCCCGACTGGGTCATCGCGATCGTGGCCGCTGGTGGCCTCGCCGCCGCTCTGTCCACGGCAGCCGGCCTGTTGCTGGCCATCTCCTCGGCGGTCTCCCACGACCTGCTGAAAGGGGTGTTCAAGCCGGACATTTCGGAGAAGAACGAGCTGCTCGCAGGCCGGATCTCAATGGCGGCGTCCATTGCCGTGGCCGGTTACCTGGGCTTCAATCCACCCGGCTTCGCGGCGGGGACAGTGGCACTGGCCTTCGGGCTCGCAGCGGCCAGCCTGTTCCCGGCCCTGATGTTCGGCATCTTCTACAAGAAGATGAACAAGGAAGGCGCCATCGCCGGCATGCTGGCGGGCCTGACCGTGAATCTGCTCTACGTGTTCCAGCACAAGGGCATCATGTTCGTCGCCAGCACGTCCTTCCTGGGCGACCTGGATCCGAACTGGTTCTTCGGGATCTCGCCGAACGCCTTCGGTGCGGTTGGTGCCATCGTCAACTTCATCGTCGCCATGGCCGTGTGCAAGATGACCCCGGAACCGCCGGACAACATCCAGCACATCGTGGACGACGTGCGGGTACCGGTGGGCTCCTCGATCGCCTCGGGCGGTCACTGAGTCCTGACGGTTCAACCCCCGGACAGTGCTGCTTCGGCAGCACTGTCCGGTTTCAGCTACCCTTTACGGAGCTGCCGCGAGAGTGCCCTGTTGTCACAGAGTATTCTCCCGGCAATTCCCTTTCCCGATTCAGAGGCCCTGCATGTTCCGCAACTTCCATTTCATTGTCGCGCTTCTGGTTGCTCCGATTCTGGCCATCCTGGCCTGGTACGCTGCGGACAGCGCCCTCGGTGACCGCAAGGAGCCGGCGAAGGAGGGGCTTGGTTACGAGCTGATCGGTGACTCCAACTGCCGCTATGAGAGTGGCACCTGCACCATGAGCAACGGCAACTTTGAACTGGCTATCCAGGTGGACCGGGCCGGCGGCGAGAACCAGCTGGCGGTGCGGCTGGAGTCCGCCCACCCGCTGGACGCCATGACCATGGGCTGGGTCAACCCCGGCGCGGAGAAAACGGAACAGACCGCTCTGGAGCCGGCCAACGACAGACGCACCCGCTGGGAAGGCGTGATTCCGGGAGAAGCGAGCACCAAGGCCCGCATGCGCGTCCTGGCCCGGGCGGACGGCACCAGCTACTACGGCGAGGCCAAGACCGTCTTCATCGATTACGAAACCAGTTTCGGGGAGGACTTCCGGAAATGACCGAAACCCAGTCCCTGCCGCCAGAGCTGGCCTCCATCGCGGATTTCATCCGCCAGACACTGCCCTTCAACGCCCTGCCCGAAGGAGAGGTTGAGCGCATTGTCCATGAGATGGAGATCGGCTATTTCCGCAACGGGCATGTGTTCAACGAGAACACCCGGGATCAGGGACTGCGTATTCTGCGAAGTGGTGCCGTCGAGATCCGCAGCCAGGACGGCGAGCTGCTCGACCGTCTGGCCGAGGGCGAAAGCTTCGCCCTGAGCGGGCTTCTCCAGCAGGAACCCGGTGTGCGGGCGGTCCTGATCGAGGACAGCCTGATCTACTTCCTGCCGCAGAAGGCCTACCAGGACCTGCGCGGGCGCTTCCGGGACTTCGACCGTTTCTTCCATGGCCAGCGCAGCCGGCGCCTGTTCCGGGCCACCCGCAGCATGGTGTCACCGGATGGCATGCTCACGCCGGTAACCAGCCTGATGGCCACCGATCTGGTCACCACCAGCGAGGAGACGCCCGTCTGCGAGCTGGCGGAGATGATGTCCAGCCGCCGGGTTTCCTCGGCACTGGTGCTCAATGACGGCAAGCTGAGCGGCATCGTCACCGACCGCGACCTCCGCAGCCGGGTACTGGCGGCGCGCCGTTCGCCGGACACCCCGGTTTCCGAAATCATGACGGCGGACCCGGTGAGCCTCGAGCGTAAGGCGACCCTGTTTGACGCCACCCTGCTGATGACCCGCCACCGCATGCACCACCTTCCGGTGCTTGAGGACCGCAGGCCTGTAGGCATCCTCACCACCTCGGACCTGATCACAGCCCGCCAGGACGACCCGGTCTACATCGTCCAGCGCCTGTCACGCCAGGAATCGGTCGCCACCATGCAGACGGTGCTTCGCGACATTCCCCAGTTCCTGCTGCGCTGGACGGATGCCGGGGTACCGGCGGATCAGGTCAGCCACATCCTCACCGCCATCAGCGATACCGTAACCAACCGGCTGATCGAAATGGCCCTGGACGAACTGGGCCCGGCCCCGGTGCCCTTCGCCTGGCTGTGCTTCGGCTCCCAGGCGCGGGCGGAGCAGCTGCTCAACGCCGATCAGGATAACGGCCTGGTGATCGCGGACGAGGCCACCGACGAGGACGTGGCCTGGTTCGAGAAGCTGGCCACCAGGGTCAGCGACTGGCTCAATGAGTGCGGCTATGTCTACTGCAATGGCAACGTCATGGCCACCAATCCCTTCTGGCGGCGCCGGCTCACGGGCTGGTACGAGGCCGTGGACAACTGGGTCACCAGTTTCAGCCCACACCATGTGATGGAGATCAGCATCGCCTTCGATCTCCGCACCGTCCACGGCGACGCCTCTCTTACCAGCCGGGTCCAGTCCCACATGCTGGAACGGGTCCGGGCCAACTCCATCTTCCAGGCCGCCCTGGCGGAGAACGTGCTGGAAGGCAGCCCGCCCATCGGCATCTTCCGGCGCTTCGTGGTGGAGCGCAACGGCGATCACAAGGACACCCTGAACCTGAAGAAGCGTGGTCTGCTGCCGATCATCGAAATTGTGCGGCTGCACGCCCTGGCATCCGGGGTTGACCGCATCAACACGCTGGAACGGTTGGACGAGCTGGCCCGCGGCAAGCACATGACCCGGTATGACGCACGCAACCTGCAGGACGCCCTGCGCTTTCTGATGCAGGTGCGGCTCCAGGTACAGGCGGACCAGATCCGTGAGGGCGAGGAGCTGAGCAACTACTGCAACCCACGCAACCTGCCCAAACTGGCCCGCGAACAGCTGCGTGACGCCTTCCAGCTGGTGGACAGCGCCCAGAAGTCGGTGCGCCTGGCCTACCGCCAGGGGATGCGCTGATGTGGCTGACCCGCGCCCGCCGGGAGCGGGCACGGCGCCGCTATGCCCGCCACCCCTTCCCGGACCCGACGCTGCAGCGCCTCCTGGCAAGCCCCTGGCCGGACACCAACGCCCTCTGGGATGAGGTGGACTGGCTGGCCATCGACCTGGAAACCACCGGCCTCGACCCGAAGACCGGCTACATCATCAGCTTCGGCTGGGTGGCGGTGGACCGCGGCCGGATCCGGCTGGACACGGCCCGGCACCTGCTGATCGACAGCCGCAACCTGGTGGGCGACAGCGCCACCATCCATCACATCCGGGACACGGACCGCAGCGAAGGCGTGGATCTGCCCTCCGCATTACGCATGCTGGCAAGGGCAATGACCGACCGCCTCCCGGTCATGCACCATGCACCTCTGGACACAGGGTTTCTGCGCGCCGCCTACCGGGAACAGTTCGGCATGGACTGGTTCCAGCCCACGGCGGACACACTGGTGCTGGAGAAAAAACGCCTGTTCCAGCGCGAGCAGACAATGCCGGGGAATGTTCTGCGCCTGAACCGGTGCCGCGAGCGTTATGGCCTGCCGGAAACCAATGCGCACAATGCGTTGGAGGATGCCCTGGCGTGCGGGGAACTCTTCATGGCCTGGGCCCGCCACTTCGGCGGTGACGGCCCCAGGGTCAAGGACTGCCTCAGCCGGGTCTGACCCTACTTCAGCACCATGATGGCATCCATCTCCACCTGCGCGCCCTTGGGCAGTGCCGCCACGCCAATGGCGGCGCGCGCGGGATAGGGCTCGGTGAAGACGGTGGTCATGATCTCGTTGACGATGGCGAAGTTGCCCATGTCGGTGAGGTAGATATTGAGCTTGACCAGGTCCTGGATGTTGCCCCCGGAAGCCTCACAGACGGCCTTCAGGTTCTCGAAGACCCGCTTGACCTGTTCCTCAAAACCGCCGGGCACCAGGTCCATGGTCCGCGGATCCAGCGGGATCTGGCCGGAGAGATAGACCGTATCCCCCGCCTTCACGGCCTGGGAATAGGGGCCAATGGCTTCGGGGGCGGTATCCGTCTGGATAATGGACTTGTTCGTCATGGGTTACGGCGTTCCTGTCGTCTGTAGCGGAAAAACACGATGCTCGCCCGCTGGCGCGGCGCTGTCAACGGCGTACCCGGGTAACGGATTTGACCGTGCGCAGGTTGCGGATGCGCCGCATGATCCGTGCCAGCTGGGTACGTCCGCGCACATGCAGGGTCATGACGACGACACTGTGGCGGGCGTCGTACTCGTCCACGTTGATCCCCTCGAGGTTGGCCTCCGCCAGGGCCACGGTATTGGCCAGCTCGGCAATCAGCCCCCGCTTCCGCGCCGTCTCCACACGCAGCTCAACCGAGAAGTCATCGGTGATGTCCTTGGCCCAGCTCAGATAGACCAGCTGGGGTGAGTCCGCGTCCAGATGGCGCACGCTCTCGCAGCGCTCGGAGTGGATCACCATGCCGCTGCCGGAACTCATGCGGCCCACGATGGGGTCCCCCGGAATGGGCTGGCAGCAGTCCGCGAACTGGATGATCGAGCCCTCGCTGCCGGCAATGGTCATGGTCTGGCCAGCCCGGGTGTCCTCCAGGGCCGGCGTCGCATCACTGTCCTCGCCGGTATCCGGCGCCAGCTGGCGGGCAACGATGTAGGCCATGCGGTTACCGATCCCGATATCCGCCAGCAGCCGCTCGAAGCTCTCCACCTGGTTGTGCTCAAGCACCCGCCGGACCCGGGCATCACCCAGGTCATCCAGGCGTGTGCCGAGACTGTTCAGAGAACGGCTCAGGAGCTGACGCCCCAGATCCACCGACTCCTTGCGCTGCTGGGTCTTGAGGGCGTGGCGGATGCTCGAGCGCGCCTTGCCGGTTACCACATAGTTGAGCCAGACCGGACTGGGCCGGGCCCCGGGCGCCGTGATGATCTCCACCGTCTGGCCGCTCTGCAGCGGCTGGCTGAGCGAGGCGAGCTGGCGGTCCACGCGGCAGGCGACACAGGCGTTACCGATGTCGGTGTGGATGGCGTAAGCGAAGTCCACCGGCGTTGCGCCGCGTGGCATCTCCATAATCCGGCCTTTGGGTGTGAACACGTAGATCTCGTCCGGGAACAGATCCACCTTCACGTGCTCGATGAATTCCAGGGAGTCGTCCGCCCGCTCACGCATTTCCATGAGCCCTTCCAGCCAGCGGTCAACCCGTTTCTGGTTGACCTCGCCCACATCAGATTCGTCCTTGTACATCCAGTGGGCGGCAATGCCGTGGTTGGCGACGCTTTCCATCTCCTCCGTGCGGATCTGGATCTCGATGTTCACGTGCTTGCCGAACAGCGTGGTGTGGAGCGACTGATAGCCATTGGCCTTGGGCATGGCGATGTAGTCCTTGAAGCGCCCCGGCAGTGGTTTGTAGAGACTGTGAACCGCGCCCAGGATACGGTAGCAGTCGTCCACGGAGTCGGTAACAATCCGGAACGCGTAGACGTCCATGATCTCGCCGAAGGATTTGTGCTTGAACTTCATCTTGTTGTAGATGGAGTTCAGGTGTTTCTCGCGCCCCTTAATGCGTCCGGGCAGCCCGCGCTCCTGCAGCTTGGACTCGAGGCCGGCGCGGATCTCGTTGATGATCTCATGGTGATCGCCCCGCAGCTTGCGCACCGCCTTGGCGATGTATTGCGAGCGCATCGGGTACATGGCGGCAAATCCCAGGTCCTCCAGCTCCACGCACAGGCTGTGCATGCCGAGGCGGTGGGCGATGGGGGCGTAGATGTCGAGGGTCTCGGTGGCGATGCGGCGGCGTTTCTCGGGGTTCAGGGGGCCGAGGGTGCGCATGTTGTGCAGCCGGTCCGCCAGCTTGACCAGGATCACGCGGATGTCACGCGCCATGGCCAGGGTCATCTTCTGGAAGTTTTCCGCCTGCGCCTCGGCACGGGAACGGAACTCAATCTGCGTGAGCTTGCTGACGCCATCCACCAGCTCGGCGACCGGGGCGCCAAACTGCTCGATGAGCGCGTCCTTGGGGATGCCCGTGTCCTCGATGACGTCATGGAGCATGGCCGCCATCAGACTCTGATGGTCGAGATTGAGCTGCGCCAGGATGCTCGCCACCGCCAGCGGGTGACTGATGTAGCGCTCGCCACTGCGGCGATACTGGCCCTCATGGGCCTGTTCCGCATAGAAATAGGCCCGCCGCACCTGGTTGACCTTCTGGTCATCCAGGTAGTTTCCCAGTCGTTCCGCCAGTGCGTCGATCGTCGACATCGGCTCTTCCGGACGCTCCGGTACGTGGTGATTAAGCGGGGTGCACTCCCTGCCCGGTTTTCACTCCCTTTATCGTTCTACCCAATTATAGCGTGTACACGCATAAAAAAACCGGGGTCACCCCGGTTTTACTGACTCAGGCCGATCGCTTCAGCCCTCGGCTTCGCCTTCTTCGCTGGACGGCGCGCTGGCAGCGGGTGCGGATTCACCGACTTCCGCCTGCATCGCCCGTTCGTCGGCTTCAACGCTCTCGAAGCTGATCTTGCCGGCCGCGATCTCACGCAGGGCCAGAACCGTCGGCTTGTCATTCTCCGGCGGCACCTTGGGCTCACTGCCATAGGTAGCCAGCTGGCGGGCCCGCCTGGTGGAAAGCATGACAAGCTGGAAGCGATTGTCGACGTGGTCCAGACAGTCCTCAACGGTGACGCGTGCCATGGATTACCTCTGCTCGTGTTTGGGTCACTGGGTTGCACACTGTAACACCAGTGATCGCTTTATGGCCATTACTGATCAGCCTTCGACAGCGCCTTCAGCAGTGCCTCGTGGCGCTGGCTCTGGCGGCTCAGACACTGGCGCTGGGCACGGATGACCACCAGCAGCTCGTTCAGGGCGCGCTCAAAGTCGTCATTGACCACCAGGTAGTCGTACTCAGCCACATGCCGGCATTCCTCGGCAGCCTCGTGCAGACGGCGCTCGATCACCTCGCCACTGTCCTGGCCGCGCCCGTGGAGCCGGTCGCGCAGGGCTTCCGGCGAAGGCGGTACAATGAACACGGAGACAGCGTGCGGACGCAGGCGCCGGATCTGCTGCGCCCCCTGCCAGTCGATCTCCAGGATCACGTCCAGGCCGGCGGCAAGCTGCTCATCCACCCAGTCCCCGGAGGTGCCGTAGTAGTTGTCGAACACCTGCGCGTGCTCCAGGAAGGTGCCCGCTTCCATGAGCGACAGGAACTCCTGCTCGGTGACGAAGTGATAGTTGACGCCATCCTGCTCGCCCGGGCGCGCCGGCCGTGTGGTGTGCGACACCGAAACGGTCAGTGCCGGGTCGCGCTCCAGCGCCTGGGATACCAGGCTGGTCTTGCCCGCCCCGGAAGGCGCCGACACCACAAATAGCGTGCCCAGGTAAGGCTGCTCGCTCATGATCGGATTACTCCACGTTCTGTACTTGTTCGCGCGTCTGTTCAATCAGCACCTTGATCTCCACCGCCACACGGGTCAGTTCCGCCGCCGTGGACTTGCTGCTGAGGGTGTTGGCCTCCCGGTTGAGTTCCTGCATCAGGAAATCCAGGCGCCGACCCACCGGACCGGTCTGTTCCAGCGCTGCCCGGACTTCCGCAACATGGGCATCAAGCCGGTCCAGCTCCTCGGATACGTCCGCTTTCTGGGCCAGGATTGCCAGTTCCTGCGCCAGGCGCTCATCCGCCGGTTCAGCTCCAAGCTCCGCCAGACGCTCCACCAACCGCTGGCGCTGCTGCTCTCGCCATTCCGGCATGCTCCGACGCAGTTCCGCCACGTACGCCTCAATGGCACCCAGCCGTTCCTCCAGCAGGGGCACCAGGCGCTCACCTTCCCGGCGGCGCTGCTCATCCACGTCATCAAGGGTAAGCTCAAGCAGCTCGTCCGCGGCTGCCACAACGGCTTCCTCCGGCAATTCGCCACCGGAGAGCACGCCCGGCCACCGCAGGACATCCAGTGGTGAGACCGGTGCCGTGTCCCCGATCTCCTGCTCCACCCGGACCATGGACTGGCGCAGGCGGCGCAGCGCCACCGGATCCGGCTCCTCACCGGACGCCCGCTCAGCCTCCTCCAGCCGGAACTGGAGTTCCACCCGCCCCCGTGAGAGACGCCGGCCAAGGCGTTCCCGGTACGCCATCTCCCGGTGACGCAGCGGTTCCGGCAGACGCAGGGATGGATCCAGATAGCGGTGATTCACGGTGCGGCATTCGCACGTCAGCGTGCCCCACGCCGCCTGGCTCCGGCGGCGTGCGAACGCCGTCATGCTGTTCAGTGTGGCCATGGCCACTCCCGTTGCGCTCGAGCATGAACCGCGCAGTATATCACCGCTGGCAAGCGCACGCCCGTACCCCGGCTGGCATGCTAGACTCTGCGCCCTGACCATCCATCAACCCTGAGGAGCGAGCATGCGCCCGAGTGGCCGAAACCCCGATCAACTGCGCGATATCCGCCTGACCCGCCACTACACCAAGCACGCCGAGGGGGCCGTCCTGACCGAGTTCGGTGACACCCGCGTGATCTGTACCGCCAGTGTGGAGAACAAAGTGCCCCCCTTCCTCAAAGGCCAGGGCCAGGGCTGGGTAACCGCCGAGTACGGCATGCTGCCCCGTTCCACCGGCGACCGCATGGGCCGTGAGGCCAGCCGCGGCAAGCAGGGCGGGCGCACCATCGAGATCCAGCGCCTGATCGGGCGCTCACTGCGCGCGGCCGTGGACCTGGAAGCGCTGGGCGAGCACAGCATCGTGATTGACTGCGACGTTATCCAGGCCGATGGCGGCACCCGTACCGCGGCGATCACCGGCGGCTGTGTGGCCCTGGTGGATGCCCTCAACACCCTGGTCGCCAACGGCCGGTTGAGCCGCAGCCCGCTCAAGCAGATGGTCGGCGCCATTTCGGTGGGCGTCTATGACGGCACGCCCGTTCTGGACCTGGACTATCCGGAAGATTCCTCGGCGGAGACCGACATGAACGTGATCATGACGGACAGGGGCGGCTTCATCGAGATCCAGGGTACGGCGGAAGGCGAGTCGTTCGAGCAGCAGGAGCTGGATGCCATGCTGGGTCTGGCACGCAAGGGCATCAACGAGCTGTTCGAGGCCCAGAAGGCCGCGCTTGCCGGGTAATCACTCCGGCGAGATGCGGTAATCCATCACCACGGGCGCGTGGTCGGAGAACCCCGCGTCCGTGTCGATCCAGCCATCCTCAAGCGCATCGTGCAGGCCCGGTGTCAGCATCTGGTAGTCCGTCCGCCAGCCGGCGGCCCGACGCCAGTTGCGCGCCCACTCCGGCCACCAGGACGCTGCCCTGTCATCCGCCTCCAGTGAGCGGAAAGCATCCAGGTAGCCCTGCTGGTTGAACAGCTCGTCCATCCAGGCCCGCTCATGGGGCAGGAATCCGGAAACAGGCTGGCGGTGGAAGAAGGAGTCGGCGTCCTCGTCCCGGTGGGCAGTGCGCAGATTGGCGCAGATGATGTACTGGCGCCGCTTCCGGGCGGTCTTGCCGGTATGGGTCAGGAAGGCCTCCATGAAGGCGTCGCGGGCCTGCTCCCCACCGGCCTCGTCGGCCGCCGGCGCCAGCACGGACGCCACACTCAGTCTCTGGAAGTCCGCCTGCAGATAACGGCCCTCCATATCCCCGGCCCGTAGTTGAAGCCGTAGATGATGGCCTTGGGGAAATGCCGGGTGTAGAACCCCACACCGCCGCTTTCCGGATTCTCCGCATCCACGAACCAGGCCTGATAGCCCTCGGGGGTCAGCGCCGGATCATCCTCGATCTCCGCGACCCGCACCCGGTGATCCTGAACCGCCACCACGTCCGCATCCTGCTCCGCGAGCCACTCGAAAAACCCCTTGCTGATTGCCTCGCGCAATCCGTTGACACTGACTGTAACGACCCGCATAAATGATTCCAGTATCGATTTGTGTGTATCATACCCATGCTTGCCAATGGACAAAATACGCTGACCCCGAAGGCCCCTATGATCGAAACCTATCAGAGAGAGTTCATCGAGTTCGCCATTGCCCGCAAAGTGCTCCGCTTCGGGGAGTTCGAACTGAAATCCGGCCGCACCAGCCCGTATTTCTTCAATACGGGCCTTTTCCAGCGCGGCAGCGATCTGGCCCGGCTCGGCCAGGCCTATGCCCAGGCGCTGACACGCAGCGACCTGGAGTTCGACATGGTCTTCGGCCCGGCCTACAAGGGCATTCCCCTGGCCACCGCCACCGCCTCGGCACTGGCCACCCACCATCGCCTGGACCTGCCCTGGGCCTTCAACCGCAAGGAAGACAAGGCCCACGGCGAGGGCGGCGACATCGTGGGCGCCCCGCTGGAAGGCCGGGTCCTGATCGTGGACGACGTGATCACCGCCGGCACCGCCGTGCGTGAATCCATCGAGCGCATCCAGGCCGCAGGCGCAACACCGGCCGGCGTCCTGGTGGCTCTGGACCGCCAGGAAAAGGGCCAGGCGGAACGCTCCGCCATCCAGGAGGTGGAGGCGGAATTCGACATACCGGTGGTGAGCATCATCAGCCTCGACCAGATCCTGGAGTACCTGCGCGAACTGCCGGACATGTCGGACTATGCTGAAGAAGTAGCCCGCTACCGGGACACCTACGGCGTGGCGTGAGCACGCGGACTGGAGAGAACCCCCGATGTACCGATGGTTACTGACTGCACTGTGCCTGACCCTGACCGCGCCCGTCTTCGGCGAGATGTACCGGTATGAGACCGAGGAGGGCAGGACGGTCATGAGCAACACACTGCCCCGGGAAGCGCTCAAACAGGGTTATGAAGTGCTCAACAAAAGTGGCCGCGTCATCGAGAAGGTCCCGCCACCGCCGACCGAGGAAGAGCTGGCCGAACGCCGTCGGGAGCGCGAACGCCAGGAACGGCTCGAAAAGGAACGCGAGGAACAGAAAAAAGAGGACCGGCGGCTGCTGCGCCAGTACAGCTCACCGGATGACGCGGTGCGCGCCCTTCAGCGCAAGCTGCGCGAGCGCTTCGGAACCGTGCGCCTGAAGCTGGCCAACATAAAAAATATCGAAGGGCAGATCGCGAACCTCCAGAAACGTGCCGCCAACCAGGAACGTACCGGCCAGGAGGTTCCGGAATCCCTGCGTGAGAAGATGGAAACCCAGCGCGCGGAAAAAACCGCTCTGCTGAACGAGATCCAGCAAGAGATCAGCAGGGCGGAACAGACCCGTGAGGACTACCGGGACAAGATCAAACGCCTTGAGAAGCTGACCGGGAAGAAGCGCAGTTTACCCCTGACCATCCCGGAGGAAGAGACGGCCCGCGAGGAACTGGCCACGATGGGCGACTGACATTCCATAAAAAACGGGCAGCGGCTCGCGCCACTGCCCGTTCCATTTCAGCCCGAAGGCTGAGGCCTTACGCGGAAGCCTGACTCTCAGTCTGCTTCTTCGCGCCGCCGGTGCTCTTCTTGGCACCGCTGGACTGCTTGCTGGCGCTGGATGCGGACTTCTTCTGGGCGCCGGACTGGGCACTGCTGGCGCTCTTCTGCTCAGCCTGCTTCTCAGCCGGAGCTGCTTCCTTGTCGAAGCGGCCGATCAGGCTGTTGGCATAGTCGCCCAGACGCTGGTTCCACACGCGCAGGGTTTCGTACGCGGTGTTGGCGTAGTCGTCGTGCTTGGCGCGCACGGACTTCACACTGTAGCTCTTGGCCTGCTGCTCAACCTTCTCGGCAAGTTCGAAGGGCCGCTCGGCCAGGGTCTTGTGCTGCTTCTCAACAGTGTTGATGCCCTTTTCGATCACGTCCTGTACCTGCTGCTGATAATCGCGGATCTTACTCATGATGAACCTCCTTTGAATGGATCATTCGGCGCGCCTGCACCCATTGATTACTTCACCATGCACACTACGGGGAATAATTAGAATACACATACTAATGGTGTAAAAAAGCGGGTTGCAGTCGCCGGAAATAACCTCATAATGGCGTCCATGTTCGGATTCCGCCTGAGATTATACGCCCTGATCCCCGTCTTTCTGATTTCAGGGTGCGTGTCCAGCAGCGACGAGGACAACACCGTAACCCTGGGCTGGGAGGCACCGCTTACCCGCGTCGACGGCAGCAAGCTCTACCCCGGGGAAATCGAGGGGTACCGGGTCTATTACCGCCAGTCGGGGGACCCCGACTTCGATGTCCAGGTGATTGAGCAAGCCGGCACCACTCAGTGGCAGCCCTCGCAGCTGCCCTCAGGGGAATACCAGTTCGCCGTCTCCACCCTGGACACCTCTGGACTGGAAAGCCCCCGTTCTGAAACACTCCGCGTTACCATACCCTGAAGCGACACCTCCATGATTGAGCTCAGCAAAGACCGCCCTGTCGTCCTAGTGGACGGCTCTTCCTATCTGTTCCGCGCCTTCCATGCCCTGCCGCCACTGACCACCTCCAACGGCCAGCCCACGGGTGCGGTCAAGGGCGTGATCAGCATGATCCGCCGGCTGCAGCAGGATTATCCCGGCTCCCCCATTGCCGTGGTCTTCGACCCCCGCGGCAAAACCTTCCGGCACGAGCTGTACGAGGACTACAAGGCCAACCGCCCGGAAATGCCCGAGGAGCTGGCCGGCCAGATCCAGCCCATCCACGCCATCATCCGCGCCATGGGCCTGCCGCTGCTGATCGAAGAGGGTATGGAGGCGGATGACGTCATCGGCACCCTGGCCAACGAGGCCACGGACAAGGGGGTGGACGTGATCATCTCCACCGGCGACAAGGACATGGCCCAGCTGGTCAGCGACCATGTCTCGCTGATCAACACCATGAATGAGACCACGATGGACCGGGAGGGCGTGATCGAGAAGTTCGGCGTGACGCCGGAGCAGATCGTGGACTACCTGGCACTGGTGGGCGATACCGTGGACAACATCCCCGGCGTAACCAAGTGCGGGCCCAAGACGGCCGTGAAGTGGCTCCAGCAGTACGACAACCTGGACAACCTCATGGCCCATGCGGATGAAGTGGGCGGCAAGATCGGCGAGAACCTGCGCGCGGCCCTTGACCAATTACCCCTGAGCCGGGATCTGGCCCGTATCCGCACGGAGCTGGACCTGGGCTACAGCGTGGAAGCGCTGGATCCTGAACCGGTGGACCGGGATCAACTGCTGGAACAGTTCCGGGAGATGGAGTTCCGCGGCTGGATCCGGGAACTGGAAAACGGCGGCGGCGAGCAACCGCAATCCGACGCAGGCGAGAATCCGAACACCGCGAACACACCGGCGAGCACGGATTACCACACTGTCCTGGATCAGGAAGCGCTGGATGCCTGGCTGACCACGCTGCGCGATGCGCCGGCGTTCGCCTTCGACACGGAAACCACCAGCCTCAATTACATGGACGCGCGCATCGTGGGCGTTTCCTTTGCCGTCGAGTCCGGTACCGCCGCCTACGTGCCCCTGGGGCACAGTTATCTGGGCGCACCGGATCAGCTGGAATGCGACGACGTACTGGAGCAGCTGCGCCCGCTGCTGGAGGACCCGGCACGGGTCAAGATCGGCCAGAACCTCAAGTACGACATCAATGTGCTGGCCAACCACGCCATCACCCTGCGCGGCGGCATCGAAGACACCATGCTCCAGTCCTACGTGCTGAACTCATCGGGCTCGCGCCACGACATGGGCACCCTGGCCCAGCGTTACCTGGAGCGCGAGGTCACCAGCTTCGAGAGCATCGCCGGCAAGGGCGCCAAGCAGAAGCGCTTCGATGAGATCGAACTGGAGACCGCCGGCCATTACGCCGCCGAGGATGCGGACATCACCTTCCAGCTCCATGAGACGCTGCGTCCGCGCCTGAAGGACGACCCGTCCCTGGAGTCGGTCTACCACGACATCGAGCTGCCGCTGGTGCCGGTGTTGGCCCACATGGAATACCGCGGCACTCTGGTGGATGCCAACCTTCTGGCCACCCAGAGTGGCGAACTGGCCGAGCGCATGAAGGCCCTGGAGGAGCAGGCCTGGGAGCAGGCCGGCGAGGAGTTCAACCTGGGCTCGCCCCAGCAGCTGCAGAAGATCTTCTATGAGAAGCTGGGCATGCCGGTGCTCAAGAAGACGCCCAAGGGGGCGCCTTCCACGGCCGAGCCGGTGCTCCAGGAACTGGCGGTGGACTACGAACTGCCGCGCGTGATCCTGGAGCACCGCAGCCTGAGCAAGCTCAAGTCCACCTATACGGACCGGCTGCCGGAGGTGATCAACGCACGCACCGGGCGTATCCACACCTCCTACCACCAGGCGGTGACGGCCACCGGGCGGCTCTCGTCCTCGGACCCGAACCTGCAGAACATCCCCATCCGCACCGAGGAGGGCCGGCGCATCCGCCAGGCCTTCGTCGCGCCGGAGGGCTACCGGCTGATCGCGGCGGACTATTCCCAGATCGAGCTGCGCATCATGGCGCACCTGTCCGGCGACCGGGGGCTGCTGAACGCCTTCGCCCATGGTGAGGACATCCACAAGGCCACGGCCTCGGAAGTCTTCGGCGTGGCGCGTCAGGACGTGAGTGACTCCCAGCGCCGGGATGCCAAGGCCATCAACTTCGGGCTCATCTACGGCATGTCGGCCTGGGGGCTGGGGCGCCAGCTGGGCATTCCCCGGGATGAGGCCCAGGGCTACATCGACCGCTATTTCGAGCGTTACCCCGGCGTGCTCGAGTACATGGACCGCATCCGCAAGACGGCCCATGACCAGGGCTATGTGGAGACGCTGTTCGGCCGGCGCCTCTACCTGCCGGAGATCAACAGCCGCAACGGTCAGCTGCGCCAGGGCGCGGAGCGCACGGCCATCAACGCACCCATGCAGGGCACGGCAGCGGACATCATCAAGAAGGCGATGGTGATGGTCGAGAATCGCATCGCGGACTCCGGGTTTGATGCGCGCATGACGATGCAGGTGCACGACGAACTGATCGTGGAGGTCCGGGAGGACCAGGTGTCGCAGTTGGGGTCGTTGCTTGAGGAGCTGATGAGTGGGGCGGCCCAGCTTGAGGTGCCGTTGCTCGTTGAGGCGGGTGTAGGGAAGAACTGGGACGAGGCGCACTGATTCCCGTCAGGGTCTAGATCGATGCACCGCCACTGTAGGAGCCTGCTTGCAGGCGATTCCTGTCTTATCGCGAGCAAGCTCGCTCCTACATGGGAAACAAACCGGGAATCATTATGAAAACCACCTTGCAGCACGAGTGGCAGGCCTTCTGGCTCTGTCTGGGATTCATCAGCCGTATTCCGATGCCGGTGCGGATTGATTATTCGCAGCAGCTGATGAACCAGAGCAGTATGTACTTCCCGCTGGCGGGACTGGTTCTGGGAGCGCTCTATGCTCTGGGGTACCAGGTGCTGGCGACGTTCTTTCCGCTGGTGGTAAGTGTCATCGGGGTGGTGATTTTCCACCTCTGGCTGACCGGCGCCTTTCATGAGGATGGGCTGGCGGATGCGGTGGATGCGCTGGGCGGCGGGTTCACGGTGGAGAAACGTCTGACCATCATGAAGGACAGCCGCATCGGGACCTACGGGACGGTGGCGCTGGTCGGGGCGCTGGCACTGAAGGTGGCGCTGCTGGTGGAGCTCGCGCCCCTGCCAATCTGGGTGGTGTTGCTGGTCACGCCGGCGCTGGCGCGCGTGACGCCGTTGTTCCTGATGGCGCTGATGCCCTATGTGACGGACACGGATACGAGCAAGACCAAACCGGTCGCGGATACGTTCCCGTTGCCCCGGCTGACGGTGGCCACGGTGTTCAGCGTGCTGCTGGCCGGGGTGGCTGTCTGCTGGCTGCCGGGATTGATGATGGCTTTCGTGGTCGCCACGGCCCTGGTCGGGCTTCTATGGGGCTGGCAGCTGCACCGGGCGCTGGGAGGTTACACCGGGGATGCGCTCGGCGCGGCCATCGTGCTGACGGAACTGGTGCTGCTGGCCCTTCTCGTGGCGCTGTAATCACGCCGCCTGTTCGCGCGCTTTCTTGATACGGTCGTACGCGTTGGCGATTTCCTGGGTCTTTTCTTCGGCCATCTCGCGCATGCTATCGGGCATGCCGCGCCCGGCCAGCTTGTCCGGGTGGTTCTCGCTCATCAGCTTGCGATAGGCCTTCTTGAGTTCGGCGTCGCTCGCCTCCGGGGAAACCCCCAGTACCTTGTAGGCATCCTCCAGGGACTGCTGCTGTTCCGCGGCACCGCCGGCGGCGCCACCGCGCAGCATGGCCTCGAGCTGTTCCACCTGGCTCTCCGACAATCCCAGCCCGCGGGCCACGCGCACCAGCATGTCATGCTCGTTCTCGTGCACTTCCCCGTCCGCAGCAACGGCGGCGACCTGCACCTGCAGGAACATCTGCAGCAGGCCGGACTGGCCACCGCTGCGGCGCAGGAATTCACGCAGCTCGGCATCCAGATCGAAGTCATCGGCCTTGCCGCGGTTGAAGGCGGCCTTGGCGGCTTCGCGCTGGCTTTCATTCAGATGGAAGCGCTCAAACAGGGCCTCGGCCACCTGGATCTCGTCCTGGGTGACAACACCATCGGCCTTGCAGACGGCCCCCATCACCGCGAAAACGGATTCCATGAAGCGCGACTGGACCTCACGTACGCGCCGGTACAGCTTCATGCGCCCCCAGTACACCAGGCCGCCACCAATGAGGGCGCCGATGAGGGCACCGGGCAGGCCGAAGGCCGACCCGATCAGGCCGCCAATCAGTATCGCAAGGAACATTCAGTCCATCTCCGTCGTTCGCTGGCAGAATCTCCGCCATGGTAAAGGAATGGCCGACCGGGGGACAGGCGGATAACAGGACCGACATGCCTGGCCCCGGCCTCTGCGCTTGTATAGGCTGATGCGGAAAGGAACCTACAGGAGGGACAATCCATGAGCCGCAACCCCATTCCATGGACGCCCGCGGACATTCCGGATCTCACGGACCGCACGGTGCTGATTACCGGTGCCAACAGTGGGCTCGGACTGGAATCCACGCGCAGGCTGGCCCAACGGGGCGCCCACGTCATCATGGCATGCCGCAACCGGGAGAAGGGGCAGTCAGCCATGGACCACATCCGGGCCCGTGCCCCGGATGTCGACCTCAACCTGATGCAGCTGGACCTGTCAGACCTGTCTTCCATACGGGACTTCGCCCAGCGCATCAACGACCACTACCCGAAGCTGGACATACTGCTCAACAATGCCGGCGTCATGGCGCCGCCCCTGCAGTACACCCGGGATGGCTTCGAGATGCAGTTCGGCACCAATCACCTGGGCCACTTCGCCCTCACCGGCCTTCTCATGGATCGACTGCGGGCGGCGGAGCGCGCTCGCGTGGTGACCGTCAGCAGCCTGGCCCACCGCATTGGCAGCCTCGATTTCGAGAACCTGGATGCCAGCAGGGGCTACCAGCGCTGGCGGTTCTACGGCCAGAGCAAGCTGGCCAACCTGATGTTCGCCCTGGAGTTTGACCGGCGGCTGCGCAGCGCCCGGGACACCATCCAGTCAATCGCTGTACACCCGGGCTACTCAGCGACCAACCTGCAGCGCACCATTCCCGGGCACAGCCTGTTCAACGCGGTGACCGCGCAGTCCCAGGAGAAGGGGGCCTACCCCAGCGTGTTCGCGGCCACCTCACCCCAGGCGGAGCCTGGCCAGTACTATGGCCCCCATGGTTTCCAGGAGCTCTGGGGCATGCCAGCGGAAGCCAATATAAGGCGACTGGCCCGCAACCAGGAAGTCGCCCACAAGCTCTGGTCCGTCTCCGAGGACCTGACCGGTGTCCGCTACGCCGACCTGGAGCGCTGAGCCGTCAGACAAACAGCAACACAAGGAGGGTCACCACCGCGCTCGCGAGGACCAGTGACATGCCCTGCCAGAAGCGCACCGGGTCCCTCTCCACAAGAGGCAGCGGGGCCTGGCTGTAGGCCTCGCGGCCGGGGTGGCGCAGGTTGAAGGTGAATTCCGAAAGGGCCTCGTAGCGCCTGTAGGGATCCGGGTGCAGTGCCTTTCGCAGCACTCCATCCAGCCAGACCGGCAGCTCCGGGTTATAGAGGCGCACCGACTGGTAACGCAGCCGGTGCATGGCAGAACGGCTCCGGGCCTTCGCCACCTCCGTACCGTAGGGCAGCTGGCCGGTCAGCATCTGGTAGGTGATCACCCCCAGGGAATAGATGTCCGAGCGCATCGTACCCTCACCCTCCAGGAAATACTCCGGCGCGGAATAGGCGGCAGTGCCCAGTGGGCCCTCATCGACGGTCACCGGAACCATTTCCAGGACGCCCGGGACCCGGGTCGAGCCGAAATCGATCAGCTTGGCGGTGCCCTCCTGGTCGATCATGACATTGGCCGGGCGCAGATCCCGATGCACCATCTCCAGGCGATGGAAGGCCTGCAGCCCTCTGGCGACCTGTTCCACGATGTCCCGTACGGCCTCGAGTGTCGGCTGCGGGTTGTCGGTCATCCACTGGGCCAGGGTGCGCCCCTCAATGAATTCCATGACGGTGTAGAGATAGTGCCGTTCCTGCTGCGGCGCACGGGCGCCGGCCACATGCGCATGATTGATGCGCTGGGCAATCCACTCCTCCATCAGGAAGCGTTCCACCTGCCCCGGATCATCGCGCATCTCCGTGGCCAGTGTCTTGAGTGCGACCCGTTCGCCGGTCCTTTCCACCACCGCCAGATAGACATGGCTGCGGGCGCTGGCATGGAGCTGGCGCTGCAGGCGATAGCCCTCGAATATCACGGGCGGGTCCAGCACCGGGGGAAACGGCAGTCCGATCAGGTTCTGTACGGCCTCCGCGGGCTGCGCCTGTTCCGGCACCGAATCAATGCGCACCACCTGCACGGTCAGATTGTCATCACTGCCCTCGTCGTAGGCCTGATCGACGATCTGGCGGGCCACCCCATCAAGGTCGCCCCCACCTCCGGCGATCATCCGCGCCATGGCGGCGGGCCTCAGGAATTCATGCACGCCATCGGTCGTGAGCACAAAGACATCACCGGGCTCGATGCGTACACGCTGGTAATCGATCTCCACTCGCTCATCCCCACCCATGGCCCGTGCCAGGTGGTTCTCCTCCGGGGAGACCCGGATGCGGTGATCCTCGGTGAGCTGCTCGAGCGCGCTGCCCTGGAGCCGGTAGATGCGGCTGTCACCGACATGAAAGAGGTGGGCGGAAGTGCCCTTCAGTACCAGGGCACTGAGGGTACAGACGTAGCCGCGATCCATGTCGTAGCGGTACTGGCTGCGGCGGGTCTGGGCGTGAAGCCAGGAGTTGGTGGCGGCAATCACCCGCTGGGCGGCGTTACTGACGGACCAGGCCTCGGGCGTGGCGTAATAGTCCTCGAAAAACCCGGTAACTGCTGCCTGGCTGGCCACCTGGCTGACATCACTGCTGCCGATGCCGTCCGCCAGGGCCACAGCGATCCCCTTGGTCTCCAGTTCCGACCCCTGCGGCCGGCATGCACCGTAAAAATCCTGATTAACGCTTTTGTGCCCCTTTCTGGAACACTGGCCAATGGAGACCGTCAGCCTGGATGCCATGAATGCGGAGCCGCCCTGCCTTGCCGGGTGAATGACCCGGCAGTATATGCAAGTGCGATACCAGCGTTCAGGACGTCTCCAGCCAGCAGCGGTAGAACCAGGCCATCACACCGCCTTCCGAACGCCCGCGTTCGATCTCCTCACGATACTTGGCGACATCCTCACCGGCCGCTGCACGCTCCTGCAGCTGCTGCTGGAGACGCTGGTATTCACCGTCCGTCAGCGGTGGATGTTCCGAGGGCTTCATGTTGACGTAGGCCGCAGGCCCACCACCCAGACTGCACATGAGGTTACTGCCTGGATTGTTCCCAACCTCCTGCTCGTCGGCACCGGTGTCGGTCGCGGGCTCCGCGTCAGAAGCGGATGCAGTCTCAGTCTCCGGCTCCGGCTCCGGCTCCGGCTCCGGCTCGGATGAAGGCTCAGGTGCCGGCTCAGGCTCGGGTTCAGGCTGCGGTTCCGGTTCAGGATCGGACGCAGGCTCGGGCTCAGGTGCTGGCTCCGGGTCTGTTGAGGCGTCAGCCATCTGCTCATCATCCGCTGCTCCGGACGCCCCGGCCTCCGTGCTTCCGGCCTCCTCTTCGGAAGCGGCTGCCGTCGCCTCTGTCGCGGTGTCCGTATCAGCCCCGGAGGTGGTGCTCTGGCTCTCCTCTGGCGCGGCATCGTCCTGACGATCCGGCTCCGCGGATTCCGATGCCTGCGCAGTCTCCGCCGTGTCCCGCGCTTCCATCTCCTGGGATCCGGTGGTGCGCTCGTCGGAATCCCATTGCCAGTAACCACCAGCGCAGCCCGTCAGGGCCAGCGACGCAATGACCAGTACCACCGTGTGTTTCATGTAAAGCCCCGTCGTATCGGATTATTGTTGGAGGTGACGCGCTATTGATGCATGCAGTAAAGCTCAGTTCTAACACGGACGCCAACAAGCCGGCGTGTCAGTGCGCACAGTTCAGGGCAACCGGCATGGGTTCCGGGGGTTGTTCCAGGCATTACAGGACGCACAGCGCCCTGTCACCGGCGTCCGCCTCACCCTGACCGAGCATACGGACCTGCGCCTGCAGTATGAGCGCTTCACCCTTGAGGATACGGACCTGGACATGGCCTCCGCGGCTGTCCAGTACAACTTCTGATCACCACAGCGTCATAGGACGCTGTGGCGGGGCGGCCTCACAGCGAGGGCGCCCCCTCTCCCCTGAACCGGCCGTCCAGCCAATCCACCACCTCACGCGCAGCAGGATGCTCCCAGCCGGCATAGATGGCACGCAGATGCTGCTTCTGCACACTGCCCATTGCCAGCCCCGCGTCCTGGAGTGCCGGAAGATCCGCAAACATCTGCGCAGCCAGGGATTCCCCGAGTACCTCGACCATCGCCGTGAGCGTGGATTCCATGTACTGGTAGGCCTCACCCTGGCGATAGCTGTCCGCCAGCGTAAGCGCGGGAATGCAGGCAAGCGTGGGCTGCAGGGCGGGGTTGATGGCGTGAGCGGAACACAGTGGGCCCATCGCGGCCGGGCGGCCTGTAAAGCCCCGCAGGTGCAGGTGATCAACCATGCTGGCGCTGTCGTTCACCGGGTAGTTATCCCACAGGAAGGGGCGGCGCTGGAGCTGTTCCGTGACCCGTTCCAGATGCCCCGGGGACCACTGGCGGGCGCAGATCTCCTCACCCGCCCAGAATACCTCGATGCGGTCATCGAGGGAGGCGCCCAGCGTCTCCAGGTAGCCTTCAGGACGGGTGCCGAAGAGCGCATCCAGCATGGGATCGTCGGAGTAGTAGCTGGGGCAGACAATGATCCGTTCGGCGGCGGAATGCTCACGCACCCAGTGCACCAGCTCCACCTGGCGCGCGGCCAGATCCGGCAGCTCCGCCAGGGCATCGTCAAACTGGATCACCAGATCCTGGACCCCGATCCCATCGAGGGTCTTCAGACGGTGGAGCAGGGCCTGGCGGATGACGTCGTCAAAGGCTTCCAGTGCGCCCAGCGGGCTCAACCCGACCCCGAAGCGGACGCCCTGCTCCCGACAGGCCGAGGCGAATGCTTCCATGTCGGCCCGGGTATCCTCGGGCACGGGCTCAAACCACTGCTCACGCAGCAGGGGATCGCCCTTGGGGGCGTAGAGGTAGAATGAGTAGCCGTAATGGCTCAGCCGTTCCATCACACGCCGGCGTTCCCGCCAGGACCAGAGTGGCCCGTAGAACCCCTCGATGATGCCAAGCGGTGGCTGCATACGCCCTCCCGATGGTTCCGGTTGAAGCACTGACCCGGAGACTGGGCCTATCGGAGCAGCAGCAACGGTATCCGGGTGCGGCGCAGCATATCCGTGGTGGTGCTGCCCACCAGCAGGTGCCGGATGCGGGAATGGCCGTAGGCGCCCATCACCAGCATGTCGATGCCCTGCTCTTCCTGGTAGGCGTGCAGGGTGCCCTCCACTTCGCCCGGACGGATGGCACCCTCGGCATCGTGGCCGGCCCCACGCAGGGTCTCCAGGGCCCAGTCCAGATGGGAGCGGTTGTCGGCAAGGTCCGCGCCCACGATCACCACATGCACCGTCACCCCCTCGAACAGAGGACTCCGGGCCAGCATTTCCACACCCTTGCGCGTGGTTTTGCTGCCGTCAAAGGCGATCATCACCTTCTCGGGGCGGGTGAAAGCCGGCGGTACCATCAGTATGGGGCGATGCAGGGTACGGATGACCCGTTCGAGGTTGGAGCCGAGGTGCTCACTCGCCTGGTCCACGCCCTCGCCCCGCTTACCCAGTACCAGCAGGCGGATCTCACTCTGCAGCTCCTCCAGGGTCTCCACCAGGGTACCGTTGCGCTGGCGGGTGGCGGCCTCGGCCACACCGTCCTCAAGGGCACGCTCCTTCGCCGCCTGCAGCATGAGCCGCCCCTGCTCCTGGGCCACCCGGGCCCGTTCCTCATCAAGGCGTGAGAGCTCTTCCATCAGGTGCTCACGCGCCCCGAGGCTGAGGTTGCCGGAAAGATCCTGCTCCTCGGGGGCGGTATGATTGTCATTCACGTGCAGGAAGGTCAGCGGCACGCCCAGCGCCTGGCTGGCCCAGGCGGCACTGTCGCAGACCGCTTCCGAGAACTGTGAGCCGTCGATGGCGGCCATTACCTGTTCGGTCATGTCATTCCTGTTGTTGTTATCGCCCTGAGTCATCAGTGGCCTCCCATCAGTTTCTCGACCGCAGCCGGATCATCATGCACGGCATAGCGGTCGACGATGGTGGCGCTCGCCTCGTTGAGACCGATCAGCTCCACCGCTGTGCCTTCGCGGCGGAACTTGATCACCACCCGGTCCAGCGCCTCCACGGCGGTGATGTCCCAGAAGTGGGCTCGGGACAGGTCAATGGTGACCCGCTCCACGGTCTCCTTGAAATCGAAGGCGTCCATGAAACGCTCCGATGAGGCAAAGAATACCTGACCCACAACGCGGTAGATACGGTGCTCGCCCTCGTCGGTTTCCTCAGAGCCCACATACAGGATCTGGCCCACTTTATTGGCGAAGAACATCGCCGCGAGCAGCACGCCCACGAAGACACCGATCGCCAGGTTGTGGGTGCCCACGGTCACCGCCACCGTCGCCAGCATCACGATGTTCGTGCTCATGGGGTGCTTCTTCAGGTCACGGATGGATTCCCAGCTGAAGGTGCCGATGGACACCATGATCATCACCGCGACCAGGGCCGCCATGGGGATCTGCGACACCCAGTCCGCCAGAAAGACCACCATGATCAGAAGTGCCACCCCCGCAAACAGGGTGGAAAGGCGGCTGCGGCCGCCGGACTTGATGTTGATCACCGACTGACCAATCATCGCACACCCGGCCATGCCCCCCAGCAGGCCGGAACCGATGTTGGCAATGCCCTGGCCCCGGCACTCGCGGTTCTTGTCACTCGCGGTATCGGTCAGGTCATCCACAATGGTGGCGGTCATCATCGATTCCAGCAGACCCACCACCGTCAGCATCAGGGCGGTCGGGAAAATGATGGTCAGGGTTTCCAGGTTGAGCGGGATGTCCGGCCACAGGAAGACCGGCAGGCTGTCCGGCAGCTCACCCATGTCACCCACACTGCGGATCTCCATGCCGGTGATCATGTAGACCGCGGTCAGCACCACGATGCACACCAGCGGGGAAGGAATGGTGCGACCAATTCGGGGCAACCACGGGAAGCCGTAGATGATGGCCAGACCCGCCGCCGTCATGGCGTAGACGTGCCAGGTGACGTCCGTGAGCTCCGGCAGCTGGGCCATGAAGATCAGTATCGCCAGGGCGTTGACGAAGCCGGTCACCACCGAGCGCGAGACAAAGCGCATCAGGTCGGCGAGCTTGAGATAACCGGCGACAATCTGAAGCACACCGGTGAGCAGCGTGGCCGCCAGAAGGTACTCCAGCCCGTGCTCTTTCACCAGCGTGACCATCAGCAGGGCCATGGCCCCGGTGGCCGCCGAGATCATCCCGGGGCGCCCGCCCGTGAAGGCGATCACCACACAGATGGCAAAGGAGGCGTAGAGCCCCACCTTGGGATCCACACCAGCAATGATGGAGAAGGCAATCGCCTCGGGAATCAACGCGAGGGCCACGACGATGCCCGACAGTGCATCGCCCTTGAGGTTGGAGAACCAACCCAACTTTATCTTTTCGTACATGGTACAGCCTGATCCTGGGAAGGGAACGGAGGGGGCTGAGCCGGCTCCGTTAAAAGCGCGGCATCATACACGAAAAGGGGGCGGGTAGCATCCGGAGTTCTACTGGCCCCGGTTGATGCCCTCGACGGCATCCAGCACGCGCTGGGCGCCACTGCGGATGTCATCGACAATGGCGACGGCGTCGTTCATCTGGCTGCGACCCTCGGTGGCGACGGTGCCCACGCGGTCGATCTGGTTCTCAACGTCCGACGACAGCTCCACAATGGCGTTGATCACGCCCGAGATATCACGGCTCGCCTCGCGGGAGTTGAAGGCGAGCTTGCGCACCTCCTCGGCCACCACGCCGAAGCCACGCCCGTGTTCTCCAGCCCGTGCCGCCTCAACCGCAGCGTTCAGCGCCAGCATCTTGGTCTGCTCGGCCACACCGGAGATAGTGGTCACCATCTCCTCAATGCTTTCGGTCTTCTGGTTGAGCTGCTCAACCACACTCCTGACCCGTGCAACGCCGTCGTCGATCTGGGTGGATGTCTCCAGGGACTGGTTCAGGGATTCGCCGGCCCGCCGGGCGATGTCCGCCGTTTCCGAGGCGGTTGAAGAGGCCACCGACGCCGCCTCCTGGGTACGCAGGGACTGCTCCATGTACGCCGTGATGTCACTGGCGAACTTGACCACCTTCAGGGTGTTGCCGGCTTCGTCCAGAACCGGGTTGTAGGAGGCTTCCAGCCAGACCTTGCTGCCGTCCGCCCGGCGCCGCTCAAACTGGCCTGTCATGAACTCACCGTTGCCCAGACGCTCCCAGAAATCCGGATTCTGCTCGTAGAAGGCATCAAAGCAGAAGATCCGGTGGTGGCGCCCTTCCACGTCCTGGGCGCGATAGCCGATCACATTCAGGAAGTTGTCATTGGCCTGGAGGATGGTGCCGTCCGGGAGGAACTCGATCACCGCCATGGAACGGTTGATGGCATCGAACACGGCCTGCTGGTCCATGAGCAGTTCATGTTCCTCGGTCACATCCGATGCGATCTTCATGATCCGGCTAACGCGCCCCTGATCATCCAGAATGGGGAAATAGGTCGCATCCAGCCAGATCCGATCACCGTTGGCCGTCACGCGCGGGAAGGTGCCCTTGTGCGATTGCCCGGAACGCAGCTGTTTCCAGAACTCACGGTACGCCCGGGATTCGATGTAATCCGCATCGCAGAAGATCCGGTGATGCGCCCCCAGCACCTCGTCGGCCTGGTAACCCACGGCGCTCAGGAAATGATCGTTGACGTCCGCAATGATGCCATCCGGCGTGAATTCGATCTTAGGGATGGACGACTCGATCGCCGCCATGCGCGCCGCAAGCGCGGCATCACTGTGCCCTGTATCGCTAACCGGGTGCTTGCTTCCGGTCTCTGTTGAAGCCACTGGATCACCTGCCTTTACACTGGCTGTTTACTGAACCTGTGGCCTTTTACGCGGCTGCGGCAGGAAGAGTTCAGACCGCCAACAGAACGTTACACCAGCGGCTGCCAGACGTGGGGCAGGAAGCGGTAGCCCTTTCCATCCACGGCGACGTAGCCCACCCCGGGGAAGTCGACGTGATGACCGCCGACCAGCTCCCCGGACTCAGCCACCTCGGCCATGATCCGCTGCCGGGTGGCCGCGGCCTGGTCCGGATCCACATCAAAGGCGACCGTGGCATCCGGGCGCGGGAACTGGATGTGCGGCAGGTGGACGATGTCCGTCCAGAGCAGCACCCGGTCCTCACCGGAGACCACACGATAGCCGGAATGGTCCGGCGTATGGCCCGGAAGCGGTACACGCGTTATGCCCGGCAGCACATCCGTGCCCTCCAGGCGCTGCATCCGGGAGCCCATGGCGGCGAGTACGCGGTGCGCCGCGTGGAACTGGTTCGTCAGCATGCCGGAGGCGTCTTCCGGAATGTCGCCACCCCAGTAGTCCAGCTCACCGGCCGGAACCAGAATCGCCGCGTCCGGGAAGACCGGCTGATCCTGCGTATCGATCAGTCCACCGACGTGATCCGGGTGCATGTGGGTGATCAGGATGGTATCGATATCAGCTGGCTTTACGCCGATGCGCTCCAGCCCCTCCATCAGGTAGGGACCGGCATCCCCGGCAAAAGCCCCGATACCGGTATCAACCAGGACGGTCCGGTCACGGCCCTGGAGCAGGTAAGCGTTCAGGGTGACCCGGGGCGGCGTGGGGCGGCGGCTTTCCGTGTGCAGGCGCTGGACCTCCTCCTCGCTGATGGACTGGATCAGCCCGAAGCTGCCCTCCATCTGGGCATCAAGCAGGGTTGTCAGGACGAAGTCACCGATTCGGAGCTGGTGGACGTTGGCGGGCTGGCGTTGGGTCATGGTGTCACTCGGGGTCGCAGCGTTGGGATCGCCATTCTCTCAGCCAACCCCCGTGCATCATAGTCCACTGCTGCAGCCCCCACTGAGCACGATCTTTCTTTACAATGCGCCCTTTCCCATTGCCTGACCCGAGAGAGCCATGGCTGAGCTGACCACACTGCAGTACGGGCTGATCGCGCTGATTTTCGTCTGGAGCGGGTTCGTCCGGTCCGGGCTGGGCTTCGGCGGAGCCGTGCTCTCACTCCCCTTCCTGCTGCTGGTCCACAATGAGCCGCTGGTCTTCCTGCCGATCATCTCCGTGCAGCTACTGGTCTTCGCCTCCCTGACCATCGCCCGGAACAACCGGGCCGCTGCCCTTAACGCGCCGGAGAGCCACGGAGGCACAGTGAACTGGCGGTACCTGGGGCGGATACTGGCGATCATGATCGTGCCCAAGATCATCGGGGTCCTGGGGCTGATTACCCTGCCCAATACGATCATGAGCCTGATCATTTTCGGGATTGTCTCGGTCTACTCGCTGTCCTACCTGCTCAACCGCCCCTTCCGGAGCAACAGCCGGGCCCTGGATGTGGTGTTCCTGGTGCTGGGCGGCTACATCAGCGGCACCTCACTCATCGGCGCGCCACTGATCATCGCGGTGGCCGCGCAGCATCTTGAGCGCCATCAACTGCGCGATACGCTGTTCGCGCTCTGGTTCATTCTGGTCACCATCAAGATGGCCGCTTTCATCTACGCCGGGGTGGATCTCCAGCTGATCCACCACACCTGGCTCCTGCCCTGCGCCGCACTCGGCCACGTCCTCGGGCTCTACGCGCACGACCGCATCCTGAAAGCGGAAACGCCAATCTTCTACCGGGTGCTGGGTGGCGTACTGCTGACCATCAGTGGCGTTGGGCTGTGGCAGAGCCTTGGGCAGCACCTGGCTGGCTGACGCCTGACTGAACACCGCCGCTGGCCCGCGCTGCGTGCAGCTTGCGATAGCTCTCCAGCATCCGCTGGTGTTTTTCCAGGCCTTCCAGCTGCGTGTTCGTTGGCGTCAGCCCGTGGAAGCGGACGCTGCCGTCCACCGAACCGACCGCCGCCGCCATGGTGTCCTCACCAAACATCCGCCCAAGACTGTACCGGTAATCCGCCAGTGACAGCTCATCATCCAGGGTGATTTCCAGCACCGCCTGGACCGCGCGGAAGAACAGGTTGCGGGTGACGTGGTTGTCGTTGAACTGGAGGAACATCTCCACCAGATCCAGCGCCTCCTCATGCTCCTGCAACGCCAGATGGATCAACAGCTTGAGTTCCAGAATGGTGAGCTGCCCCCAGACACTGTGCTCATCGAACATCACTCCGATCAGGGTGCCGATGCCGGTATAGATATCAATGTCGCTGTCATCCAGGCGCTCCACCAGCGCCCGCAGCTGGTCGTCCTGCAACCGGTGCAGGTTCAGGATATCCTCGCGGAAATCCAGCGCCATGTTGGTGTTGTCCCAGACCAGGTCCTCCACCGGGTAGATCTCGGAATAATCCGGCACGAGTATCCGGCACGCCGGCAGCCCGAGTTCCTCGTACATGGCCACGTACACTTCCTTGCCCATGTCCCGGAGGATGCCGAAGAGGTGGTCGGCTTCTTCCCCGCTGGTCCCGGAGAAATCCCATTCACAGAACGCGTAATCCGAGCGGGCACTGAAAAAGCGCCAGGACACCACACCACTGGAATCGATGAAGTGTTCCACAAAGTTGTTGGGCTCGGTGACGGCCATGGAATTGAAGGTCGGCAACGGCAGGTCATCCATGCCTTCAAGGCTGCGCCCCTGGAGCAGTTCCGTCAGGCTGCGTTCCAGGGCCACCTCGAAGCTGGGGTGCGCCCCGAAGGAGGCAAAGACACCACAGGTCTGGGGGTTCATCAGCGTGACGCAGGCCACCGGGTAACGGCCGCCCAGCGAGGCATCCCTCACCACCACCGGAAAGCCCCGGGCCTCCAGCGCCTCAATGCCTTCCTGGATATGCGGGTACTTCGCGAGCACTTCCTGGGGGATTTCCGGCAGTGCCATCTCCTGTTCGATGATCTCCTTCTTCACCGCCCGCTCAAGGATCTCGGAAAGGCACTGGACCTGGGCCTCATGGCGGGTATTGCCCGCGCTCATGCCGTTGCTCAGGAACAGGTTCTCGATCAGGTTGGACGGGAAGTACACCGTCTCGCCATCCGACTGGCGCACGAACGGCATGGCCACAATACCCCGGTCACGCCGCCCGGAGTTGGTATCGATCAGGTGGGAGCCGCAGAGTTCGCCATCGGGGTCATAGATGGCGCGGCAGTGCTCGTCCAGAAGGCCTTCCGGCAAAAGGTCATCGGAGCGCAGCGGGAACCAGCGTTCATCCGGGCGGTGGACAAAGTCACTGCCGGCAATCTCCTGGCCCCAGAAGAAGTCGTTATAGAAGAAGTTGCAGCTCAGCCGCTCAATGAATTCCCCCAGCGCTGAGCAGAGGGCGCTTTCCTTGGTGGCCCCCTTGCCGTTGGTGAAGCACATGGGCGAAGCGGCATCCCGGATATGCAGGGACCAGACGTTGGGCACGACGTTGCGCCAGGAGCCCACTTCGATCTGCATGCCCAGCTTTTCCAGGATGCCGGTGATGTTGGCAATGGTGTCCTCCAGGGGCAGGTCCTTGCCCGGGATGCGGGTCCGCTCCCCGTCCGGCTGGATGGTCAGCAGCGCCTGGGCATCCTCATCCAGGTTATCCACGGCCTCGATCTCAAACGTGGGATCGTTCTGCACCACCCGTTTCACAGTGCACCGCTCCGCGGAACGCAGGATGCCCTTGCGGTCCTTCTCGGACAGGTCCTCCGGCAGCTCCACCTGGATCCGGAAGATCTGGCTGTAGCGATCCTCAGGATCCACGATGTTGTTCTGGGACAGGCGGATCTTCTCGGTGGGAATATCACGCGCCAGGCAGTAGACCCGAATGAAATGGGCGGCACACAGTGCCGAGGACGCCAGGAAGAAATCAAAGGGGCCAGGGGCCGAGCCATCGCCCTTATAACGTGCGGGCTGATCGGATATTACGCTGAAATCGTCGAATTTCGCCTCAAGACGGCGGTTTTCGAGGAAGTTGACCTTGATTTCCATGACCGGTACCGGGTTGTTGGGTGGAGCGGGTGCAGAGGCTTGGCGGGTGATCGCGCCCTCAGGCGCGATACAGTAACAATTATTGGAGGCCGAAGGACACTGGCTTCAGAGCCCCTGGGCGCCACGACGCAGCCAGTTGTGCACGAAGGCCATCTTCTGGCGGGCGTGATCCGAGAGCACGAAGGGGTAGATGTCCGACAGCCCCATGGAACGGTTCACGTGATTGACCCCCACCGTGAGCGATGCGGCGATGTTGATCAGCCTCTCCGCGTCCGGCTCCGAGTAAGGATCCCAGCCGGGATGGGGAATCTGCGGCGATGACAGCCCGGTCGCCACGAAACTGTCCGCGATGTCCGTCAGATGCAGCAGGTGCGCCGCGGTTTCCGCCCAGTCCTCATGCGGGTGGGCGGAGGCGTAGCTGGTGAGGTAGTACTGCTTCCACTCCGCCGGCGGGCCATTCTCGTAGTGATACTGAAGGGCGGCCGGGTAATCGATGCGTTCGTCACCGAACATGGCCCGGAATGCATCGAGGAAATCCTCGCGCAGACTCAACCGCCACCACAGCATGTGGGCGATCTCATGGCGCATGTGGCCGATCATGGTGCGGTAGGGCTCGTCCAGTGCCTCCCGGCGGGTGGTGACCAGCACCGGATCGACCTCCGCCACACTGATGGTCACCACACCGCCGGCATGCCCCATGGGAGCGGGGGTCGCCCCTTCGGCAATCAGATGGAACGCAGGCCGTGCCCCCGGGTCCTCGGGTCGGAACCAGTGCCAGCGCCCCAGGTTATCCAGCACCCAGCGCTTGGCCGCCTCGGTCTGCGCCCAGTTGGGGATGGCATTGGGAATGGAAGGATCAGGCGCCAGCTCGGTCATGGCGCAGGAGCGGCAGAAAGCCCCTTTCTCAGGCGCGATCCAGTTACAGCCGATGCGGTCCCGGTTGGCGCAGAACGGCGGCATTGGTAGAAACGCCCGCGCCTGGGGATCATAGGCGACTGGCGTACCATCGGCCGTGGCGAGGTTATCGAACCAGAGCGAGCCGGCACCGACCGGGTTGGCGAAAACGCGCATGAAGGAGCTCCAGAAGGGGAATGGACTGCCAGAGTGCGCCAAGGACCCAGCGATCCGCAAGTAGGCCGGCCCGAAAAGCCGCCAGCAGTAACGCCTCAGGAGCCTCCCTGCCAGTCCCTCACGATATCGATCTCGAAGACGTGCCCATCCAGCCGGAAAACCACGCCGGCGGTGGTGATTTTCTCAATGACCAGCCCCTGGAAACGGGCACCTTCGCGCAGCAACCGGTTATTGATCATCACGCTCCGGGAGGAGGCCCTGGAGGACCAGACATGGCCGTTGAACGTCATCTCCGGCACGCGCTGCTGGACTGAGCGGGGCATGTCATGGATCGATGGCACCTCTTCCTCTGGGGCATCCGCCGTGCGGTCCGGGGAGGGGTCGTTATCTGGCGGGTTCTGGTCCGGCACCCCGGAGGAGGGGGCGGTCGATTCCATGGCGGACTTCGTTGGTTGCTCTGCCGTTGTCTCTTCCGCGGGCCGGGGGCTCTGTACCGGCGCCACATGCTCAGGCACCGCAGCCTCGTCTTCGGGAGCGTATTCAGGCCAGACCAGATAGGCCACCACGGCGGCGTTGGCCATCAGGGCCAGCGCCAGCAGGTAGGGCCAGAGCTCGCGCTGTTTGCCTGGCGTGGACGCGAAGGATACCCGGTGACCGGCCTCACCCGGTTCCGTATTGGAACGTTCGGCCTCGGATTTTTTCAGGGCATCCAGGATATAGGACATGGGACTGCCTCAGCCTGACAACGGATCGGATGATGCACGGGAAAGCGTCGGAACGGAACGCCCCATGTAGTGATTCAGGCGGATGATCGTCAGGGGGCCGATAACCCCATCCGTCCGCAGCCCCTCGCGGCGCTGGAAGGCCGTGATCCGCGGCTCAAGCGCATCACCGGGCGCGCCGGGCTCCAGGGACAGCGCCTCCTCCGCCCTGCTCAGGGCCTGCTTCAGCCAGAGCTCACGGTTGCGGGTGCTGCCGGGCTCGATCAGCCGGGACTCCCACGGTGGTACACGCCACAGCAGCGAGTAGCCACCGAACCAGACCGTTTCCACGGCTTCACGGGAAACCCACTGCCGTTCGCCTCCCACCTCCAAGCGTGCCCGGCCAGGCTCCAGCGCCAGCAGAACCACCGACACCGGCTCTCCCTGCTGATTGATCAGTTCCAGAACGGCAGGCCGGTCGAGTACCGCCAGACGGCTCCAGTTACCCTGCCGGTGCAGGCACCCCAGCCCGCGGGTCTGGCCCCAGTCACAGGCCTGGCCGTGCTCACTCGGGCGGTAATCATAACCCCAGACATCGAACAGGGTCTTATAGGCCCGGGTGCGTGAAGCATCGGAGCTCAGCGAGCCAAGGGAAAGGCCCGCTTCCTGCTGGTTGGTGCCGGGACCGGTTTCTCGCTCAACACGCCCTTCGCCTGCGGCATCGCCTTCATCGACCGCCGGGCTCTCGGGCCCGCCCTCGGCAAGCATCAGGCCCGCCGCCACCGTCAGCACAAACACACCAACGCCCAGCCTGAACTGGGAAGCCCCTCGCCTGAACCAGCCCAGGCGGGAACGCCCCGCACGCTCATCACCACGAACCTCCCGCGCCGCTCGGCGAACGGTGGCCGCGTTCACCGTCAGGGAATTGCGGGTATAGGCGCCCAGCAGACTGCGGTCGCAGATCAGGTTGATCAGCCGGGGAATGCCATGGCTGTGCCGGTAAACCGCCGCCAGCGCACGCCGGCTGAAAATCGTGCCTTTCTGGCCCGCAACGGACAGACGGTAGGCAATGTAGTTACAGGTCTCCCTGCGGCTCAACTGATCCAGGTGGTAGCGCGCGGTGATGCGCTGGGAAAGCTGGCGGAGGCGGGGGCTGTCCAGCAGGGTTGCCAGCTCCGGCTGACCCAGAAGGGCGATCTGGACCAGCTTCTTCTCCGAGGTTTCCAGGTTCGTCAGCAGTCGCACCTGCTCCAGAACGTCCGCCGAGAGGTTCTGGGCCTCATCGATCACCACCAGCGTATGCCGGCCCTCGGCATGGGCCTTCAGGAGGTAATCGTTGAGCTGGTTGATCATCTCCATGGTCGAGTGCCGGCTGACTTCCGGAAGGCCCAGCTCACGGCCAATGGTGGCCAGGAGCTCCCGGGCACTGACCTTCGGATTGAACACCAGGGCGATATCCACATTCTCCGGAATCTCTTCCAGGAACCGCCGGCACAGGGTCGTCTTCCCGGTGCCCACCTCCCCGGTCAGCACCACGAATCCGCCCTGCCCGGAAACGCCATACAACAGATGCGCCAGCGCCTCCTTGTGGCGCTCGCTGAGGTAGAGATAGCGGGGGTCGGGCGCGATCGTGAACGGCGACTCGCGGAACCCGAAAAACTCGTTATACATTCGCTCTGCGCCGCGCCGTCTCAGCCAGCACTGACAGGTCCTTATCCCCGTCGCCTGCCGCCATGGCCTCGGCCAGCCGCTCCCGCGCCGTCGCGCTCATGGGCATGGGCACATTGCCGGCATGTGCTGCGGTCAGTGCCAGGTCAATGTCCTTGGCACCAAGCCTCAGCTTGAAGCCCTGGGGGTTGTCGTAATCCCGTTTCTCCATTGCCGGGGCATACCCCAGGTAAGCAGGGCAGCTGAAGATGGAACTGGTAATGATCTCCAGAAAATCGCCCGGCTCGATCCCGTGGGCCGCTGTCATGGCCGTGGCTTCAGCCATGGACTCGACCGCTGAAACCAGCATGGTATTGGTGGCGAGCTTGATGGCATTGGCGCGAACCGGCTCGTCACCACAGGGCCAGACTTTCGCCCCGATCCTGCCCAGCGCAGGTCGTGCCTGCTCAATCGCATCAGCAGGCCCCGCGGCCACGATGTTGAGCTTGGCGGCCGCTGCCAGATCCGGCCGTCCGAGCACTGGTGCCGCCACATAGGCTTTTCCGGCAGAGGCGTGACGTTGCGCCAGCTCAACGGCGGTCGCTGTTGAAACCGTGGCCATATTCACATGCACGGTCTTCGCAGCCATGGCCCCGATCAGATCATGCTCCCGCAGTACGGCATCGAGCGCCGCATCGTCGGCCAGCATGGTTATAAGAACATCGGCCGTGGCACATTCCGCGGGCGAGTCGGCCTGCCTGGCACCGGCGGCTACCAGTGGCTGGCATTTTTCACCGGAACGATTCCAGACGGTGACATCAAAGCCCGCATCGATGAGGTTTTTTGCCATGGGATTCCCCATGGCCCCGATTCCGATAAACCCAATCCGCATGGCATAGCCCCTATTTCCGGCACTCATTTCGACAGTTCACTGCCTGCAATCTACAACTCCAAGCTCAAATGGCCAAGGAGGACCACAGCCAGACAATACCGATCCATGCAAAACTGCATTGGGTCTTCCCCGCGAAGATCAGTAAAGTGGTTGCTAACAATACAGGACTGCTACTGTCGACTGACCCATGAAGGTACACCCATGACCCTTTCTTCCAATACCACCTTTGTGGTCAACCGCGAGAACCTCCACGAACACAGTGTTCTGGAACAGGATCCCATCCAGCCCGGGGAGCTGGCCGAGGGCGAGGTGCTGCTGGCCATTGACCGGTTCTCCTTCACCGCCAACAACATCACCTACGCCGCCTTGGGCGATGCATTTCACTACTGGGATTTCTTCCCCGTCGAGAAGCCGTGGGGCCAGATCCCGGTCTGGGGCTTCGCCGATGTGGCCGCATCACGGCATCCGGACGTGACGGAAGGCACACGGATCTACGGTTACCTGCCCATGGCGCGCCAGCTCAGGGTGCAGCCGGGGCGTGTCAGCAAGAGTGGCTTCACTGACATCGCCGCCCATCGCCAGGACCTTCCGGGCATCTACAACCAGTACGTGTTCACCGCCAACGACCCGGCCTACCGGCCGGAACACGAAGCCTTCCAGATGCTGCTGCGCCCGCTTCTGGTCACCTCCTTCCTGCTGGACGACTTCCTGGCCCGGCAGACCTTTTTTGAGGCGGAGCAGGTGATCCTGACCAGTGCCTCCAGCAAGACAGCGCTGGGGCTGGCGTTCATGCTCAACCATCAGCGTGAGACGCGCGGCGGGCCCAGGGTCCTGACCGCCCTGACCTCCCCCGGCCATGCCGGATTCGTGCGCCGGCTGGGCTATTACGACCGGGTGGTGCCCTATGATGAACTGGAGACGCTGGATGCGGACCAGGCCAGCGTCTCCGTGGACTTCGCCGGCAACGGCCAGGTGCTTGGCCGCCTGCATGAGCACTTCGCCGACCAGCTGCAGTTCAGCTCACTGGTGGGCGCCTCCCACTGGGACCAGCGCGGTGGCGGCAAGGGCCTGCCCGGCCCCAAGCCGGAGCTGTTTTTCGCGCCCAAATACTGGGAACAGGCCGCCGGGGAATACGGCACAGCCGCGCTCATGCAGCGTTTTGCAGGCCTCTGGGCGCCTTTGGTTGCGTCCATGGAAGGCTGGATGACAATCCGTGACGTGCGCGGCGCTGAGGCTGTGGCCCAAGCGTATGAGGATACCCTGGAAGGGCGCATCAACCCCGACCAGGGATTGACCCTGACGCTCGCCCCCTGACGCGGGCGTTCAAAACCTTCATTCACGGCATACCATGGCCGTGTTAGATTCATTCTGGAAACCGGGTGGCGCCACGCGCCACCGGATACGCGGACGGGCAGATATTATGAACGTAATCGTCATCGGCGCGGGGATCATGGGAACCACTTTTGCCGCCCTGGCAAAGGAAATGGCCCCCGAACTCGACATCACGATTCTGGAACGGACGGACAGTGTGGGAGCGGGCAATTCGTCCGCCTTCAACAACGCCGGCACCGGCCACGAAGCGAACTGCGAACTCAACTACACACCGGTCGACGAAGAAGTCATCTCGGTCGATAAAGCCCTGAAGATTCACGCGCAGTTCAATGTCGCCAAACAGTACTGGGCATACCTGGTCAGGCAGGGCATCATCAACGACCCCAGAACGTTCATCAATCAAACCAAACACTGCACCATCGTCCCATCCCAGGCCATTGACCTGTTAAAACTGCGCCACCGGGACATGTCCGCGCATCATTTCTTTGAGCAGATGCGCTACTCGGAAGACTTTGATGAGATCAAGCGCTGGATTCCCTACACCATGGAAGACCGGCCCCGCCATGAAAAAATGGCGGCCACCGTTGTCGAAACCGGCACGGACATCAATTTTGGCGCCCTGACCAGCCAGATCGCGAGCCACCTGGTGCAGGACCTCGGCGTGACCATTGAACACGGGGTGCATGTGAAGCGGGCCCACCGCAGTCCCACAGGGAGCTGGCTCGTCGAAGCGTATCGCCACGGAGAGCCCGTGCAGTACAAAGCCGATGTGCTGTTCGTTGGTGCCGGCGGCGGCGCCTTCCCGCTGCTGAAGAAAAGTCACCTGCCGTTCCGCAGCCGCTACGCGGGATTCCCCGTGGGTGGGCGCTTCCTGCAGGCCGAGATCAGCGCGGAAGAGGCCAAACGTTACACCGCCAAAACCTACGGTAAGGCGAAAGTCGGCGCGCCGCCCATGTCCGTGCCGCACCTGGACCTGCGGGTGGTGGATGGCAAGCATTACCTGCTGTTTGGCCCCTTCGCCTCGTTCAATCCCATCCTCGAGAAAGGCCGCGGCTTCTTTGATTACCTGCGGGCTCTGCGCGTGCACGACATCCCCAGCCTTCTCTCCGTGGCGATGGAACACTTCCCGCTGGTGAAGTACCTGCTCTCCGAATCCTTCAAGGGCAGCAAGAGCATGTTCGAGGAGCTGGAGCAGTTCGCACCCGGTATGAGTAAGAAGTTCGACTGGAAGCCCATCCAGGCCGGCCAGCGGGTGCAGATCATCAAGGACGGCGACCTGCAGATGGGAACCGAGATCGTTGTGTCCGAGGATAAGACCTATGGAACGCTGCTGGGGGCCTCACCGGGTGCCTCGGTCTCGCCCGAGGTAATGCTGCGCTGCCTGGAACAGCTGCTGCCATCCATCTTCTCGACGGAAGAGGCGCAAAAGAAACGCAAGGAGATCTTCCCTGAAGACGACCTGGAAACGCTGATCCATAACGCCGAGCGATACCGGGCCATCCGGGATGAGGTCAACGGGCAGCTGGGGATTGTCCCGCGGGATTCAGATCGCCCTGACCCGGAATGAGCGGCCTTTCAGTTTGCCGTCACGCAGTTTCTGCAGGGCGGGCTTGGCCGCTTCGCGTGCCACGGCCACATAGGCCCAGTTCTCGGCGATATCGATCTTACCGACCTGCTTACCGCCAATCCCGTTGTCGCCGGTAAGGGCCCCGAGCACATCGCCGGGGCGGACCTTCTGCTTCCGGCCGCCATCAATCTGCAGCGTCACCATCGGCGCCTTGTAGGCGCGCTCCTCAAGCCGTTCAGACGGCGGCAGTGACTCGGGCTCAATGCTCAGATCCAGTTCGGCCTCCAGCCGGACCACCTTATGGCTCTCTTTCTCGGTATACAGGGTGTAGGCGCTGCCCTGCTCCCCGGCGCGGCCCGTGCGGCCGATGCGGTGCGTGTGGGCGTCGCTGTCGCGGGCGATGTGGTAGTTGAACACCGCGTCCAGCGCGTCAATGTCCAGCCCCCGGGCCGCCACGTCCGTGGCCACCAGGATCGAGGCGCTCTGGTTCGCGAAGCGCACCAGGGTCTGGTCGCGCTCCTTCTGCTCCAGATCCCCGTGCAGGGCCAGGGCATCAAAGCCGTGCCGGCAGAGCTCATCCGCCAGATCCCGGGTATCGCGCTTGGTATTGCAGAAGACCACGGCAGAGGCCGGCCGGAGTTGCAGCAGGAGCAGGCGCAACGCGGTCATGCGTTGCTGCTCATCCGGCAGGCGGATGAAGTGCTGGCGGATACTGCTGTCGTCGTGGCTTTCCTCCACCTGGACGCGAACCGGGTTGTGCATGTGGCGTTCCGCAACGGCCTGGATCGCATCGGGGAAAGTGGCGCTGAACAGCAGGTTCTGGCGCTTGCCCGGAACACTCCCGAAAACCGCCTCAAGGGCGGACTCGAACCCCATGTCGAACATCCGGTCCGCTTCATCCAGCACCAGGGTTTCCAGTCGGCCCAGGTCGAGGGTGCGCTTGCGCAGATGATCCTCAATCCGCCCCGGCGTGCCCACGATGATGTGGGCGCCATGCTCCAGCGAGCCGATCTGCGGCCCAATGGGCGTGCCACCGCACAGGGTCAGCACCTTCACGTTGGCCGTCGCCCGGGCAAGCCGGCGGATCTCCCGCGCTACCTGGTCCGCCAGCTCCCGCGTGGGGCAAAGCACCAGGGCCTGAACCTGAAAGCGCTCGGCATTGAGCCGGTTCAACAGCCCCAGACCAAAGGCCGCGGTCTTGCCCGAACCGGTCCTGCCCTGCCCGATGACGTCCTGCCCGGCCAGGATGGGCGGCAGGCTCTGAGCCTGGATCGGCGTCATGGTCTCGTAGCCCAGCGACGACAGGCTCTCAAGCAGCGCCGGCTGCAGCCCCAGGGTGGAAAAAGACATCTGGCTCAACGTAGGAGGTTCCTTGGCTCATGGGATGGTGGCGCAGGATAAAGCAGATATCAGGGGCGGGACAGGTTTTCCTGCTCCACCAGTGCCATACCAATGGCCAGCCCGCGGCCAAAGAAGACCCCCCATTACCGACTCGGAGGCGCCATGAATTCGGGCCCAACGGGATCATCAATGCAACGGGCCAGAATGTCATCGATTGCGGCCATCGCCTCACCATCCAGTGACCAGCCGTCGATCTCACCGACCGGATCCAGCTGCTCCGGTCTCCTGGCACCCCAGAGCGCCGTCGTCACACCGGGCTGATCCACCAGCCAGCGAAGCGCCAGCGCGAGGACGTTCTTCTGGTACCGCTCCCGGGCGAACCGGTCCAGTTCCGCCACGGCGTTCAGGTACTGGCGATAGCGTTCACCCTGGAACTTGGGATCGTTCTTACGCAGATCGTCACCGGTGAACTGGGTATCCTCGCGCATCTTGCCCGTCAGCAGGCCCCGGCACAGGGCGCCGTAGGTGATGGTCGCGATGCCGTTCTCCCGGCAATAGGGAAGGACTTCCTGCTCGATGTCCCGCTCAAACAGGTTATAGGGGGGCTGCAGGCTGTGCAGGGGCACGGTCTTCTGCAACTCGTCCATCTGCGCGGGCGTGAAGTTGCTGACACCGATGGCGCGGATCTTCCCGGCCCGGTAGAGCTTTTCCAGCGCCCGGGCGGTCTCCTCCATGGGCGTCTCCGGATCCGGCCAATGGACCTGGTAAATGTCGATCCTGTCCGTCTGCAGACGCCTGAGGGAATCGTCTACTTCCTGTTCAATGCGCGACGCACTCGCGTCCCGCCAGACTTTATCGTGATCATCGTTCCAGTTCAGGGCGACTTTCGTGGCCAGCGCCACCTGATCCCGACGACCGTCGGCCAGCGCCTTGCCCACAATCTCCTCGGAGCGCCCGAAACCGTAAACCGGCGCCGTATCGACCAGACCGATCCCCTTGTCGATGGCCCTGTGGATGGTATCGATGGACTGGGCTTCGTCCGTACCACCCCACATCCAGCCACCAATGGCCCAGGTGCCGAGCCCGACGGGGGTCACCTGAATGTCTGTGTTGCCGAATGCCCGCTTTTCCATGCTTCCTCCCGTTGGCTGGAATATCATCTGGAGAAATGGCATCACTGTGAATGCCCTGTATCAGAGATGTGCGTGGGCGCGAGGGCGAATTCAACCCCCTCCCCCACCACACTCCAGAGCTGCACCAGAGTAAAGGTGACCTGCAAGCGGTCCAGCTCCCTGGATCCAGTTCAGTACCCCCAGGGACGTGGGGAGATGCCTGCTCTGCTCTTCTCTGATTTGACAGTCCGCGCATTAGAATCTATTCATATTCTAATAGAAGGCCGGTCAGTCAGGCACCGGGAAAGCCGAAACCCATCCAGGAGTGAGCGCATGCAACGTCGCCATCGACTCGGGCCCCTGCCAGCGCTGTTACTCATCGCACTGGCGCCGGCAACAGCCGCAGCCAACGATCTCGGCGAGAAACTGGCGAAGGAGGGCAATGACAACGGCGCGGCTGCCTGCGTCACCTGCCACGGAGCCGATGGGGGCGGCAACGGCGCGGCCGGCTGGCCACGCATGGCCGGCATGAATGCCGACTACCTCGCCAAGCAGCTCGACGACATGGCCAGTGGTGAGCGCGACAACGCCACCATGAAACCCATCGCCAGCGGCCTCTCCGCCGAGGAGCGCCGGGCGGTGGCCGAATACTACGCCGAGATGGAAGTGCCGGCGGAGGCGCCGGGCACCGATGCCGCCAAGTCCGTTCTGGAACGCGGCCAGGCTATTGCCCAGCAGGGCCTGTGGCGCAAGGGGGTTCCCTCCTGCGTCGCCTGTCATGGCCCCGGTGGTGACGGCGTGGGTGCCGATTTTCCCGCCATTTCCGGGCAGCACGCGAGCTACATCGAGAACCAGTTCACCGCGTGGCAGGACGGCAACCGCCAGAACGACCCCAATGACCTCATGGCCTCGGTGGCCAAGCGCCTGACCGAGGAAGAGATCAAGGCTGTGGCCGCCTGGTTCGCCTCGCAGCCCGCCCGTCCGTCCGCCGAATAGCCATCGTGGAGGCCATCGTGAACAAGACCCATCAGGATACCATCGGGCTCGCCCGCCACACCGCGCTGTTCCTGGCGGCCGCCCTTCTCATCCCCGCTTCGGCGCTCGCCCAGGACGATGAGACCCTCACCAAGCAGGTGGAGCTGGAAGAGGCGCCCGAGGCCAAGGGCGAGAGCTACTTCGACTACCCCGGCATGGACGAGCTGCCCGAGGGTGAGTTCGGCGAAGCCGTACGCAGCGGCATGGAGGCCTTCGTCAACACGCTGCAGCACCCGGAGGCCAAACGCCACGTAGGCAACGGCCAGAACTGCGCCAACTGCCACCTGGGTGGCGGCATGGCCGCCAACTCCTCGCCCATGTGGGGCGCCTGGGGGATCTACCCCAAATACCGTGGCAAGAACGACCACGTGAATACCATGGATGAGCGCATCCGCGGCTGCTTCACCTACTCGATGAACGCTGGAGCCTCCGAGGCCGGCGGCCCGCCGAAGCCGGACAGTCAGCTCCTGAAAGACATGCAGTCATTCATGTTCTGGTCCGCCAGGGGCGCGCCCATCGGCGAGAACCTGCCCGGGCGTGGCTACCGCAGTGTCGAGAAACCGGAGGACGGCTACTCCATCTCCCGCGGGAAGTCCATCTACGAGGCCCAATGCGCCGTCTGCCACTCCGGGGACGGCAGCGGCAAGTTCACCGCCGACGGCAAGCAGATCTTCCCGCCTCTGTGGGGCGAGAAGGCCTATAACTGGGGCGCCGGCATGCACCGCATCAACACCGCAGCCGGTTTCATCAAGTACAACATGCCCCTGGGCAAGGCCAACCCCGTGAAAAAGCACGCCGCCCTCTCCGACCAGGAGGCGTGGGACGTGTCCGCCTATATGAACAGCCATGAGCGGCCCCAGGATCCCCGCTGGGAGGGCGACAAGGCCAGCACTGCAGAGAAGTGGCATGACCACGCCTGCCTCTACAACCAGGAGGTTCGCGGCCACACCCTTGGGGAGGGCACGCAGTAACGACCCGGACATGTGATCGCGAACAGCCACAAGGAATCCATCATGAACGGCACCCACGTGCGCATCGCGCTCGCGACGGCGCTGGCCCTGGTCACCGCGCCAGCCGGCGCCGCCAACTGGCTGGTACTCAACAGCGCCGAGGCGCCCGAGGGCGCCCCGACCATGTCGGTCTTCGGCTTCATCCAGCCGACCTACCGCGACATCGACGACAGCGACAAGGCACCCAACGGTCAGCGCCCCATCTTCAACACTCTCTCCCCGGACCGCTCCAGCAGCTCCGGCTTCAACCTCTCCCAGGCTCGGGTTGGCGTGCGCGGAGCGTTGAACAATACTGACGAGGACATCCACTACTTCTTCCTCACCGAGTGGGGCAACAACGGCATCACCCGCCTGGCCGACCCCGACGGCGGCAGCCCCAGCCCCCAGCTCACCGATGCCTCCATGACCTTCCGCCATTTCGCTGGCGGCGGCAGCGACGACATCTGGGAGCCCGGTGTCAGCCTGCGTATCGGCCAGTTCCAGTGGCCGCTGGTGGACGAGGGGCTGCGCGCCATCCCCGCCTACGACTACATCAGCTTCTCGGAGGTAAGCCGGCAGCAGGTACTGGAGCGGTACGTGCGCCAGAACCCTGGTGGTAATGACGAGAGCCTCACCGGCTTCGACGGCTCCATCAGCTCCTACCGCGATATCGGCGCCATGGCCTTCGACGAGTTCCGGATCTCCGAGCACTGGGAGGGCACCTGGGCCGCCGGGCTGGGCAATGGCAACGGCATCAACCGCAGCGACAACGACGACAACCGCGACCTCTACATGCGCGCCCAGGCTGCCTACGTCTTCGACGGCGTCCACCGCGGCAACCCGCGCCGGGAGGACATCAAGTTCTTCGCCTGGGGCCAGCAGGGGGAGCGGGTCTTCGATGCCGGCGGGGACGGCACCATCGACCAAGGCGACGAGTTCGAACGCAACCGCTACGGCCTGGGCTTCCACTACTACCGCCAGCCCTGGCGCTTCTCCGGGGAGTACGTCTTCGGCAACGGCATGGTCTACAACGGCACCAATCCGCCCTTCGCGAACCCGGGTGAGGACATCGGCGACGTCACTCCGCGGATGGCCCCCGGCGAGGACAACGAGTTCGACGGCTGGTACCTGGACGCCGCCTGGTTCGTAAAGCCCAACAAGCTGGCGCTACAGGCGCGCTACGACGTCCTGAACCGGCTCAACGAATTCGATGCGGATGAATTCGCCAACCAGGGACATCCGGAGCGGCGGTTCTCCACGTTGACCCTGGGGCTGCAGTACTGGAACCACCCCATCAAAAGCCAGTGGACCCTCTCCTACCGCATCCGCGACCTGGAGGCACCCCACAACGCCGCAGCCGACGCGGTCGGCAGAACCATGGGCAACGAGATCCTTCTGCAGTACTTCCACCTGTTCAACACCGGCGGTTGAACGGAGATGGTGAACCGCACAATTTAATCAACGAGCATGAGCTCAGCCCCAGGCGCGTTGCCGCAGTTTGACCCGCGCCATCAGAGCACAGGGCGTAATAATCAGCGTCAGGATCGTCGCAAAGGCCAGCCCGAACACAATGGCCGTGGCCAGACTCAGCCACCATTCGGTAATGGGCGCCCCAAAGGCCACTTCGCGGTTAAACAGGTCAATATTCACGCGCAGCATCATGGGCATCAGGCCCAGAATCGTGGTGACGGTGGTCAGCACCACCGGGCGCAGTCGCAGCAGGCCGGTGCGCAGTATGACTTCCCGTGGGTCGGCGACGCGCTTCTGGAGCCGGTCGTGGGTATCAATCAGCACGATGTTGTCGTTCACCACAACCCCGGCAAGCGCAATGATGCCCATACCGGTTACGACAATGGAGAAGGCCTGATTCGTCAGCAGCAGCCCGAGGAAGGCCCCGATGGTTGAGACCACCACGGCGGAAAGCACCAGGGCGGCGCTGAAGAAGCTGTTGAACTGGGTCACCAGAATCACGGCCATCAGGAAAAGCGCGACGAAAAGGGCACGGAGAAGAAACGCTTCAGCAGCACGCTGCTCCTCATCCTCCCCCTTGAACTCATAGCTGACGCCATCCGGAAGCGGATCCGTGGCAAGCCAATCGCGCAGCTCGCGGACCTTATCGTCGGCGAGCACGCCGGGGGCGGTATTCGCGCGCACCGACATGGCACGAACGGCGTCCACCCGTCGCAGGTTATCCACCTTGGGTTCGGCCCGGCGCTCGATGAAGTTGCTGATGGGCACCGCTCCGCCAGCCGTGGTAACCCGGAGCTGATCCAGCTGGTCCAGGGTCCGCCAACGTTCGGGGTAGCGCACCACAATGTCGATCTCTTCATCCGTGTCGTCGGGCCGATAGCTGCCGATGCGCAATCCATTGGTGACCAGCTGGGCAGCGTTGCCAATGGTGGTGACATCAAGCCCGAACTTGGCCGCCTGGGCACGATCCACCTGCAGCTCCCACTCGATCCCGGGCAACGGGCGGTCATCCTCGATGTCCGTCAGCCCCTTCAGGGACCTGAAACGCTGGCTCACGATTCCAACCGCCTCTGGCAGGAGGCCCGGATTGTTCGCGCTCAACAGTAACTGAACCGGTTTCCCGACGGGCGGGCCGGCCTCCAGCTTACGCACTTCGACCTGAACCCCGGCCAGCTGATCCGTGCGTTCGCGAATCGCCTGCAGGATCTCATTGGCGGGCGGGCGCTTGTCCCAGTCATCAAACTCGATGGAAACACGTCCAATTACATCTTCAGCCACGTCGCCCATGAAACTGAAGCCACTGTCGCCGGCGGTGCGTGCGTAGACACTCTCGAAAGCCTCATCGAAAGCGAGCACTTCGGCCTCCACTTCGCGAACCAAAGCGTCCTTCTGCTCAACGGAGAGGTTACCCCTGGCATGGACCATCAGGGTCGCGAAATCCGGCTCCACCTTGGGGAAGAATTCGACGCCCTTACCGAAAGCACCGTAGAGCATCCAGGCAGCAAGCAGGCCCACGAGGGTAAGTCCCAGCACGCGCCCCGGATGATCCAATGCTTTGTCCAGCACCCTGAGGTAATGCCGAGCCGGGCCGGTAATCTGACTCAGGTCGCCGTTTTCAGCCGCCTGCAGGTTGCGCCGTTGCCATGCTGATTCAGCACCGGCCCTGCCCATATGGGCTCCAAGGGTGGGCACAAAGATCAGCGCCATCAGCAGGGAGGCTGTCAGCGTCGTTATGAGGGTGATGGGGAAGTAGCGCATGAACTCACCCACAAGCCCGGGCCAGAACAGCATCGGCACGAAGGCGGCCAGCGTGGTCAGGGTGGCTGACACAATGGGGCTGCTCATGCGCCGCACCGCCAGGACATAGGCACGGTAGCGGCTTTCACCGGCTGCCATGTGGCGTTCGGCGTACTCCACCACCATGATGGCACCGTCCACCAGAACCCCGATGGCCAGGATCAGCGCGAACAGCACCACCATGTTCACGGTATAACCGAGCAGATGGAGCACCAGAATGCTGGCCAGGAAGGACCCCGGAATGGAAATGCCCACCAGCAGCCCGGAGCGCAGCCCCAGTACGCCGACAACCACAACCATCACCAGCACCACGGCGCTGACAACGTGGTTCTCCAGGTCCGTGAGCATCATCTCGATGAACTCGGACTGATCCTGGCTGTAGGAGACCACCAGGTTCGAAGGCCAGTCGGCTTTCAGGGCATCAACTTTGGCGCGCACCGCCGCCACCGTATCGATCACGTTCTCACCGGTGCGCTTGGTGACCTCAAGCGTCACCGCCGGCAAGCCGTCCACGCGGGCATGCCCATCGGCGTCCTTGAAGGTCCGCTTGACCGAAGCAATGTCGCGAAATCGCACGACGGCATCGCCGTCGACCTTCACCGGCATGTTGAGCACGTCCTCAGCGGTCTCGAACAGCCCCGGCACCTTGATGGCGAAGCGCCCTTCCCCGGTATCCAGATTCCCCGTGGCCACGAGCCGGTTGGAGCGACTCAGGTACTGGATAATCTCGCCGACCTGTAAGCCGTAGCTTTCCACTTTCAGTGGATCGACAATGACCTCCACCACCTCCTCTCGCTCACCCGCGATGGTCACATCCAGCACACTGGTGATGGACTCGATTTCATCCCGGGTGGTGCGAGCCAGCTGCTGAAGCGTTCGTTCCGGCAGATCACCAGCGAGTGTGACCAGCAACACCGGGAAGATACTGGTGTTGATCTCCTCGACCACAGGGTCGTCGGCATTGGCAGGGAGTTCCGGCTCGGCTTTGTCGACAGCATCCTTAACGTCCTGGAGCACCGCATCAGCATTAAAACCGGCATCGAATTCCAGCACGATCTGACCACCGCCTTCGGTGGCGGTCGCCTGCATTTCCTTCAGCCCATCAATGCCACGCAGCTCCACCTCCATGGGCCGGATCAGCAGGCGCTCGGCATCCTCGGGTGATACCCCCTCCAGGCCCAGATGAACGAAGATGAAGGGAATGTCCACATCCGGCTCCGCCTCCTTGGCGATATCGGTGTAGGCCCAGGTCCCTGCAATCAACAAGAGCGCCAGTGCGGATAATACGGCCCGGTGGCGGGTGAACAGCCATTCAATCCAGCCGCTCATCCCGATGCTCCTGGCGCAGCCAGGCCTTCATAGGGCACGGTTTCGACCTTCTGACCGGCACTGACGAATTCCTGCCCCACGACGATGAGCTGGACCGTCTCGGGGAGTCCGGTGAGCCACACGCCCTCGGGCGTGTCACGCACAACCTCCACCGGGTAAAAGACGACCTCGCTGTTGTCGCTCACCCCCTTAACGCCGAGTGTGCCGTCATCCGCCAGAGTCAATATTGAGGAAGGCAGACGGTGGGCGACCACGGTTCCCGCAGAGAGGGTGACTTCGGCGGTAAGCCCTTCAATGATGTCCCCCTCGGGGTTGTCGATAACCACTTCAACCGGGAAGGTCCGGGTTTTTGGACTGGCGACACGCCCGACAAAGGCCACCTCGCCCTCGTGCTCGGAGCCATTGATCAGTGTCACGGTGGCAGGGCTTCCGGGCTCGATGCGATTCAGATAGCGTTCCGACAGAGAGCCTTTCACACGGATCGGGTTGAGATCCACAAGGGTGGTCACGGGTGCGCCGCGGTTCAGGAAATCGCCCACCTCAACATCCCGGGTTTCCACAACACCCTCAATGGGCGCTTTCAGCCGTGTGCGCCTGGCTTCCTCCAGCGCCATCCTGAGCTGGGCCCGTGCCGACTCCAGCGCCGCTTTTGCCCGGGCCAGCTCGTTCTCTGCAATCGAGTCCTTCTGTCGCAACGACTGCGCGCCGCGATACTCGATCTCACGCTGCTCCACCAGGGAGCGCGCCTCGAGCAAGCGAGCTTCGCGATCTTCCATGGCCAGCTCAACCAGCATATCGCCTTCGTTCACCCGATCGCCGCGCTCGAAATGGAGCTTCTGGACAACGCCGTCGGTCTCCGCTTTCACAGCCACCGATCGGTCGGCCAGCGTTCGACCACTGATGATGATCTGGTCCCGAATGGTCTGGTTGGTGGACTCCAGGACGCGCACGGACATGTGGTTATCGGCCTTGTCCGACACCGACGGCTCAATCTGGGATGTCGAATCCCGGAGCGTGCCCGAGAGCATCCAGAGAATCACGCCCAGCAGAATCAATGCAGCGGTGAGCGCTGAACGATGTTCCTGCAGGGTTGCTTTTGACCATTGTTTCATCGCGTTACTCGGGAAGGGGGCTCAAGTAGCCAGAATAATCGATGGCCCCGCATTCACAAACGATTCCAGTCAGCGAATCCCCCGCCGCATTCAGTAGGGTTTTCCCATAAAGGGCACGTCTGTGTGGCAGATTGGCTCAAGCAAAAGGATGACCCCTGAATGAGGCTGCCGGGAGACGTTCGTGGGAGGTGAACGGGCCGTTCATAATGACCGGCCCGTGATGAAACCAAATGGCGTCAGCGTGATGGGCGCACACTCAGGGATGTCGCCGCGCCCGCTAAAGGGGACAACTTATCGACGACGCGCTGAGATACCAAGGCCCGCCAGACCGAGTCCGAGCAGCGCGAGGGTGCCGGGCTCAGGCACCGAGGCTGTCACGGATACGTCATCCAGAAAGTTGCCGAGTGTTCCGTCCGGGGCGACACTGGCGAACTTCAGGCGTGAGCTGGCAGAGGTCGCCTTAAACGATCCTTCATAGACCGACCAACCTGACGTGGTGTGGTCATCCATTGTTTCGCTCAGGTTGTTGATGATCATGTCAGTAACCGCGACGCTGAAAACTTCGAGGCTGTTTACGCGAGCACGGTATGCAAACGAGAGGTCATACCATTGCCCGGTGACAGTACTGAAGTCCTGGTAGATACCGAAATCTGAACCAAGGTCGGGGTGAGCATTCAGTTCGGCGAACTGATCGCCCTCTTTGGCCTCAAAACTGACCATGCCGCTATCCCAGATTTCGATGCTGTTGCCTTCCCAATCCGGCACATCAACAGTGTCCGCGCCTTCAAAATATTCCCAGGTGCCCGGTGCGACATTGGGATTCTCGAAACTGCCATTACCAATCAGGTTGGCGTTTGTGGTACCGGCGGCGAGCAAAAGCGCACCGAAGAAAAGACCTTTGCGGGTGAATGCTGTAGCTTTCATGGACTGCTTCCTCTGCATGAAATTGAATGTCTCTTCCTCGGAGAGCAATTCTGAGGCCATAAAAAATAAATGCAGAGAACATAGAGGGTTAGTCCATGATCTGGCAGGTGCTGCCGGTGTTTTCCAACAATGATGTAAAAAAAGTCGACATCAGCCAGTCCCGGACACATGGGCGGGATGCATGCCCTGTTATTCGGGATCCGGCGGCTCGACTGACAACACCTCAATCTCATTTTCCAGGATATGCTGATACTCGCGAATCCTCTGGACATAACGCACCGGCTCGTAACCTCGCGCATAACCGTATTTGAGATTCTGGTAAATGAACTTCTTCGAAAGCAGGGGTAATACCTGCTTGACGTCGCCCCAGCGGTGCGGATTGAGGTCCTGTTCCCGCGCCAGCCGCTGGGCATCATGCAGGTGGCCACGCCCGACGTTATAGGCCGCCAGTGCCAGCCAGGTGCGGTCCGGTTCTTCTACCTTATCCGAGAAGCGCTCATTCTTAAGCTTCGCCAGGTATTTGGCACCCCCGAAGATACTTTGTTTGGGATCCAGCCGGTTATCCACGCCCACTTCTTTTGCCGTGTTCAGCGTCAGCATCATGATCCCCCGGACCCCGGTCGGGCTGCGGGCACGTGCACGCCAGTGCGACTCCTGGTACCCCTGGGCGGAAAGCAGAATATAAGGAAGATCGTATTGTTCAGCGGCCGTCTCGAAATAGCTTCGGTATTTCGGGTAGCGCTCGTCGACCCTGCGGATCAAACGGCGCGTGTCCACGTAATCAAAAACCTCAAAGTAGCCGTAATAATGCTCTTTCACGACCTCCAGACGCCCGCTCTTCCTGAACGATTCCAGCATAGCTGCTATCCGCGATCACAGTAAGTTCCAGCCCCACCAGCTCCTCAACAGACTCGGGCTGGACGTTATCGCGACGGCACACAACCTGCTGGGTCACATCCTGGTAGGGCGGCCCGAAACGAAAGCGTTCCTGGCGTTTGGGGGTGATCGTCAGTCCAGCCGCAGCCAGATCCCCTTCGCCGTTTTCAATGCCTTCGATGATGGAGCGGATCGACGGCTTGATGTTGTATGACACGTCAACACCCAAGTGCGAGGCAAAGGCCTCGACCATATCGTACTCGGGCCCCGTGGGTTTGCCATCCCGCCCCAGATACCAGGTGGTCGGCGCATTACGGGTCAGCACCACCAGTGTCCCCTCCTCCTTGATGGCCTGAAGGGTACGGGCCTGCCCCTGATCATTTGTGCAGCCAACCAAAGCCACTATGGCCGCCAGAAACACAATACGCCTGACTCGGTACATACGCCGCTCCGAGAGAAAGACAACACAACAAAGGGTAGTATGTGTTTCCTTTAAACACAGTCAAAACATTGCTTGAGTACGAGGAATACGACAAACCGGCGGCGGCGATGACGCGGTGCGCGGCCTGGAAGCATTCTGTCAGGGCGCGCCGCTGCAACGCCTCAAGGCTCAACCCTCTCTAAGGGATTCTTCTGCAGCTTTAGCGATGTAATCGCGACGCTCGTCATCCAGGGCAGACACAAACTCCTCGGCCTCAAACGCGTCCAGAACTTCCTGCTCATCCTGTTCCAATTTGATGTTGTCCATATTCCCTCCACCACTCAAATAACGTTTTCAAGCTTACGCAGGATCGCATCACAAGTCCCCTCCCCGGATCGATCCAGGTTCAGCTCTCGCCAGCGTACAGCGGGAAGCTTTTCGGCTCCTTGGAGCCCAACCAGCTCCCAGTCCGGTTTACGTTGGTAAAATGACCGAAGAAACTGCTTGTGGGAATCCGGCATGTTTTTCACAACGTCCGCGATCACCTGTTCCCTGGCCTCTATCAACTGTTCCAGAGTTACCCCGTCATCAGCCATACCAGCAAAACTCTGCATGAAATCCTGGGTGATGTCCTTCCGGATTGGATCAAGCAGGGAATGAGGCGAGTGGTCATGACTGACCAAATAGACGATCAGCGCGGCTCGAAGCGACTCATTGATCCCTTCGGTCGCGAGTAGATGGTGAACGTCAAACAGATCCCTTGGGTGCTGACGATCCAGGGCCGCAATAATCTTCCCGGCATAGAGATCCGCAAAGGAAAGAACCTGTGCCTCTGCAAAGCCAAAATCATCTTCCACCGACTGTGAGACCGGCATCCATTGAGCCTCATAGACCGCGCCTCTCAGGACCGGAGTCACCTCAATTTTGATCTGTACACCATCCCGGGAGCGGATGAGCAGTTTGGTGATCTCATCCTGGCTGGCGGGTGTTGACCGCGTTATCCGAGCGTCAGGCTCTGAGGACTGGATACGGGATTCAATGCGCTTCAGTGCCGCGTCGATTTCGGCCCATGAACGAGCCCATGGCTCGATGGGCAGATAGGTCAGATCGATGTCCACCGATAGACGGGGCATATCCCTGAGAAAGAGATTGATGGCAGTGCCGCCCTTCAGGCCGAAACAATCCTCCTCAGCCACATGCGGCAGGATTCGAACCAGCAACTCAACCTGACGGCGATATTGCTCGTTAAATGCCATTGCCTTCCTCCCTGGCAAATTCAGTGGGTACGGTAATTTGATATTCCTGGTCCAGGACTCCCCCCTTAACCAGCATTCGCTTCCCGGATCCCAGATCAATCCGGCTTCGGTCGATCCGCCGCAGCCACGTGTGACGTTCGCGGTCAGCGAAGAAAAAGAACAGCCGTTTCACCTTGATGCTGCGCGTGGCTTCCAACAGCGACTGCAAGTACCGGGGCCGAAGGTTGCCCAGCCCTTCCATGAACTTATCCGCCATGTGAAAGCTCGCCCGGTTCGGTAACTCATCCAGGAACTCCAGGTAGGCGCGCTCAGGCGTGGAAACGATCAATGGCCAGTTCCAGTGCCCCCAGGAACTAACCCTTACGCCTCCCGGAAGCGGTGTCCCACTTCCAGCGGAAGAGTTGGTCAACGAGGTTGCCCAGGAAGGCACTTCCACGGCGGGCAGAAACCGCTGACGGTTATGCACCACAAACTCCGGTTCAACCGGAAGTTTGTTCACCCAGCCTGGCAACTTCACATCCGAGTAAAGATGGACCTGCAGCTGCTGGAACGGGAGATAATGAGCATAGCCCTGAAATTCCAGAGCAGTGCGGCCACCTACTGAAACCGGGTACTGCAGCAGGGTCTGGAGGGAGATTACAACCTGCTCCCAACTCACCTCCCCTCGCGGCCGACGAAACACACCTCGTACCGGCTGCTCCAGCCAGCCAGCAGTAACGTACTGACTACGTAGCGCACGGGAATAACCATGCCGCTCCAGCCACGCCGCATCCACCAGGAGGCCTTCCGGAAGTAATTGGGTTAACTCGTTTAGCTTTTCTCTATTTCGTATAGCCATGCTTAACAAAATAGAGAAATCTTAAACCAGCTACAACCCTAACTGGTTCTGATCAAACCGTAGGCCTCCAAACATGCGGCAAAAACCGAAATTCACCACTGTCCTCGGCCAGATGACCAATCCCCGGAAAATCCAGATGGTGCCCGGCGATCAGTTCCCGGAATGGTCCGGCGAGTGGCCCGGTAGCACGCTCTCAGGATCTACTGTTTAGAGGCTTACAATCTCCTTTTCAGGGTACCTTTCGCTCCCTGATCGTCCAGACGGTGCCAGCTATTGCTCCGAGTATGGAGGGCATAAAAGATAGGAAACCTGGCTCTATGGCAAGCCCCCGATACAGTAGACACCTGAGAGCGTTACACTAACGCAAAGCCAGCAGGTGTTGAGAATGAGCGGGCAGCGCTACTCCGAAGAGTTCAAGATTGAAGCGGTCAAACAGGTGACCGAACGGGGCCACAAGGTCTCTGATGTGTGCCGGCGACTGGGGGTGACCTCCGGCAGCCTCTACAAGTGGATCAAGCACTACGGCGATACCGACAGCCAGCATCAACAGATCAGTGATCAGCAGGCCGAGCTGCGGCGCATGAAAGCGGAACTTCGCCGGGTTACTGAAGAGCGGGACATCTTAAAAAAGGCCGCAGCGTTCTTTGCCAAGGAGTCCGAGTAAAGTATCGCTTCATCAGGGCTCACCAGAAGCAGTTCCCTGTCCGGGCCATGTGCCGGGTTCTCAACGTCCATTTCAGCGGTTTCTATGCGTGGCTGCATAACCCGGAAAGCCCCCGCACCAAAGCGAATCAGCGGTTGCTGGGACTCATCAAACAGTCCTGGCTCGAAAGCGGCTGTGTCTACGGGTATCGCAACATCACCCTGGATCTGAAAGACCTGGGAGAGCATTGCAGCAAGAACCGGGTCTACCGGTTGATGCGCTGCGAAGGCATCCGGGCGCAACGGGGCTACAAGCGCCACAGAGGCTATTATGGCGGCAAACCGGCCCATGTGGCACCGAACCACCTCAACCGGGATTTTCAGGCCAGCAGTCCGAATGAGCGGTGGGTCAGCGACATCACCTACATCCGCACCCATGAGGGCTATCTGTACCTGGCCACGGTGGTGGATCTGTTTTCCCGCCAGGTTGTGGGGTGGTCCATGAAACAGCGAATGTCCACGGATCTGATCATGGATGCACTGCTGATGGCCTCATGGCGGCGGCGCCCCAAACAGACCGTTCTGATCCATTCCGATCAGGGGGCCCAATACACCAGCCGGGAATGGCAGCACTTTTTGAAGGAGCACAATCTGGCGCCGAGCATGAGCAGGCGCGGCAACTGTCACGACAATGCCGTGGCCGAAAGCTTCTTCTCACTGTTGAAGAGTGAGCGGATCAAGCGCCGGATCTACAAGGACCGGGAAACGGCCCGGCGCGACATCTTCGATTATATCGAGATGTTCTATAACCCCATCAGGCGACACGGTACCAACGGCGGCCTGTCTCCGATGGAGTTCGAAAAGCAGTACTTCGAGCAGCTCTCAAGTGTCTAGAATATCGGGGGCTTGCCACTATTCCTGACAGACAATTGCTCGCCGCGTGGCTGCTGCCTATGGGCCAGCAGCCGTCGATTCCGAGGATAATCAAACCGCCCAGCAGTGCGAGAACGAGAGTAAAGCTGAAAGTGGAGATGATCCAAAGGAGCACCGTTTTCTCGGATACGAACTTTTCCAGCATCGCCGAACACCACTGTACGCAGCTTCTAGTTTGTTTTTCTGCGCTTGAGAAGCATATTGGTCCTGAGTTCAGGTTCTACTTTTCCATCGGCGCGGATCACGGCGTACGTGCATAACCGCAATCACCACAACCGAATCCCCGGTAACCACATAATGAACGCCAAAAGGAAATTTCCTGATCAGAGCTCGGCGTGAGTCTCTGTGAACAACAGGGTAAAGGGAAGGATTCTCACTGATGCGATTCAGTGTCTGCTCCACCGAATCCATGAGTTCATGCCCCAATCCCTGGCGCTGCAACTCATACCATTGGGCTGCGTCTTCAATATCCCTCTCGGCGTCCGGACGAATCCGAACGTTGTAAGTCATAGTCTCCGGCGTATTCCTTCCAGAACTGTTCCAGCATCACTGCCTGATTGGCCATCCTGCTCATAGGCATTCAGCCTTCGATCCAGCTCTTCCCGCTGTGCCTGAGTCAACTCAAGCTTTTGCTGATCCTCAGCGATGCTGTCCCAGACGTCTTCCACGAGCTGGATACGCTCGTCGATGGGCAAGTCTCTGATACCTGAGTTCATAAAACACCTCCTGAACCAAAACGATACCGCACCGAAAAGATAAGGGGAATACTGCGCTCAGGACCTGGGCGCGCTAAAGCTTAGGCCTCCAAACATGTGGCAACCCCAAACCCACCCCTGGAAAACCCGAATGATGCCCGCCGACCAGTCCCCGGGACTTGGCCGATCCAGTCAAGATGCGGTGGGTAGTAGCGGCCTGAGCAGGATTGCGCGAAGATGAACCATGAATAGGGGTACGGAGAGGCACCAGTGAGAGAAAAGCCCGTTATGGACGAATCCGATCAGCAGGCACAGGGCCAAGAGGTCAAAAAGGGCTTCAGTGGCTGGCAGGTACTGGGGATCGTACTGCTCGCCATGGTTGTCACCGCCGGTGTCAGTTACTGGGTCTTGAGCCAGTATGTCTTTGTTGAAGCGTTCGAGCCCGTTGAGCTGAACACCTCCGAACAGCGAACACTCCAGAGCAAGCTGCACGTTCTGGGCGTTGATTCGCAGGCGCCCTCAAGCCCTGCAGTGGAACCCGAACCCTACAGCGAGGAGGGCGCCAGCAGGGAGGTTCGCTTGAGTGAGCGTGAACTCAACGGGATGCTGGCGAACAACACCGATCTGGCCCGGAAGCTGGCCGTTGATCTGTCCCAGGACCTGCTCAGTGTCGTGCTTCTGGTGCCGCTTGAAGAGGGTTTTCCCGTGCTCGGCGGGCAGACCCTGCGGGTTCATGCCGGTGTGGAGCTGGCCGTTAACAACGACAAGCCCGTCGTCAGACTCAAGGGCGTCAGCGTCATGGGCGTGCCCCTTCCCAACGCGTGGCTGGGCAACCTCAAGAACGTTGATCTGGTCAACGAGTTCGCAGACGATCCGGGATTCTGGCGATCCTTTTCAGAGGGCGTCGACAGCGTCCATGTTGAGGACGGTCAACTGGTTTTGAAGCTCAGGGAATAACGGTTCCCTGTCCCAGAGGAGACTCGCCATGGGCCGACGCCAGAGCCTGGTGCTTGCCGCCTGCCTGCTGCCCATGGCTGCACAGGCCGGCGTGGAGCTGACCCCGTTTGCCGGATACCGGCTGGGCGGGGATTTTGAAGTCCGCACTGCCGGCGCCAGCACCACGGAGGATCTGACCTTCGACGACTCCCGCAGCCTGGGCCTGACTCTGAACGCGGATCTGGCGGAACCAGGCAAACAGCTGGAACTCTACGTCGCCCGCCAGGAAACCCGGGTCCGTTCCTCCGAGCCCCTTTTCACCCCGCCGGCGACTGCCCTGGATGTGGTGATCTACCAGTTGCAGCTCGGGGGCCTGTATTTCCCCGAAGGCGGGACGACCGGCCCATTTGTGTCCGGTGTGGCAGGCCTGACCCGGCTGGAGCCCAAACCGGGTGGCTTCAGAGACCATAACCGTGCCTCCATCTCCCTGGGCGGAGGCTACAAGCTGCCGCTGAACCAGAACCTGCTGATGCGAATTGACCTGCGAGGCATCTACACGGTCCTCGACAGCGGCGGCGCTGTGTTCTGTTCCGGCGGGTGTACCGCCGTCTTTGATAGCAGTGGCTTTATTCAGGTGGAAGCGAGCGCCGGGCTTACGTTGCGTTTTTAATCGACTGAAGGAAGACCAGTCTTCTGAAAATTTACATGACACCCGGCGCCCAAAAGCATGCTGAAAGACGCGGAGGAGCACGAGGTGATTGAAATCGAGGAAGGCATAAACGGTTACCTGTTCCGCTCGGATGCCAGGAACACAGCCTACATTGCCGACGAACAGAGTGAGCGAATCGAGGTCAACACAGGGGTCGCATCCACTGATCTGCTCAATTGACAGTTACCAACGCAGGTTCTTAG